>DAISWF010000004.1:31414-69956 GCA_036826495.1 Burkholderiaceae bacterium
CGCACCGCCGCCGCTCGGCCCCTCGCAGACACCCACCCTGCCGGTCACGCGCGCATAGCCGTCCGCCATGTAGGCGGCCGAACGCTCGTCGCGCGTCAGCACGTGACGGATGCCGTCCCCGTGACGAGCCAACGCGTCGTAGAACGGCAGGCTCGTGTCGCCGCACAGTCCGAACACGTGCGAAACGCCGTGCAGACGCAGCATCTGCACCATCGCCTGCGCACCGCTGACCTTGCTCATGTCTCGATCCTCAGGTAGTGAGCGCGTCCGGCCGCATGTAGATCTCCGCGAAGCCGGTCTTGATGTTCTCCACGATCTGATCGAGCCGCTGCCCGATGTGCGCCGACATCAGCCCGACCATCCGTGCCTCGTTGCGCGCGCGCAGCGCCCGGGCGATGCGCATGTGCTCGGCCTGCGTGTGCTTGCGGCGGCCGCGCCGCATGTCGATCCACCGGACGTAGTAGATCCGCGCATTCAGGTTCTCAAGCGTGCGCAGGTACTCGCCGTTGCGCGCCATGCGCGCCAGCCGCATGTGGAACTCTTCGTCGAGCGCCAGCAGACGCGTCGCGTACTCGTCCTCCGAGACATCGGTGGACGACTGCACGAACGCCTCCAGCTCACCGATCTCCCCGTCGGTCGCCCGCGCACAGGCGAGCCGCGCGATGTTGACCTCCAGCCCCTGCCGGAACTCGTACAGCTCGAAAACCTGCTGCGGATCCAGCGCGCGACCGACGAACCCCTTGTTCGCATGCCGCGTGACGAAACCTTCGACCATCAACTGGTTCAGCACCTCGCGCAGCGGCGTGCGGCTGACGGCCAGCGCCTTCGACAGCTCGATCTCGTTGATGCGCTCGCCGGGCTTGAACCGGAACGTGCGGGCCATCTGGCGCAGCCGGTCGTAGATCTCGACCGAGGTCAGCGCCTGCCTGCCGGTGCGGCGGATCGCCTGGGTCTCTGATGCTGGCGTCGACATCCGATTCCGATGATGCACGATATGATAATAAAGTGAATAATATTCTTCCGGCGATGCTTGTCAACGCTCGTCGGCGGACCGCCGGAGAACAGGTGTGCGGCATGCAGTGATCATCGGGGCCGGGGTCATCGGCGCTGCCAGCGCCGTCGAGGCGCTCGCCGCCGGCTTGCGCGTGACCCTCGTCGATCCGGGCCCGGCGGGCGGCGAGCAGGCGGCCAGCTACGGCAATGCCGGCTGGCTGTCGTCGCACTCGATCATTCCCCCGTCCGGCCCGGGAATGTGGAAGGACATCCCCGGCTACCTGCTCGATCCGCTGGGCCCGCTTGCGATCCGATGGCGCCATCTGCCGCGCGCCGCCCCCTGGCTGCTGCGCCACCTGGCCGCCGCCTGGACGCACGAACGCGTGCGCGCGATCGCTTCGGCGCTGCGCCCGCTCCTGCGCGACGCGCCGCAGCTCCACCTGCAGCTCGCGCGGCGAGCCGGCGTCGCCGAGCTGATCTCGCCCTCCGGCGTGCTGCACGTGTATCCGTCGCGCGCCCACTTCGAATCGGAGGCGCCGTCGTGGCGCATCCGCCGCGAGCTGGGCGTGACCTGGGACGAGCTCGACGAACAGGCGCTGCGCCGCCGCGAACCGGCGCTGGACTCCCGCTATCGCTTCGCCGTACGTGTGAACGAGGCCGGGCGCTGCCACAACCCGGGGCGCTACGTCGCCGCGCTGGCAGCGCACGCGCGCGAATCCGGTGCCGCCTGGATCGAAGCCGCGGCGAACAGCCTCGAGATCACCGGCGGACGCTTACGGGCCGTTCACCTGCACGACGGACGGCGGATCGAATGCGACGCCGCCGTCATCGCCGCCGGCGTGCGCTCGGCAGCGCTGGCCGCCCAGGCCGGCGACCGGCTGCCGCTGGCGGCCGAACGCGGCTATCACGCGACGCTGGACCTGCCCGGCGGACCGCGGGAAACGATCATGGCATCCGACCGCAAGCTGGTGGTCAACAGGATGGAAACCGGCCTGCGCGTCGCGGGACAGGTGGAGATCGCAGCGATCGACGCGGCGCCCGACTGGGGCCGCGCGCAGATCCTGCGCGACCACCTGCTCGACATGTTTCCCGAGCTGCCGAGAGACATTCCGCAGCCGCCCACCCGCTACTGGCTCGGCTGCAGGCCCAGCATGCCGGACGGCATTCCCTGCATCGGCCACGCCAGCGCGAGCGCCGACGTCATCCATGCATTCGGCCACGGCCATGTCGGACTGGCCGGCGCCGCGCGCACCGCGCTGTGGGTCGCGCGGCTTCTGTCGGGGCGGGAAGAGGATGCAGGGCTGAAGGCTTGCGATCCGGGACGCTTCGGCCGCCGGCCTATGGAATCTCACCGCCCACTGCCGCCGCGCAACGCCTCCCGGTAACTGCGAATCCGGTCGCGCAATCCCGGCCGGCCCGCCGTGCGCATCAGCGCCGCGAAGTCGGCTTCGCGGGTGTCAGGGGTGGTGATCTGCAGCAGTTCAGCCACCGTCTCCGGGGCAAGCGTCATCGCCGACTCCGTGGCCTCGGCGACGACTTCATCCCAATGCGCCGGCTCGACGATCCGTTGAACGAAGCCGATGTCCAGCGCATGGCGGGCATCGAACCTGCGGGTGGTCAGCAGCACCTGCGGATCCTGCAGAGCCGATTGTCAACCAGGAGTGCCACGCTCGAAGACCAGTTCGGTCCCCCCCGCCCGGCGGCCGGTGCGCAGCCACTGCGCCGCCCGGCGCACCGGCTGCGCGACATCCCGCAGGGTCAGACCCAGAATCGCATCGCGCGAGCGGCGGGAAGGCCGCAGGCGCGTTTCAACCAGGCCCGCCGCCGCGGCAAGATCGACCAGCGACCGATAGGAGAAGGTATTGATGTGCTCCAGCGGCGCCACGCTCATCAGTGACTTCGGGCTGTCCGGTCCCGCCATCCAATCCGCCGCCTTCAGCCGCTGCTCGATGTCATGACCATCCGGCACGCATATGCGAAGCAGCCCGCCCGGCTTCAGCGCACCGGCCAGGTGCCGCAGGACGGCAACGGGATCCGTCAGATGCTCGAAGACCTGTTCGGCGTTGATGAAATCGAACCGCCGAATCGACAGGTCATCCCAGGCCAGCACCGGAATTCCCCGGGCCTTCGCATGCGCGATCCGGGCCGGTGACAGATCCATGCCGCTGGCCGCGCATCCGAACGCTCTGGCCATATGACACCAGTCTCCCCAACCCATCCCGAAGTCGAGCAGTTCGAGCTCGCGCGGCTCACGATCGAAGTGCCGGATGATCGCGGTGATCTGCCGACTCAGATCGTCGAAGAATCTGAACCCCGTCTCGGCAGGCCGGTTGGCCAGCGCCTTCTGCGGATCGATCCACACTTCGTAGAGCTGGTACGCCACCTCGTCCCCCGGCACGTAGCGCTGGTACACCAGCTCGCAGCCGAGGCAGCGATCGAGAACGAACTGCAAGCCCTGCAATGCAGCGATGTCCACGCCGCCCTGGTGACGATAGAACATGTCGAGGTAGTCGCGAATCGGCGAAGCCGTGTAGTCGCCGGCATAGAGCTGCCGCCTGCCGGCGGCGTCGCAAACGGGGCAGCGCTCCCTTTCAAGAAAACCTCGCATCGACGTCTGCTGCGCCGGGTGCCTGGTCTGGATCGTCATAGGTGGGTAGCGTCCGAACGAGAATCTATGGTCTTACGAGAAAGCACTCGTCAGTATCTTCAGAGCGATACGGCCTGGCAGCGCAGGCCGCTGCCTCACCAATGACCCAGCCCGACCCCGACATCGCCAGGTAGACCCTGGGACGCAGGGGATCCGTACGGTCGACATCGATGGCGTTGACGCGGTCCAGCGACCCGGCAGGAAAGCGTCCGATCATCCGCCATGAAACCGGCCCGCCGGCGGGGCGCCCCTGCCAGATGCCGTATCGGCCTCTGACGCGACCTGCGATATACACATCGGACGCGTGACCGACGGGCAGATTGCGGTCGAAGCCGATGGCGGACACATCCAGAACATCGGGTACCTCTGCCCAGGCCCGGCCGCCGTTGCGGCTGTGGAGCAGGCGCGCCGGCAGTCCATCGAGCGGGCCCGGCGTGAAATAGAGGTCGCCGGCCACGCCCGGCACCGCTGCGAGCCGCGCGTTGTACATCGAGTGAGGGGCCGGGCTGCCTTCATGCAACCGCTCCCAGCCGACGCCGCCATCATCGCTGCGCCAGATGCCCGCCAGATCATCCGAACCGTGGGCACCCGAATGCAGGTAGTAGAACGTGGACCTGAGCACCGGGTCGGCGATCATCGCTACGCGCCTGAGATAAAAGGCCGCGTAAGAGCCCGGCTCTGCGCCGCGCCCCGGCCGCAGCGTGACCTGCGTCCACGTACGACCGCGATCCCTGGTGTACCACGGGGTCATGTCGTCCGCGGGAAGCCACACCATGTTGTCCGTGGAACCCGCGGATACGGCGATGTTCCCGAAGGCCACTCTCCGGGCTGGACGCGAGGGATCGGCAGGCAGCGAAGCAAACCGGGTCCACGTCCTGCCGCCATCGATGCTCCATCCCGACATGACGGATTGCCCGTCCCCGGCGCAGCATTGGCGGTGGTCGGCCACGCTCGCCACGACGAAACGTGGGTCGGCAGGGCTCAGATCCAGGTGCCACGCGCTGTTGAAACGACGGCTCGGTCCAAAACGGGTCGAGTAATCATTCAGTTCATGAGCCGACTTGCGGTGGATACCGAAATCCCAGGCAGACAGCACGACGCTGCGGTCATGCATGACGCGCACGTCGGTGGCCACGAGCTGCTCGATGCCGCGCGCCCGGCTTTGCCAGGTCAGATTCCGCGCGTTCTCGTTCAGGTCTGCGTACCAGACGCCACTGCCCTCGGCGATCCACAGTCTGTCGGGCACCAGGGGATCGAACCGCGCGGTGGCGATGCTGAGCCAGGCATTGTCCTTCCAGGCCAGCCACGGTACGTCGCCCGGCTCGGTCGCCGTGGCGGTGGCGACCGACTGCCAGCGTGCCCCTCGATCGACCGAACGGAACACGCCACCGCCCTCGGTGATCGCATAGTACGCGCCGCTTCGAGGGTTGATGGCGACGGCCGCCCAGCGATGCCTCGATGCGCCTTCGAGGCGGCGCCATGTGTCCCCGGCAAGAAGCCACAAACCGTCCGGCGCGGCGGCCAGCAGCCCGCCGTCCGGTACGAACGTGGCCCGATGAATCGATGCCGGTCGCGGCGACCGACCGAGCGGGCGAAAACTCTCACCGTCGTCCGCCGATTCGTAGACCTCTCCTCCGTCCACGAACGCGATCATCCGCCCCGGTCTGGCCGGATCGGCCCAGATCAGAACGTCCGCCCGGCTTCCGACGTCGACGGACGCCACGCGCTGCCAGCGGCGACCGCCGTCGGTGGTGCGCATCAGGCCCGATGCGGGTGCGCCATACAGCACGACGTCCGGCTGCAGGCGAGAGACCGCCAGCCGCTCGCCACGCGTACGCCCCGGGCCGTTCGCGTCGATCCGAAGGCCGGACAACGCGGTACGCACGAAATGCCTCGCACCATCGTCACTGCGCCAGACCGCGCCGGCGAAAGCCATGTACACCCGGTTCGGCTGCCCGGGCGCGACCGCCAGCGATTCGACACCGACGCCGAGCGGCGCCGTCGTGATCGACGGGTCCGATCCCAGCGCGTCGCTATTGACGATCTGCAGCCAGCGGCTGCGTTCCGAATCCCAGCGATATGCGCCATAGGTGTCCGTGCGCGCCAGCCAGGTGGTGCCGCTCGGATCGACCTCGATTCCGGTTATCCAGCCACCCGCACCGACCGGCAGCGCGCGCCAGACGAATGTCGGTGGGGGTCCAGGTGCCTCATCCGGACGCGCCGATGCCGACCCCGGCGCCGCACACACGACGACTCCGATAGCAATGCCCACCCACGATGAAACCACAGAGCAGCCCGATCGCTTCGAATACATTCTCATGTCATCTTCGCCAACTGTTAAGCAGAATACTGCCGGCGACTTATACGATGATAAACTGGGAACATAGACGAATTTAATCGACCTCCCGTTGCAGCAGCTTCAGCCGAATACTTGAGTCACAGACCTTAACAAATGTGAAATTGCGCCCTGCTGAAGCATTTTCCGACTCATGCGTTTTCGACGCCGGATTTCCGAGTTCCGGTCGGCACACTACAGGTGCTCTTTAACTCCTATATTTTCCTTTTCGTCTTTCTGCCGTTGACGCTTCTCGCGTTCTACGGCGCACGATCGCTCGGAAAGATGCAATGGTCGGTTCCGGTGCTGGTGATCGCCTCGCTCACGTTCTATCTGACCTCCGGAGTGTTCAATTTCGCTCTGCTGCTGGGCTCGATCCTTCTGAATTTCCTGGTCTCGCAGGCAGCCCGAAGCGGCTCCCCCGGCAAAGCCCGAATGGCCGTCGCGCTGGGCATCGCAGCCGATCTGGTCATTCTCGGTTACTTCAAATACTTCAATTTCTTCGTCGACAATATTGCGAAGGCGACCGGTCATGACATGGCGCTCCACGATATTGCGCTGCCGGTCGGAATATCATTCTTCACGTTCACGCAGATCGCCTATCTGGTCGACTGCCTCCGGTCCCGATCGAGCGAGCGGAATCTGCTGACTTATGCCCTCTTCGTGACGATTTTTCCGCATCTCGTTGCCGGCCCCATCATCCATCATGCTCGGGTCCGATCCCAGTTCGACAGGCTGGGACACCGGGCGCTCGACCCCGCCATGGTCGCCGTGGGCTGCACGGTATTCATCATCGGGCTGGGAAAGAAGGTATTGCTCGCGGACAACCTGGCAGGGACGGCCGATCTCGTATTCAACGCAGCGGACGGCGGCGCGGCGATCGGAACAGCCCTGGCATGGACCGGAACGATCGCCTATACGCTTCAGATCTACTTCGACTTCTCGGGCTACTCCGACATGGCCATCGGCCTTGCGCTGATGTTCGGCCTGAAGCTGCCGATCAATTTCGATTCGCCCTACAAATCGACCTCGATCATCGACTTCTGGCGCCGGTGGCACATCACGCTTTCCACCTGGCTGCGCGACTACGTGTACATCCCGCTGGGGGGCAACCGGGACGGGGAGCTGGCCAGATTGCGCAACGTGTTCGTCACCATGCTGCTGGGCGGCGTCTGGCATGGCGCCGGATTGACCTTCGTGGTCTGGGGTGCGCTCCACGGGTTCTACATCGTCTCCAATCATCTGATCCGGAAGGCCGTGCCGGGGCGGCTTCGGGACGACCGTTCATCGGTGCGTGCACTGAAGCAGGGGGCGACGTTGCTGCTGGTGATGATCGGATGGGTCTTCTTTCGATCCGCCAGCCTGGACGGAGCGATCGCCGTCCTGCGCGCGCTGGTCCATGCGGATCCCGCTGCGACAGCGATGGCCCCGGATCCGGTTGCCGTGCCCGTGCTGCTGGCCGCTGCGCTCATCGCGCTCTTCGCACCCAACACTCAGAAGCTGGTGCGGTACGACGACGATCCGCTCGCGCCGATCAGATGGCGCGGTTCATCGGCATTCCTCGGCGCGGATCGGATGCTCGGCGTGAACGTTCCGACCGCACTCGCCTGCGGCAGCGTGCTCGCGCTCTGTCTGGCCTTCATCTGGCGGCCGTCCATCTTCATCTACTTCAATTTCTGAGGGCCGGCGAGTGAGCTGGCGCCATTGTTCGAGGTTCGTCGGCACGATCATCGCGACGGCGGCAGCCCTTCTCGTGCTGGTCACAGCCTTGCCGCATGACAAGTACCTGCGCTACAAGGCGCTGATCGACCAGCAGGCGCCCACCGCGGACTGGATCTACGAACGAATACATTTCGATCCCGCCCCGATCGATATCGCCTTCATCGGCACCTCGCGAACCGGCCTGTCGATACAGAGTCGTCGTCTCGAACAGAAGCTGGCCGAAGGCGGTCTGGATGCGAAGGCGGCCAATCTGCATATCGTCAGGACCGGCAACAACATGCACTATGCGGTTGCCAAGGAGCTGCTCGAGAATCGACGCGTCGGCCTGCTGGTGCTCGAAATAACCGAATCCGAGGAGCGACGACCGCACCCGGCTTTCATGTACCTCGCCGACACCGAGGACATCGTTCTTGCTCCGCTCATCATCAACCTGCGATACTTCGACGACCTCATCCGGCTGCCCGGCAGGCAGATCGACCTGTTCGGGCGGAGCATGCTGGCGAAGATCGCATCGCCCGACGGTCTTTTCGACATCACCCGATACAAGGGGTCGAACCTGGATCACGGCGAGAGCATCACGACGGAAGATGGCGTGGTGCGCGACAGGAATCAGTCGCATTCCGTCGAACACATGGAGAACCTTCTCAAGGACCAGTTGGCGCGTGACACGCCGCCGGCCTACAAGCGGATCCCGTTCCTTCAGGACCGGCTTCGCGAACTGGAGTATCGATTCCCGCGCCTGATGATGAATCGGATCATCGACCTCGCCCGATCCAAGGAAACGGGAGTGGTCCTGGTCTACCTGCCCCGCTACGGCGGCCCGGATGAACCGCCTGCCTATCGCGAAGTCTTTTCCTCGAAGGTGGATCTGATCAATGCGAAGCCGGCGTTGAACGACGCGCGCTACTGGTGGGATGTCCCGCACGTGAATGCCGAGGGCTCGAGGCGCGTGACGGATCTGGTCGCCGAGGCCATTCTGCAAAGAGGCTATCTCGCCAGGTCGACCTACGCGAAGGGGCATCAATAGAATCTGCGGCGCAGTCTGGCCCAGAGCCTCCTCGAATGCCTGCGCATCGCGGACGGCACCAGAAGGAGCGCCAGAATCCCCCACCATCGCGCATAGCGTGCATCGCCCCACCGTTCCGCCACGACGCGTAGTGCGCGCGCCTCGTGGCCACGTTCGGCGATTCGAAGCGCACGATCCAGATGGTCCCGAGCGACGAAGCGGCGCCAGGACGAAGCAAGCGGCGCCCGCAGGGAACCTGACCGGACGCAGTCTTCCATCATCTCGATGTGGAACGGTGCATCGGAACTGCGTGCGTTCGATGCGGTGAGGCTGTTGGGCGTCTCGGCACGAAGAACCGCCATGCGCTCCTGGATCAGTGCGATCGGCCCTTCGCGATTGATCCGGAACCACAACTGCAGATCCTCTCCGTTGCTGACGCCGGCGGGAAACAGCGGGCTGAATGCCCGCCTTGCACCGGCGCGCAACGCCGTGGTCCAAGGGCAGAAGCCCTGACCTCCGTTGGCCAGCCAGAATTCCGCCATGTCGTCGACGAACTGCGCCGTGACCTGGGCAATCGGCGGCGCTCGAAGCGGCTCCTCGGATGCATCCGTGGTCCAGGCCACGTCCGCTCCGACCAGCACCACGTCATCGAACGTATCGAACACCCGCAGTGCGCTCGAGACGAACTGCGGATGCCAGACATCGTCGGCATCGAGGAAGAAGATGAACTCGCCCCGCACCGACTCGACCCCGCGATTGCGGGCTTCGGCCACTCCGGCATTGCGTTGGGAGAAGATGCGGATTCTCGGATCCTCGACCGAGCGGGCCTGCTCCAGCGACCGGTCGACGGAGCCGTCGTCGATCACGATGATCTCGAGTGCCCGATGCGTCTGCGCGCAGGCCGAGGCGAGCGCGGCGCGCACGTAGGCTTCCTTGTTGAAGACCGGAACGACGACGGAACAGAGTCGCATGTCGCCACCGCCTTGTTGTGCAACCGGCAGCACATGCGGCCGCGTCCCGCGATCAGGCGCGTGCATCATGAGCGGAAACGGCCATCGTACCGACCGAACCTCCGTCGTCGATTCGTGCTGTCGAAGCCTTTGACGATCGGGGGGCAGCACAGGCGTGGGACGACACGAAGCCCAGCAGCAGCCAGAAGTCGATGGCCAGCAGCGTGTTTCCGGCCAGCGAGATCGGCGTTTCCGTGGCCGACTGAATCAGCAGCGCAGCCATCAGCGCGATTCCGAGCGGCCGCTGGGCGGGGTCGATCCTCCACAGGCCGCGGATCAGGATGCCCAGCATGACGATCAGCGACAGCAGTCCGAGCAGGCCCGATCGCGCGAGCAGGTCGATGAACTGATTGTGTGCGTGGGCCACGGTGCGCATCTCGGGCACCGAGAAGAACGCACCGTCGACGAACAGATCAGGACCGTAGCCGAGGACCGGGTTGGCGCTCCATACCCGCAGAGCGATATCCCAGATGATGTTCCGGCCGGTTCCGGAGGAAATGAGCGCGGCTTCGTCGGCCGTCAGCCGCGGCAGCAGGTCGAGCGCCATCGCGAGCAGCAAGCCCCCTGCCGCCATCGACGCAGCCAGCACCGAGAACGGGATGATCAGGCGCCGAATCCGCTGCGGCCATGTGAACAGGATCAGATACGCACCGCACACGGCCAGCGCGATGATCGAGGTCTTCGACTGGCTGGCCAGCAGCGCCAGGATGCCGACGGCCAGCGCGGCATTGCGCAGCAGCGGGCGCATGGCCGATTGCCGCAGCAGCACCAGCAACCATGGAAGAAGCGTCGCCCCCAGCAGGTTGGCCTGCTGCGTGAAGCCGAAGAGACGAGGAAACGAAGCGCCTATCCCTTCCTCGTAATAGACATCGGCGACCCATTCCGGCTTGACGAAATACAGCATCAGGCTGCCGAGGGTCAGCGGCAACACGACCCAGGTGAGAACGTTCAGCGCCCGTTCGTATCCCTCCCGGGAAGCGGTTGCGAACAGCAGACACACGATCAATGGATACAGGTACGCATACGGGCGGGAACCCAGCCCGGAGGCGAGCGCCGGCAGCAGCAACCCGAACGTCCAGAGCAGCAGGTATCCGATCGCCACCGGGCGGTAGGACCGATGCGCGGCCGCCAGCCGAGAGGGCAGGCTGATCAGCAGAATCGACACGATCGACAGCGCGGTCGCCCTGCCGATCCACAGCGCCGCCGGCGAGATCACGGCCTCGGATACCGGGACCCTGGCGCTCTCCTCCGTCGCCGGCAGGGCGATCAGCAGCGCCGTCTCGGTCAGGATCAGCAGCGGTATGAGCCAGGCAACGGCCGTCTCGGACCACCGCTCGAATCTGCGCGCCGGCTTCACGCCTGCTCCCTGCGCGACAGGGGCCCGGCGTCACCGCCGATCTCTCCGTCCAGACCCGGCAGACGGCGAGCCAGATACCGTTCGATCCATCCCCGCACACGCCCGGGAAGCAGGGCCACGATCAACGCCCACTCGTCGGGCGCCAGGATCTTCGGAACCGCCAGCAGCATTCCGAGCACGGCAAGAATTCCGAGCAGCGTAGGCAGCAGCAGCGCCAGCAGCAGAATCCGGCTCTGAAGCACCGCGGATACCATCCAGGAAACGGACATCCCCAGCAAGGTCAGCAGCGCGCCCAGAGCCACCTTCGCCGCCAGTCGCCGCAACGAAAGGCCGGTCGCGCGAGCGGCGATCAACGTGAACACGGTGCTGCGCGCCACCAGAGCGAGGCAGGCCGTCACCGCCGCCATCACCAGTCCGTATCGCACCGCATACCATAGCGCGCCGATCTGCAGCGGAAGCATCACCCATTGCACCAGGGATTCGTGATGCTGCCTTTCGGTGTTCCACAGAACCGGGGTGGCGATGCCGGCCACGATCAACGCCGGCGAGGCCAGCAGCACGATGCGCAGGACGGGGGCGGCCTCCAGCCATTGCGCGCCGTACAGCAGGCCGATCAGCTCGTCCGATACCACGGACAGGGTGCCGAACGCGGGCATCGCGAACACCAGCACCAGCGCGAACAGACGCTGGAACGCGGTGCCGATCCGCTCGGGCTGCTCCACCATCCGGCCCCCGAGAGTCAGGAAGATCGGCGTGACCGCGGAGATCAGCATGTTCGTCGGAACGTTGGCCAGGTTGGAGGCCGTACTGTAGTTTCCCAGCGGGGCCGTGCCCAGCGAGCGCGCGATGAACGCGCGCTCGATGTTGCTGGCGGCCCAGTTGGTCAGCGCCGTGACGACGGACAGCGCGGAAGTCTTCAGCAAGGCGCCGACATGGCGGGCACGAAATGCCGGTCGCAGCTCGCTGCCCGGCACCCTCCGCACCAGCGTCCAGGCGAACAGCAGCAGCAGCAGGAACGAATTGACCTGCACGCCGATGACGAGGGACCAGATGCCCATTCCCGCCAGCGACAGCGCGATCGAGACTCCACAGTAGCCGATCACGTAGGCGAACAACTGCATGCCCGCCAGCGATCGGCTGTTCAGATGACGCAGCATCAGGTTCTGGCCGGAGTTCGAGACACCGTAGACGATGACCGAAAGCGCCATCAGCTTGATGATCGGCGCGGCACGCGGTTCGCGAAACAGCGCGGCAACTTCGTCGCCCGCGAATGCCAGGGCGGCGGCGATCACGGCGCCGACCAGAAGCTGCCAGGTCAACGCGAAGCGGATGGTCGCCGGTTCCAGCCTGGGCGCCTGGAGCATCGCCCAGGCCAATCCCATGTCCGCCAACGTGGACACGACCAGGATCACCAGCGCGGCAGCGGCGAAAACGCCATAGAGATCCGGCCCCAGAAGCCGGGCGAAATAGACCTGCACGGCGAACGCCAGTATCGCTCTGGCCGCCACCGCAAGGGTGAGCCACCTGGCGGCCCGTGCGCCCCGCCGGCCCAGATCGTCATTGGCCACGACTGCGTACGCCATCCGACCCGTCGAGCGAGCGCATCATCGCCTCGTCGAAGCCGTAACGGGGCGTCCAGCCCAGCCCGGCACGGGCGCGGTCGTTCGGGTAGCGCATCGGCCGAAGACGCGAATCGAGCTCCTTGGTCACCAATAGCTGCGGCAACCGCAGACGATCGTCGAACCAGCGTCGATTGATCGCCCCGAGCAGTACCGCGGCGGCCCGCAGGACAGCATAGGGGACGGGCAATGCGAACGGGACCGCGATGCCCCGCTCGCGCAGGGCGGACGCGTAGCGCCCGGCCGAAGGCGTATCGCTGTCGACCAGATTGAACACGCCGCCATCGAGCTGCGGCAGTTCGGCGGCGAGCACGATCGCCTCGGCACAGTTCTCCACGTACACGAACTTGTTGGCGATCGCATTGCCGCTCGTCACCCACACGGGGCCCAGGATTCTGGCGCGGCAGCCGTCCCAGAACTCGCCCCGTCCCCACACCGCACCGGGCCTCAGGATGACGGCCTTCAATCCGTCTGCAATGGCTTCCCGGACAAGCTGCTCCTGGAAGTACTTGGACTGGGCGTACGCCTGGCGCTCGAACGGCGCCGGCTCCAGCGGAGCAGCTTCATCGAGCTTCCCGGAGGAGGGAATGGCACCGAAGTCGTATACCGAAAACGTGCTCACGTGAACCATTCGGCTCACGCCCGCCGCCTTCATCCGGTCGAGCAGCGTCTCGGTCAGCACCACGTTGCCGGCGATCTGGGCCGACAAGGACCCGCCCTTGTCGGCAGCCAGATGGATGACGATGTCGGCGCCCGACAGCGCGTCGAGCAGGCTCGCCCGATTGCGCAGGTCGCCGATCCTGATGTCGGCCGACGGGACGAAGCTCCTCAGCTTCGCGGCCGCCGCTTCGCTGCGGACCAGCGCGCAGACGGAGTGCCCGCGCTGCTCGGCGATCCGGCAGACGTACCGCCCCAGGAAGCCTGCCGCTCCGGTGATGAATACCTTCAATGCGGCACCCTCGAAATCAGCTCCTCGATCAGTGACAGGGTGCGCCTGATCTGGGTCGGCGTCACCGGCGGCTCGGCCCCCGACCCGACGGCATCGTAGAACCCGCTCAACAGGCGCACCAACCCGTGATAGACGCCGCGTTGCAGCAGCTTGTCCTTCAG
Source organism: Burkholderiaceae bacterium (assembly GCA_036826495.1). GTDB lineage: Bacteria > Pseudomonadota > Gammaproteobacteria > Burkholderiales > Burkholderiaceae_E > DAISWF01. Next base: position 45,214 of record DAISWF010000004.1, read on the forward strand.
GTTCCCGGCCGCGGAGCCGAGCTGACCGGCACCGTTGCGCGCCATGTCGAGCGTCGGGCCGAACTGGCCGTCGTCGTGCTGGAACTCCTTGCGCACCGAAGGCTGGAACAGCTCGACCTCGGCCATGCCGCGGGTGCCCTTCAGGCCGACGCGAAACGCCATCGGCCGGATCGTCGCCGAGATCCTGAGCGAAGCCATTGCGTCGCCGCAACTCAGCAGTGCCGACAAATCGTTGAAGCGCGCCTGCGGGGCACCGTCGACGAGCGCCCAGTGCGTGCCGGCCAGCCGCACCGGCGCCTGCGGGTCGAGGAATTGCAGCAACAGGTAGCACGCGTGGGTCAGATAGTCGTGAACCGCGCCCGCCGGCGAACCCAGGTCATCCGCGACCATCGGCACCGCCATCAGCACGTCGACCGCCCGCAGCGATCCCAGCCGATTCGTCCGGACGAGCTCGTCCAGCGCCATGATCTGGTCGTTGAAGCGATAGTTGTGGCTCTCCACGTACCGGCGGCCGGTGCTGCGGGCAACGTCTTCGATCCGATCGAGCTCGCCGAGCGTCAGGGCGATGGGCTTCTCGCAGAACACGTGCGCGCCGGCCTGCAGCGCAGTCGCCACCAGGGAAGCGTGCGTCCGCGGCGGCGTCAGCACGTGCACCACGTCGGGCTTCACGGTGCCCAGCATCTCCGCCGCATCGGTGAACGATGCGGGAATGCCGAATCGCTCGCGGAAATAACGCCCGGCCGCCGCCGATGCGTCACAAACGGCCACGACCTTGGTGACGGTCGACCGTTCGAGGTAACCCATGTGCTCGTGCGCGATGGCGCCGCATCCGATCAAGGCCGTCTTCAGCATGCCGCGCCTCGCAGCGTCTGCGACAAGGCACGGACGTTGTTCGAAAGGTCGTACGTCTGCTCGACCCGGGCGCGCCCGCCATCGATGACGCGCGCACGCAGGTCATTATCGGTCAGCAGGCTTTCCAGCGCGTCTGCGATCAGGTCCACGCGCCCCGCCGGCACCTTTCGCCGTCGCTCACGAGCTCGGCGACCCCTCCGACATTGGTTGCAACGACCGGTACGCCGATGGCCATCGCCTCCATGAGGCTCACCGGCACGCCTTCCGCAAATGAAGGCAGACAGAACAGATCGGCATTGCGCAGATGCTCGGCGACCTCGGCGTTCTCGAGACTGCTCAACAGCGTGACGCGATCGGAGACCCCCAGTCGCTCGACCTCCCGGACCAGCATTGCGCGCATCGGGCCGTCACCGACGAGTTCGCAACGGACATCGATATGCCGATCACGAAGCTCGGCGATCGCCTGCACCAGGATGAGCTGCCCCTTCTCGGGCGCCAGGCGGCCCACCGACATCACGACGGCCGGGCGCGCCAGTTCACGCCGGCCGCGGAACGGAAAGGACTCCAGGCGCACGCCGCAGCGGCGCACCACCAGCCTGGGCCAGTACGCGGTGGCCACTTGCCGCATCAGTTGCGACCGGCCATGGTCGCTGATGCATACCACCGCTTCGACCGAGCCGATCTTGGCGTTCATCGCGAGTGCGTCTTCGTTGAAGAAGTCGTGCGGTCCGTGAACCGTCACGCTCCATCGCCAGCCCGCTCCGTCCCCAAGCGTGTTGGCGAACTCGACTGCGAGCCAGGCAACGTTGGACCAGGGCATCGCGAAGTGCGCATGAATACGTTCGATGCGCCGCTGTCGGCAGATATCCCAAAGAAGCAACGCCTCGACGAAATAGGGCGTCATCAGCAGCATGCGCCGCAGATCCCATCGGCCGCTCATCACGGCACGGCTCCAGACGCGCAGGAAGGCGGCCGGGTTGGCGGTGAACGCACGCGCCAGCACGCCCAGCAGGCGCGGCAGCGGCGTGCCCTTCAGATACCGGGGACGCTGGAACGGCGGGCCCTCATCCGGCAGGGCCGAGGCATCCGGTCGATTGACGGACACCGGAAGCACCTCCATGCCGAGCCGACGGAGCGCTTCGATCTCCTGCCGGATGAAGGTCTGCGTACGGTTCGGGTACGAGCCCAACAGATATGGGACCCGATCGACCGCCCCCTCCCCCGCCTCGATGCTCATACGCGGACGCGCCCGGCGCTCACTCGTTGACCAGGGGGCCGACGATCTTGCAGGACCCCAGCCGCAACTGCGCCGCCAGCGTCTTGGCATCCTTCAGCCGAGAACGGTCTTTCTTGACCACGAGCAGCGCCGCGCCGCACTTCTCGGCGATGACCCGCGCGTCCGAGCCGTGGGCCGCTGCCGGGGTATCGACCAGCACCACGTCGAACTTCTTCGTCAGCTCGGTCAGCAGCAGATCGAACTCGGGAGAGTGCAGAAGCTCGGTGGGATTGGGCGGAACGGCACCGGCCGGCAGAAAGTACAGGTTCGGCAACGACTCGCCGAATTCGTACAGCTTGACCGACGAGCGACGCGACAGCGTGGCGCTCAGCCCTTCCGCCCCCTCCACGCCGAAGATCCGGTGCGCGCGCGGAGAGCGCAGATCGGCGTCGACCACCACGGTCCGATAGCGCAACTGGCTGAAAGCCACCGCCAGATTGGAGATGATGAAGGTCTTGCCGTCGCCGATGTTCGGGCTCACGACGGCCAGCGCACTGCGTTTGCCGCTTTCAGCCGCCAGCAACCCGAACGCCAGATGCGTGCGCAGCGACCGGAAGCACTCGACCGACTCGCTGAAGGGGTTGCGAGCCATGACCAGCTCCTGGTTGATCGTCGCCTTCGACGTATCAGCCAGATAAGAGTAGGAATACTGCTTCGACAGCGCCCAGACGACGTCCTCACGACGCGCATAGCCCAGCCGGATGGCCGCCTCGCCGAACGGAATCTGATGCTGCGTCTGGTAGCGCGCAATCTCCTCGACCTGAGTCGGACTGAGTTCGCACACCTGCTGCAGGATCTCGCCGATCGGACGATCCTGACGCGCGGCGCTCGACGCATTGCCCGCGGGCGGGCCGTGCTCCGGCCCCAGTTGAACCACTTGCTCCGTCATCTGCGACTCCTCGGCCCGCCGAGAAGGGCACGATTCCTGGCGAGCAGGAAGGTGGGTGACGACTCGAATCGCGGAACGCTGAACGGTAGCGGAAGCCCGGTCAACTGCTCCAGATGAACCTCGTCACGAACGCGCGGATCCATCAGTTCCCTGACCAGCACGATGACCGCTGCCAGGGCCAGGCTGAACAGCCCGACACCCAGCGTCGACAGGATCCGATTGGGCGACGCCGGCCGGCCCGACACCGCCGCTCGCTCCAGGATGCTGGCGTCCCCCACCTTGGACTGCGCCTGCGACCCCGTCTGCTGCAGCACATTGAGAAGCTGATCATAGGCGGTCTGCGCCGCCCTCAGATCACGTTCCAGCGTTGCCGCACCGGCCCGCACCTCGCCCAACCGCAGCAAGCGGGCTTTCAGTTCCGCTTCCTCCCTCACCCCCGCGTCGAGCTGACGCTCGGCGAGCGTGCGCTCGTTGCCGAGATCCGTCGTCAACCGCTCGCGATGCGCGCGCAACTGCGTTCTCAGTGTCTGCAGACGCGTCGTCAGTTCCTTCACGCGCGGATGTTCGGACCCGTAGCGCTCAGCGGCCTCCGCCAGCTCCGCGCTGGCCACCTGCTCCTGACCGGTCAACGTGGTCCAGACCGCGTCGGCGCTGGCGCTCGCAGGCCGGTCTCGCCGGCGGCTTGCATCGCGCTCGCGGACCCGCGCCTGCTCCACCGTGGACCGCAGTCCACTGACCCGATCGGACAGCTCGGAGAGGCGGCGCACCTCCGCCTCGAGCCCGGCATCGCTGGCCAGCGACTTGTGCTCGCTCTGGTACTTCAGCAGAGCGTTCTGCGCGTCCTGCAGACGATTCCGTGCCTGCTGGGTCTGCCGCTCATAGGAGGTCTGGTACTGCTCGGCCGCCTGGCCGCGGATGTCCACCGCGATGCTGACGAAGCTGTCAACGATCGCATTCGCCATCTCCGCGGAAAGCCCGGCATCGCGGGAGGAGAACGATACGCGCACGACGTTCGAGTCGCGGGAGAACTCGACGCGGCTGCCGCGCCGCACGAAGCCCGTGGCCCAGGCCATGAACGACTGGTCTGATTGCGCGCCCCGCCAGGCTTCCTCCAGTGGACCGCGCGCGCCTGCGCTCAACCGCGTCACGGCTTCGGCCGCGATCCGCTCGCTCTTCAGAATGTCGACCTGCGTGGTCAGGTAGATCGTACTGCTGGCGGGAGCCAATGCGGATCGCATCGGATCGGTCATGCCGCCGAAAACCAGGGTCGATGTCGCGCTGTACTTGTTGGGGATCGCCTGCAACGCCGCCAGGCCGATCAAGAGCGGCACCAGGAACGAAGTCAGGAAGAGCACCCAGCGAGTTCGCAGCGCGCCGATGATGGTGGGCAGTGTCATGCTTCGGGATCCAATCGGGCAAACGCCGAAATCCGGCAGTGGCCCGCACACCCTGATTCCGCCGAAGAGCAATTTCGATTGCTTCGGGCGACATCATAGACAGAGACAGCGGCAATCAACGAGAAATCCGACACTTCCGCACATCATTGACGCTGATCTGGCCGCTCCGCCCGATTCCACTCACGGTGCCTTCGGAAGAAATAGCGGACATACATCGGCAGCTTGCGAAGCGCGTAGGGCAGCGCCGTCAGGGTATCACGGGGAGTCAGGAGGTCCTGGCCGAAACGCATCCACGCCATCCACAGCGAAACGCAAGTTAAGCAAAGACCGAACGCCGAGACTGCCAGCGGCCATCCGCTCGCGCCCAGCAGCAGCGCGGCGGTGCCGATCAGAACGAGCGCCCCGAGCAGCGCGAGATAAGCCGACAACGGCGGCACCGCCAGATTCAATGCGAGCGCGATCGGCCCCAGGCTGCGTTGTCGCCACCCCGCCGCGATGAGGCGAAGCACCGACCGCGGCAACAGCGAAAGCTGCCCGTGCTCCCATCTTTGCCGCTGGAGCATTCGCCCCGCCTCCGTTCCGGGAAACGAACTCAAGACCCGCGCATCCGGACAGAAGCCCGGCCAGATTCCGGCACACGTCAAATCGACACCCAATGCCATGTCTTCGATGATGCTGCCCGATGCAAGCGGCGCGCCGCTGATGACCGCCCAGGGGAACGCCATCCCCGATCCCTGCAACGGAACCGGCGATCCGAATGTAGAAAGGCCAAGCGGACGAACCCAGTTCCGTATGCGAAAAGCCAGTTCCGACACCGCCTGCGCCGCCGAAGCGGAGCCGGTCAGCAGGTAGCGGGCCTGAAGCGGTCGGCCGCTGGATCCGCAGTCATGTATCAGGTGCGCCAGACAGCCTTTCTCGAGGATGCAATCGGCATCGATCGCAACGACGAACGACGGAGGCTCGTTGTTTCTCAGATAGTCGACCGCATGAGCGAGCGCGAACCCCTTGCCGCGGCGCTGGCTGTCGGATCGCTCGAGCGTGACCGCCCCGAGTGCCCGGGCTATCGCAGCGGTTTCGTCGGTGCAGTTGTCGGCGACCACCACCAGGCGGTCACCCGGCAGCAACTGCTCAAGAATCGATTCCAGCGACCTGGCGATGCCGGCCTGCTCGTTGTGCGCAGGCATGATGACCGCCAGCCGCGTCGCGGGGTCGCGCACCGGCGCATTGCCGCCTTCCTTGGAGCCGGAACGGCGCAACGCAAGCGCGACCTCGAATGCCAGCATCAGGGCAGGAATTGCCGCTATCGCCGACAGCAGACCGAGCAGCCAGTCAAAGCCCATTGACACCCGCCAACACCTTATTCGACCGCAGACGGCGGCGGTCTGCGCGCCGGCCGGAAGCCACCGCGCAACCGCTGCGCCAGGGAGCCGCCCAGCAGGCGCACTCCGAACGGTACACCGTCGATGAAGTATCGCCGGCCGAGCCGACGAGGCTCCTGGGTGAATCGCCAGAACCACTCCAGTCCCGACCGCCGCCATGTGACCGGCGCCCGCTTGATATCGCCGGAGATGAAACTCAATGTTATGCCGATGCCGATCCACCACGCATCGGGGCGTTCGGCACGCAGCGCCTCGATCAGTCGCTCCTGCTTCGGGAACCCCATGGCGACGAACACCAGCGCCGGGTTCCACTCCCAGATGCGCCGACGCAGCGCCGCCATCTCATCGGGCATAGCCTCGAAGCCCACCGGCGGACAGCAGGTTCCCACGATGTTCAGGCCGGGGAAGCGGCCGACCAACCGTCGCGCAGCCCTCTCGGCAACCCCCTCATCGCCGCCTATCAACGCCACCCTGGCCGACCGACCGGCCAGCGCCCGGCACAGCTCGAGAGTCAGATCCGAGCCCGCGACGCGCTCCGGCAACGGCGTGCCCTTGAGCCTGCTCGCCCATACGATGGCCATGCCGTCAGCGGTACGCACGTCGGCCCGCTGCAGGATCCCCATGCTTTCACCGTGGAAGGTCGCCTGCCGGACGATATCCAGATTGGGCGTCACGACGACGCCGCCCCGGCCCGAGGCGATCGCATCCACGATTCCGGAAACGACCTCGTCCATCGACGCGCAGGCAAACGACACCCGACCGACATTGACCGTAGGAAGCGAGAACACATCCACCTTGCCGGACACACCCATCTTGCCGGACAGCTCTGCAACAGACTCGGACATTGGAGTTCGATGACACCCGGTGAGTTCAGCAACCAAACTTGGACGCGAGCGTTCCTGCTGGGGAACTGCGACTTGCGTGCACAAACAACTCACAATCCGACACAATCGCCCCGAAGAGGCCCGCGCGATCCCTGGCGGTCTTGCAGCCTCGAGCGCGTGACTACTTGAAGTCAGGCGACACCCGCGAGGCGCGGCGCCGACGAAAAGCCGTCGTCAGACGCGCAGGTACAGCGCATCCAGTCCACGAGTCGAAGCCGCTCCAACAGGGAGCGAAGCCCCCGACCCTCCCCGTCGATCGATGCCTTGTTCGAGTACCCGCGCAGGAAGTTCTCCAGACCGTCGATATCCGCGCAGCCGATGCGCTCTGCTCCGACGAAGGCTTGCGCGCCCGGCAAATGCCTTCTCAGTTCCTCGCGAACGGTATTCGAGACCTCGTCCAGATGACGCTGGTCGACGCCCAGAAAAACAAGCGAACGGACATCCGGATGCGCCCTGGCGATCTCCGCGGCGAAGCCTTCATGGGCTGCCGCTGAACCGAACGGGTAAGGGGAATCGCAGCCGCACGAGAAAACGATATGTGCCTGACCGAAACGGAGCGCGTCATGGATCTTTGCGCATGAGCGCAGCCGCAGACTGGACAGATGCTTCCAGTACGCACGGCGGATGACCGGATCGTCCATCACGCCCCCCGGTGGCTTGCTTCCGCGATCCAGCGCTCCACGAGGATCCCAAAGAAGAACTTCATTGCCCATTTCTGCCAGCACGACCGCCAGTGGTATCAAATCGGAGCCGAAAACCGACAGCTTCACAGGTAACGTAACTTAAATAGATAAATCAATAGGACGCGAGGCCCAATGCTAAGCTGCGAATCGATTGCGAACAAGCATCTGTAACCGTTTGAAATGATTTGCAGAGGGAAAAGACGGAATGCAATGGCCGATAGGCTGAAGCGTGCTAGTCTTTGATGAAGCGCAAAGAGAAAATCGCGCCGAGATCTTATAGGAAAAATTCCTTGTTAAACCGGAAGATCGGATTCGATCCGATCGTCGGCTGAATTCGTTAGCCAAGCACAATCTTTAACAAAGTTATCTCGCGTGATGCGATGGTTGAATTTGGTTTCCCAGCAGTGCTGAAGCGAAAACTGTCGCTGGCGTTCATCAGATTGGATTCGGAGCTGCGCGCATGGAGGGCGCTGGGAGTCGCCCCCAAACTCTGGTGGCGGGACGATGATGCGCATCGAGACTCGGCGCAGCTTCAGCAGCTACGTCAACTCCTCGCTGCCGAAACCCTTCTGCTGGCTGTCGTTCCCGGCCTTCTAAACGACGATCTCGTCCGCTCGCTACAGGGCGATAGGCGGGTGGGCGTGGCTCAGCACGGCTGGAAGCATCTCAATCACGCCGCACCAGGCTGCCATCCCAGCGAATATCCAGCCAGCCGCGAAAGAGGCCAGGTCGAGCAGGAGCTGGCAGCGGGTCAGCGCATTCTGGCCGACGCCTTTCCGACGAACTTTCACCGAGTGTTCGTTCCGCCCTGGCACAGTTGCGTCCCGTGGGTGCTGCAGGAGGCAGTGAATCTCGGCTTCGACGGCGTGTCGGTGGCTGCGCCGCCGCTGCCGCTTCAAGCCCACGGCTATCCGGGCGAGGCCAACATCGAGATAGACGTTTCCGATTGGAGCCGCGGGGGGCGCTTCATCGGAGCCAGCCGGTTCTCAACCAGCGTCGTCAAGGCCCTGCGGGTGAGGCGCGAACGCTCCGCATTCGACGTTCCGCTGGGGATCCTGTCGCATCATGCTTGTTTGTCCGATGAAGACTTCGGGTGCCTGAGGCAATTCATCGAGGTGATGAGGAAACGAGGGGTGCGGTGGGAGCGCCTTGGCGCGCTGTTTCCGAGGCGAGAGAGGGGCTCGGGCGAGGCCTAGCATCGCGGCGGCGCCGGGAGTCCGGCAGGCTGCACCCCTACGGAAGGCGAACGGGCTTTGGCCAACGCCCGCGACTTTGGTCACGAAGCTGCGCCCGTTCCCCTGCTATCGTGATGGAATCCGTATCTTATGAGGCGGACCATGAGTTCGGTTCCGCGCGAGCCTCACCTTTCCCGTTTCCGAGAGTTGATCCGCCAAGGCGCGGGCACGCTTGACATTCACGATGATCAGGATGCCTCGTCGCTGTACACCAGTCCGACGCTCGCTCCGGAAAGGCTGGTACAGCGTGAAGTCGAACGGGTCGATCTTCACTTGAACAGCGTGTGCCGCCTGCTGTGCCAGGCGGGCATCACCGCGCGGACCGTGCTGGACGTCGGCTGCGGGACAGGCGCGACGACTGTCGCATTGGCGCTCACCCGCCAACTGGGCGCGCAACAGGTGATCGGCATCGATCCGAACCGGCAGTCGCTCGAGGCGGCGAACGAGCGGTGGTTGGCCCATCGAATCGACGGCCCGGAAGTGTCGTTCGCACCGACCGCGCCCGGCACACCGCTTCCGTACGATGACCGTTCGTTCGATCTGTGCGTGTGCGTGTCGGTCATCGAGTATCTCGGTCAAGCCGCCGCGCGCCGCGAATTCGCGGAGGAACTGCTGCGCGTCACGCGCGCGGGAGGTACGGTGTGCCTGATCACGCCGAACCCGTTCCGCCTGCTCGACTACCACACGCACCGTCTGCTGGGCGATTTTCGTCGCACATCGGGCTACCCCTGGGCATCCACACCCCGCGAGATCCAGCAGATGTTCGCTCCGCATCCGGTGCGCTTCCTGCTCGGCGAGCAGTTGAGCCACGGCCTCACGCGGCGCGGCGTACCGCTGGCGCCAGTGGCCGCGAAGCTTTCATGGCTGGCCTCGCTTCTTCCGTGGCAGAAAGGCCTGGTCACGCGGACCTGACCCGGCGAACCAAAGTCATGCACGCCGAACAGCCGCTGGTCTCGGTAGTCATCCCAACCTACAACCGCAGCAAGCTGGTCAGGGCGGCGATCGACTCGGTGCTGGCACAGACGGTCCGCGTCGACGAAGTGATCGTCGTCGATGATGGTTCGACCGACGACACCGCCCGGGTGCTGCAGCAGGAATACGGGGATCGGGTGCGTTACATCCACCAGGCGAACTCCGGTGTTTCCCGCGCCCGCAACCGCGGTTTGGCAGTTGCCCGCGGACGCTACCTGACGCTGCTGGACAGCGACGACGAGTGGCTGCCCGAGAAGACGGAGCTGCAGCTCGACTGGTTGGAGCGCCGGCCTGAATACGGGATGGTGCTGTGCGACTTGCTGGCGTTCGACGTCGCGCGAGGGCGCGAGTATCCGATTCGCAGGCGCGCTCAACTGCCCGAGGACGGTCGCATTCTCAAGTGGGTGCTGGTGTCTCCCTTTCTGCCACCGTCGGCATTGATGATGCGGCGTGCCGTCTATGAGGACGTCGGCGGATTCGACGTCGATCTGCCCACGGCCGAAGACCTGCAGTATCACATCCGCATCGCAAGGCGATGGCCGATCGGTCTCATCGAAATGCCGCTCACGAAGGTGATCCGAGGCGACGACGGCCTGTCCAGCCTGCCCCGCTCGATGCTCGACGACCTCGCGGTCATCGACCAGGCCATTGCCACGTGCCGCGGCTCGGTCGAAGACGTCTGGCTGCGTCGCGCGCGCAGCCGAGCCTACTCTCGGAACGCCCGCGGCATGATCTACGCCAACGACTGGCGCGCCGCTCTGCGCCTGGCCAGCGTGGCGCTTCGCGAAGGCCCCGACCTGACCGCCCGGCGTGAAGCCATCGAGGTTCCGATACTGCTGGCGCTGCGCGGACTGCGATCGATAGGTCGGCGTGCGCTGCGCCGACGCTGACCCTTGCGCGGCCCCAGGGGACGTCGGCATCTGGCTGGTCGACCTGCTGGCCTCTCCGGCCGTTCCGCTCGCATGTCTGGACAAGGCCGAGCGGCAACGGCTCGAAGCGTTCGTCCACGACCGCGAACGCAGGCGCTTCGCCGTGACCAGAGCAGCGCTGCGTCACCTGCTTGCGCGGCGGCTCGGCTGCGCGCCGGCTGCCGTCGACCTGCGGATCGGCGCGCACGGCAAACCCCGCCTCGCAGACGAGTCGCACCATCTGGCGTTCAACGTGACCCACAGCGAGGATACCGCGCTCATCGCCATCGGATGGGTCGGGATGATCGGGGTCGACCTCGAAAGGGTCCGGCCCATCGACGATGCGGTCTTCGAAGGCATCTTCGATCCCGGCGAACTGACCGAGACGGCCGCGCTGCCACCGGAGCGCCGCCGTGCCGCCCTGCTGACCGGATGGACCCGCAAGGAAGCGGTGCTCAAGGCGCTCGGCACCGGGCTGATCGACGACCCCTCGGTGGTGCGGGCCGGCCTGGCTCACGTCGCCGGCGTGGTCGACATTTCCGGCGTCAGCGGTGCAGGACCGATCTATGTCGAGCCCGTGCCGACGGCACCCGGTTGGCTGGCAAGCATCGCCGCCGACCGCCCGATGCGGATGGGCGGCCCTTGGCCGCTGCCGCCCTGAGCGTCACGATGCGCCGGCGTACCGCTCACTGGACGGGCCGGCCCCGGAGCCCGCCGATCAGGCGCTGCCACCGTCCCGCCGAAGGAACATCGCGCTGGGTCGCTGGCGGCGGCAACCTGATGGCTGTCGCGGCGAGCTGACGCAGCGAAGCGGTCAGATAGTCGCGGGCGTCGTTGCTCAGGCCGTGGCGGCGGGCGAATTCGGACACTGCACGGAGCACCAGCAGCGAATGTCCCCCCAGGTCGAAGAAGTTGTCGTCCGCTCCCACTCGGGCGACCTGCAGCACCTCGCGCCAGATTGACGCCAATGCCTCCTCGGTGCCGGGCCTCGGCGGATCGTGGGGATGCTCCGCGGAAAGCCCGTCGTCGTCGGGCTGCGGCAACGCCGCGCGATCCAGCTTGCCGTTGGGCAACGTGGGCAGCGCGTCGAGATGCACGAAGTGCTGCGGCACCATGTAGTCGGGCAGCGTCTGCCGCAGGTGTGCGCGCAGAACGACAGGCGCGGGAGCGCCGGCTGAGCTCACGATGTATGCCACCAGCCGCGCATCGGCGTCCGGCCCATCGACCGTCACTACGCAGCGGCTCACGTCCGGATGCGTCGCCAGCGACGCCTCGATCTCGCCCAGTTCGATGCGCAGGCCGCGCAGCTTGACCTGCTGATCGACGCGGCCGAGATGATAGAGGTTGCCTTGCGCATCCCACCGTCCGAGATCACCGGTCCGGTACATCCGGGCGCCCGATTCGCCGCTGAAGGGGTCGGCAACGAAGCGTTCGGCATTCAGCTCCGGACGCTCGTGGTAGCCGATCGCGACCCCCCTTCCACCGATCCAGATCTCCCCCGGAAGGCCGGCGGGCACCGGCTGCAGCGCTGGGTCGAGAACGTAGATGTCGGTGTTGTCGATCGCGCGGCCGATCGATATCGCGGAGCGCGGATCGACGCGCGCGACGGTCGACCAGATGGTCGTCTCGGTCGGACCATACATGTTCCAGAGTTCGCCGACCCGCTCGTGCAGTTGCGCCGCCAGGTCGCGCGGCAGGGTCTCGCCGCCGCACAGCGCGCGCAGCCCACGCATGCCCTGCCAGCCGGACTCCAGCAGCAGCCGCCAGATCGAAGGAGTGGCCTGCAACACCGTGGCGCCGCTGCGTCGGAGGATGCTCGCCAGTTCCAGCGGATCGGTCGCATCGGCCGCCGATATCAGCTCGACCCGCGCGCCGGTCGCCAGCGGCAGGTAGAGTTCCAGCCCGGCAATGTCGAACGAGATCGTCGTGACCGCCACCAGCACGTCATCTGACGACAGGCCAGGCCTGCGCCGCATCGATCCGAGGAAGTTCGCGAGGTTCCGGTGACTGACCACGACGCCTTTCGGGCGTCCGGTGGAGCCGGACGTGTACATCAGGTAGACCGGATCGGCGACGTCGATCGGCACCGGCGGCGGCGTATCGGGCAGTGAGCGTATCGACGGCGCCTCCTGCTCCAGGTCGATGATCCGCAGCGAAGCCGATGGCGCGAGATTGAGCTCCGTTCCGGCGAACAGCAGGAGCGTCGTGCCGCTGTCCTCGACCATGAACGCAAGGCGTTCGGCGGGGAAAGACGGGTCAAGCGGCACATAAGCCGCACCGCACTTCTGAACTGCCAGCAATGCGACCAGCAGCAGCGGAGATCGAATCATGCTGATGCCGACCCGTGTGCCACGTCCCGCGCCCAGCCCCAGCAACCGATGAGCGAGCCGGTTGGATTCCCGGTCCAGTTCGCGGTAAGTGAGCATGGTCCGGCCGCACGACACCGCGATCGCCTCCGGAGACGATCGGGCCTGGCACATGAACTGCTCGACGAACGCAGGAGGCTCGGGCGCCCTCGGTCCACGGCTGAATGCCTCCAGCAGACGGTCCCGGTCCGCACCTTCGACCAGCGGCATGCGGTCGACCGGCCGCTGCGGTTCGGCGACCGCCGCTTCGAGGATGGCACGGAGGTGGCGTGATACTTGGTCGATCGCCGCCTCCGAGAACAGATCGGTGCGGAACTCGAAGGAGCCGCGCAGGCCCGCGGCATCATCGCGCACGAACCAGGTCAGCTCGTGCAGCGCGCCGCCCCCGTGCAGGCTCGGCGCAGCATGCGCCGGTGCGTTGTGCTGGACCACCGCGATCTGAAAGATCGGCGTGTGGTCGAGCGCGCGGGGCGGCCGCAGCCATTCCACCAGCGCTTCGAAAGGCACCTGACGGTGGGCATGCGCATCGAAGAACGCCTGCCGCGTCCGGCCGATCACCGTGGCGAAAGACGGATCGCCCGACAGATCGATCCGCACGACCATCAGGTTCACGAAAGGCCCGATGATCGTCTCGTGCGCCACTTGCTCACGATCGCCCATCGGGATACCCAGCACTACCTCGGTATTCGAAGCGTGCCGCCGGATCGCGACCGCGCAGGCGGCGAGCAATACGATGAACAGCGTCGATCCGTGCCGGCGCGCCAGATTGGTCAAGGCTTCAGCGAGCACCCTCGGCCAGTGGAAATCGACGGTGGCGCCGCCCGCCGGGCTGTCATGGGTGATGTCGGGTGGGAACACCGAGAGAGCGGGGATGCCGGACAGCGTGCGCTTCCACCACTGCAGGTCGTCAGCGAATGAGCTCGTATGCGTCTGCCGCCGTTCGGCCGCGGCGACGTTGGCGAACTGCAAAGCCGGCGGCAGGCTGTCCGCGCGCGGTCCGGCGGCGGCATCGAGTTCACGCTGCAGCAGCCCGATCGACCAGGCATCGACCGCGATGTGATGCGCGCAGCACAGCACCACCAGCCGACCGTGCGCCGCCCGGGCAATGCCCAGCCGCACCGGCGTCTCGCGGGTCAGGTCGAACGGCGTGGTCTTCCATTCGTCCAGGATCGACTCGATCGATGCTGCATGCTCGGCGGCAGTCTGACAGGATAGATCGATCTCCATCACCTGCACGTCCCCCGCCTCGACACGCTCGACACCCGGTTCTCCGCGCACCTCCGGGTAGCGCGTCCGCAGGATGTGGTGCCGCTCGAGCGCGATGCCGATCGCCCGCCGCAGCCGTTCGTGGCTGATGGCTTCGTCGACCAGCCAGGCGCACGCCATGTTCATCGCCGTATCAGACGGTTCCATGCACTGGCGCACCCAGGCCCGGTGCTGGAAGAACGACAGGCTGCCGGGGGCAGCCGATGGATCATCGTCGCCAGGGGCACCCGCGCCGCCGACGCCGGCTGCAGCCGGTGCACCGGCGAGCAACATCAGCAGGGCGTCACGGTGATCGGCGATGGCCGTCCTCAGTTCGGCCGTCAGCTGGCCACGGGGTGCCGACACCCGCAGCCGCCCTTCGTGCGCTTGCAGGTCGACGCCCAGCTCGCGCAAGTGCGCCAGCAACGCCTGGGGGTTCAAAACTCGATCTCCTCCCGCTCATCGGCGCCCTGCAGGAAAGCGACGCGTTCGGCCAGGCCGCGCACGGTGGGGGAGTCGAACACATCGCGCAACGCCAGGCGCACTCCGAGCGCATCACCGATGCGGGCCAGCACGCGGGTGGCCAACAGCGAATGACCTCCGAGTTCGAAGAAGTTGTCGTTCGGCTGCACCTCGTCGACGCCGAGCAGTTCGATCCATATCGCCGCGATCTGCGCCTCAATCGATCCGCCGGTCGCGGCGATGGCACCGGAATCGTTGCCTTCCTTCACGGCCGTGCGAGATGCACCCGGCGGGGAGTACGGCACGGCCGCAGGTTCGCCGTCCGGCGCCGCCCCATGGGAAGCTTGGTCGGCATCCGGCGCATCGGCCGTCGCATGGGGGTCACCACGCCCCTCCGCCAACTCGCATATGCGGACGAGATCGAACGGGGCGATCACCACGCGGACGTGCGGCGCCGCCAGCAGGCGTGAGAACAGATCGATCCCGGTCTCGGTCGGGATCGCATCACGCAAGTGCGCATCCCAGGCGCGCCGATGCGGGGCGGGGACTTCGAGGTGCGCCGCCATGCCGACATCGCGCCAGGCCCACCAGTCCATCGCGACGACGCGCCGCCAGGCGGCCGGGCGGCGCTGCGATTCGACGAACCCGTCCAGATACAGGTTGGCCGCCGCGTAGTCGGACGCGCCCGGCGCGCCCACCACGCCATTGATCGATCCCATCAGCGCAACCCACCGCAACGGCCGATCGCCGAGCAGGCGCACCAGCACGTCCAGCCCCCGAACCTTCGGAGCCAGCACCGCCTCGACGTCGGCGTCCCGTTTCAGCGACGACATCTTTCCGGTCCCGGGAACTCCAGCCGCATGGACGACCGCATCGATCCGCCCCCAGCGGGCCAGCATCCGCGCGATCGCACCGGCCATCGCGGCCTCGTCGGCGGAATCGGCCGCGATCGCCTCGACTTCGCCGCCCGCCTGCTCGATGGCGAGCAGCGCGGCAAGCGCATGGCGCTGGCGATCGGGCACTTGCGGATCCGTCAGCGCGGCATTCCAGCTTTCCCGCGGCGGCAACGGCGAGCGTCCAGTCAGCATCAGGCGCGCACCGCTGCGCGCCAACCGCGCGGCGATCGCCAGTCCGATGCCCCCGAGTCCGCCGGTGATCAATACCACCTCGTCGCGCGCGACAGCCGGGGATTGCGTCGCCGGTACCCGCAGGCGTTCGTAGCGTCGCGCCCACCGGCGGCCGTGGCGCCACGCCACCAGCGGCGCACCTCCTGCATCGGCCGCTTCGGCCACCAGCCGGTCGACGATGTGCTCCGGCGAGTCAGGCGCCAGATCGACCACCCGCATCTCCAGACCGGGCGTCTCGTGCGGCAGCGCCAGCACCGGCCCCAGCGCGCTGGCCATCACCGCATCGCAGGCCTCGCCCGACACCGACTGGCCATTGGATGTCGCCACGACCACGAATATCGGCTTGTCAGGCGTGGGCCCCATGCCTTCGGCCAGTGCCACCAGGCCCCGATGCAATCCGCCGACCGCCGCGGAGGTGCCGCCCACGGCGCCGGCGTCTGCCAGCCACAGAGCGCCCGAGGCGTCGATTCCGTCGGTCCGCAGGCATCTCAGCACTGCCGCCAGATCGTCCGCTGAACCTTGGCGCACGACGAAGGATCGGGCATCCCGGCGCGCGAACTGGTCGCCGAAGGCGACCTGAACCCCATCGCCCCCGGCAAAACCGACCCCCGCTGCCAACCTGCGCGACATGGCCGCGTCCCCGCCCAGGATCAGCCACCCTCCGGCGAGCCGGGCCGCTGCGGGGTCGTTCCACGGCATGCGCAGCCACGTCGGTTCGTAACACCAGTCGGCCGGATCGTCGCTGCGCCGCACGCCAGCTTGGCTAGCTGCCGTACGATCATCGGAACGTACCGCTGCCGGCGCCGGTGCTGTGATCGCCGACGGTGGCTCGCCTCCCCCGCCCCGCGGAACCGCCGGATCGGCTTTCACCTCGATGCCGAAGTGCCTGCGTTCGAAGGGGTACGTGGGCAACGGCACCCTGCGCGGCGGCATGCCGTCGTGCAACGCCGCCCAGCGCAAAGGCACGCCCGCCAACCACAACCGAGCCGAAGCCTCGAGCAGGCAGCGCGGGTCCTTGCGCCCCCGGCGGATGGGGCCAAGCGACTCGGTCACCCGCCGTGCGCCGTCGCGACCGATTCCGATCCGCGCCAGCGAGGCGAGCGCATTTCCCGGCCCGATCTCCAGCAGATGCCACGACGGATTGGCAGCCAACCTGCGAACGCCCTCTCCGAACATCACCGTTCGACGCAGATGCTCGGCCCAGTACGCAGGCGACGTCGCCTGGGCGGCGGTAATCCAGTCGCCGGTGACGTTGGACACATACGGACGCTGCGGCGCACAGAGTTGGACACGGGCAACCGCTTCCACGAACTCGGCGAGCATCGGCTCCATCATCGCGCTATGGAAGGCGTGCGAGGTCTGCAGCCGCCTGGCATCGACCCCAGCCGCCGTCAGTTGCCCGAGCCAGGTGTCCAGGGCATCGTTCGGCCCGGCCACGGTGCACATCCCCGGCGCATTGATCGCGGCGATCTCGACCGAGCCGCGAGACAGCGCCAGCCAGGGCGCCAGCTCGTCGACCCCGAGCGGCACTGCCGCCATCGCGCCGGGCGGCATGGCCTGCATCAGGCGGCCGCGTTCCGCCACCAGGGCCAGCGCATCGTCGAGCGACAACACACCCGCCAGATGGGCCGCAGCGAACTCGCCGATGCTATGGCCGAGCATTGCGACCGGCTCGACGCCGCGCTGCTGCCATACCCGCGCCAGCGCGACCTCGAACGCGAACAGGGCGGGCTGGGCGAAGCGAGTCTGGTTGATGCTGCCGTCGGACAGGGCGAACATCTGCTCACGCAGATCGCAGCCGAGCGGCTCGCGCAGCCGCTGGGCGCAATGGTCGAGGGTCTCGCGGAACACCGCGTCGGCCGCATGGAGCTCGGCACCCATGCCGGGGAACTGGCTTCCCTGCCCGCTGAACAGGAACGCCACGGGGCGGTCGCCGCCATCGTGGACCGAGCTCCGAACCGGCGCCTGGCGAGGATCGGCCAGGCGCTCAACCGCATCGGCAGCATCGTCGACGACGACCGCTCGCCGGTAGGCGAACGCCCGCCTTCCCGCCTGGAGTGTCCAGGCCACATCCCGCAGCGACTGCCCGGGCTCGCGCCGCAGGTGATCCGCAAGGCGCGCGCTGGCCGCGTCGAGCGCTGCCGCGCTGCGGGCCGACAGCACCAGCAGCGAAGGACCGGCGCACGGGACGGCAGCCGGCACAGGCGGCGCCTCTTCCAGCACCACGTGGGCGTTGGTACCGCCGATGCCGAACGAGCTGACGCCGGCCCGCCGAGGCGCGTCACCTTCCGGCCACGGGGCGGCCGTCGCGCTGGCGGTGAACGGGCTGTCCTCCAGCGCCAATTGCGGATTGGGGCGGACGAAGTTGACCAGAGGGGGATACTCGCGATGCTGCAGCGCCAGCACGGCCTTGATCAGCCCGGCGACACCGGCGGCCGCATCGAGATGTCCGAGATTGGCCTTCAGCGAACCCAGGCGACAAAACCCCGTATCGCCGGTGGCCGCGCGAAATGCGCGGGTCAGCGCAGCGATTTCGATCGGATCGCCCAGTGGTGTCGCGGTCCCGTGCGCCTCGATGTAACCGACGCTTCTCGGATGCACTCCGGCCAAGCTCTGGGCAGTGACGACTGCCTCCAGTTGACCATCGACGCTCGGCGCGGTATAGCCGGCCTTGGCTGAGCCATCGTTGTTGACCGCCGCGCCGCGGATCACCGCGTGAACCGTGTCGCCATCGGACAGGGCGGCATCCAGCCGCTTCAGCACGACGATGCCGCACCCGGCGCCGGGGCGGGTGCCCTGCGCCGATGCATCGAAGGGGCGACAGCGTCCGTCCGGGGACAGGATCATGCCATCCTGATACAGATAACCGCCGCGCAGCGGATAGGTCACCGACACCCCTCCGGCGAGGGCGAGATCGCACTCGTTCTGCGCGAGCGAGCGGCAGGCCATCTGCACGGCGACCAGCGAGGTCGAGCAGGCGGTCTGCACCGTCATGCTCGGCCCGCGCAGGTCCAGCTTGTAGGACACTCGCGTGCACAGGAAGTCCTTGTCGTTGCCGATCATCAGCTGGTATCCGCCGACGGCGGCCATCAGCGCCGGATCGCGGGCGACCTGCGAATGCAGGTAGGTGTTCATCGAGGCGCCGGCGAACACGCCGACCGACTGGTCGATCGAACCGGCGGCATAGCCGGCGTGCTCGAGTGCCTCCCATGCGCATTCGAGGAAAACCCGATGCTGCGGATCGAGGATCTGGGCTTCACGGGGCGAAAAGCCGAAGAACGACGCGTCGAACCATTCGGCCTCTTCCAGCACCGTGCCGCGACGTACGTACCGGGGGTTCCTGTACAGGGCCGCAGCGACGCCGGCTGCGTCGAGCTCCGCGTCGCTGAACTCGGTCAGCGACTCCACCCCTTCGCGGATGTTCTGCCAGAACGCCTGCAAGTCGCGAGCGCCGGGAAAGCGTCCGGCCACACCGACGATCGCGATCGCATTGGACGGGAATTCCGGAGACGCACGCTTCATTCAGGCACCGATCTGCTTGGCCGCGCGCGCCTGCGCGCGCCTGAGAACGGCATCGTCCTGCGACGACGCCTGGATACGTTCCGCCTGAGCGGCCACGGTGGCGCTCTGGAACAGCTCCACCAGCGCCAGCGACACGCCGAGCTCCCGTTGCAACACGGCCCGCAGCTTCACGAGCAACAGGGAGTGTCCCCCAAGATCGAAGAAATTGACGTGCAATCCGACACTATCGGTGCGCAGGACCTCCTTCCAGACATCAGCCACCCGTCGCTGGACGGGCGTCATCACGACGTCGGCGTCGGGCACCGGCGCGGCGGGCTGCGCCGCCGGGGACGGCAGCGCCTTCCGATCGATCTTGCCGTTGGGCGTCAGCGGCATCGCGGGCAGGGAGACGAAGACGTTCGGGACCATGTACTCCGGCAACCTGCCGCGCAATGCGCGGCGGGCGCCCGCCTCTTCGAAGCCGACATCGCCCTCGATGACGACATACCCGACCAGGCGCTGATCGCCGGGCGCATCCTCCCGGACGAGGACGACGTTCTGGCGGACGCCCGGATACCCGGCCAGCACGGCCTCGATCTCGCCGAGCTCGATCCGATAGCCGCGCAACTTGATCTGCTGATCGTTGCGGCCGACGAACTCGAGCCGGCCGTCCGGTCGGTACCTCACCAGGTCGCCGGTGCGATACAGCCGTTCGGGACCCGCCCCGGTCAACTCCATCGTGACGAACTTCTCAGCCGTCAACTCGTCGCGCCCGAGATAGCCACGTGCGACGCCGGCTCCGCCGATGAACAGCTCGCCGCTGACCCCGACCGGCGCGGGGAGGCCTGAAGGCTCCAGCACATAGAGCCGGGTATTCGCGATCGGTCTTCCGATCGGAATCGGCTCGGTGACATCGGTGATCCTCGCCAGCGTCGACCAGATCGTCGTCTCGGTCGGACCGTACATGTTCCACAATTCCGCGCCGAGCGGCAGAAGCTGCCGTGCGAGCGAAGAAGACAGCGCCTCGCCTCCGCACAGCATCTTCAGCCCCGGGCGCCCCGCCCAGCCGCTGTCGACCAGCAGACGCCAGGTGGCCGGCGTCGCCTGAAGCATCGTCGCGTCGGCATCGTCGATCATGCGCGCCAGCTTCTCGCCGTCGAGGACTGCTTCGCGCGGCGCCAGCACGACGGTTCCACCGGCGGTCAGCGGCCCGAAGATCTCCAGGCCCGCGATATCGAACGACAGCGTCGTCACGGAGAGCAGGCGATCCGTCGCGCCAAGCCCGGGCTCGCGATGCATCGAGAGCAGGAAATTGACGACGGATCGATGTTCCAGCATCACGCCCTTCGGGCGGCCCGTGGAACCGGAGGTGTAGATGACGTAGGCCAGATCCGTCGCGCGAACCTCAGCGGTCGGACTGCCGATCACCCGATCGGGGCGCGACGACCGGATCGCGTCCATGAAAATCGCCTGAGGCCCGGACGGCTTGAAGAAGCCGGCCTGTCCGGTCTCCGTGACGACGATCCCCAGGCCCGCATCGAACATCATGAAACCGATCCGGTCTGCCGGAAAAGCCGGGTCCAGCGGCACGTACGCCGCCCCCGCCTTCAGGATTCCCAGAATCGCGACCACCATGTCGATGGAGCGGTTCATCAGGATCCCGACCAACGACCCGACCTCGACGCCCTGCGTTCGTAGGCAGGAGCCGAGCTGATCCGCACGCGCGTTCAACTCATGATAGCTGACCGCCTCCGATCCGAATCGCAAGGCGATGGCCTGCGGCCGCTGCCGGACCTGCGCCTCGAACAGTCCATGGATCGTCTGCTCTCGGGGAACTTCGTGCTTCGTCGCATTCCAGTCGATCAGCATCATCCGCGATTCGGCGTCGGTCAACATCCGAAGCCGGCACACCGGGATGCCCGGCGAGGCGACGAACGCTTCGAGCAGGCGGCGGTAGTGCCCCATCATCCGGCGTATGGTGCCGGCATCGAACAGATCCGTCCGATACTCGAAGTACACCCGGAAATCGGAATCGAGATCGAAGACATCGACCGCGATGTCGAATCGCGCGGCCGTGATGGGAAGCTCGACCGCGGTACCGGTACAGCCGGGAAGATCGAACGAGCCGCTCTTCATGCTTTGCAGGACGAACAGCACCTGGAACAACGGGGAGTGATCCAGTGCCCGGTTCGTAGCCAGTTCCTCGACCAGCAGATCGAACGGCATCTCCTGATGCGCGTAGGCACGCACGGCCATGTCACGCACCCGGGCAATCAGCTCCCGCACGGTCGGCTCACCGCTGAGATCCCCTCTCAGCACGATGTTGTTCGCGAAGAACCCCACGGCGCTTTCGACCTCGATGCGATTGCGGTTCGCGATTGCGGACCCGACGGCCAGGTCCGTTTCACCTGCATACCGATGCAACAGCACGTAGAACGCCGAGAGCATCACCATGAATAGTGTCCCGCCTTCGGAGCGTCCGAACTCCTTCAGAGATCGAACCACCTCCGGCGGCAACTGCATCACCTCGCGCGAGCCGGCGTTCGACTGAACCGCAGGGCGCGGCCGATCCGTAGGCAGGCCGATCAGCTTCGGCAGCCCGGCGAGCTCATCGCGCCAGAAGCGACGATGCGCGTCCAGCGCACCGGATCGGAAGCTCTTTCGCTCCCACTCCGCGTAGTCCAGGTACTGAACCCCCGCTGCAGGCAGCCGTGATTCCCTGCCGCTCGAATGGCATTCGTACAGATGCTGGAACTCGGCCCGCAGAACGGCGAGGGATATGCCGTCGGCGACGATGTGGTCGATCACGAAGACGAACATGTGATCGCGGACGTCCAGCCTGACGAGGCGGCAGACGAGCAACGGTGAACGTGACAGATCGAATGGACGGCGCGCCGCGGCCAGCACCGCCTCGATCGCCGCGGCCTCTCTCTCGTCCTGCGGCAAATGGGTCAGGTCGACCACGTCCATCTGCACCACGGCGTCCGGATCGACGAAGCAGAACGGAGCGCCGTCGACCGCGACGAATCTCGTACGCAGGCTCTCATGACGAGCGGCGAGGTCGGCCAGACAGCGGCGAACTATCGATTCGTCCAGATCGCCCTTCAGCCTGACCGCCGCCGGTATGTTGTAGAGCCAGCTCGACGGGTCGAGCTGCTTGATGAACCACAGGCGCTGCTGAGTATGCGATACCTCGCAAGGCCCGCTGCGGGAAACCGGAACAAGTGCTGCAGCAGGACCGCTGCGCCCACTGGCGGCGGAAGACTCACTGGCAGCAAGAAATGCCTTCACTTCCGCCCTGCGCTGGCCAAGTTCTTCCCGCAAGGCAGCCGTCAGCGCACCGCGCGGCGCGCTGACCACCAGCCGGTCACCATCGAGCGTCAGCCTTACGTCGAGGCGACGTAGACGCTCCAGAAGTTCCAGCGTGTCCGTCACAGCGTCAGGCCCTCCCGGTCGACGTGGTCGGCGGCCGACTCGCCGGCCCTCCCGCCGAGCATCGACGCGATGAGGCTGCTCAGTTGAGCGAGGGACGGCGCCGCAAGCGCGATGGTCGAGGGAAAGACTGTCCGGAGCAATCGCTGCAGGCGATTCCGCAGTTCGATCGCGGTCAGGGAATCCAGCCCCAGGGACGAGAACGACTGGGCCTCGGTGATGGAGGCTCCGCCGTCGCCCAGTGCGAGCACCGTAGCCAACTCCCTTCGCAGCAGGGCGGCGATGCGGACCGCTCGTTCACCCTCCGCAAGCTCGTGCAGGCCATCGACCAGCGCATCCTCACCGATCTGCGCATGCCCGGGGAGCAGGCCGGCGCCCTCTTCGATCACGGCTCTCAGAATCGGGGGCAACGTGGAAACCCCCGGGTGCGCTGCAAACGCGGCCCAATCGACCGACATCACGGCCATGCGGGGCTCGTCTCGCAATGCGGTCATCGACAGTGCCGTCATGCCGTCTGCGGCCGACAGCCCGTTCACCCCCTGGCCGTCCCACCGGCCACGAACCGCGCCGCGCGCCGCCATCCCCACATCGCGCCAGGGGCCCCAGTTGATGCTGGTGGCCCGCTGCCCCGCCGCCCGAAGAGCGAACGCCATTGCGTCCAGGAACGCGTTCGCGCATACGTAGTTGGCCTGCCCGGGTGCGCCGAGGATCGATGACATGGACGAGTACAACACGAAATCCTGCGGCTCGATGCCACGGCTGGTGAGGGCGTGGTGCAGTCGCCACGCGCCGTCGGCCTTCGGCTTCATCACCGCCGCGAATCGCTCGGGCGTCTGGATGGCGAGCGGTCCGTCGTCGAGCAGCCCGGCGCAATGGAACAGACCTCGTACCGGCGGCAGCGACCGCTCCATCTCCGCGAATAGATCCGCGACGCCATCTTCGGTAGACACGTCGGCCTGGATCGGCTCGACCACGGCACCGCTCGCCCGCAGCTCGCGGATCGCTGCCTGGGCGGCGCCGTCGGGAGCCTTCCGGCCCGCGAGAGCCAGATACCGGGCCCCTTGTCCGACCAGCCAGCGGGCGGTCACCAGGCCCAGCCCCCCCAGGCCGCCGGTTACCAGATAGGTGCCCTCCCCGCAGATGCGCGTCCTGGCTGCCGGTGCCGGCATCCTCAGCACCAATCGCCCGATATGCTTCGCTTGCGCCATGAAGCGCAGCGCGGATGCGGCATCGCGGAAATGAAAGGTCGTCAGCGGCAACGGAGCGAGTTCGCCGGACGCGATATCCGCGAGTATCCGGCCCAGCGTGGCGCCGATGATCGCCGGATCGCGCTGCGCGATCTCGCTGCAATCGACGACGTGGTACCGGATGGCCCGAGCCATCTGCTCCACGCGGGCGGAGCTCATGATGTCGCGCTTGCCGATCTCCAGGAACGTGCCTCCATGCGCGAGTACGTCGAAGCTGCGGATCAGCAACTCGCCGCTCAACGAATTGAGCACGACGTCGACACCCTGGCCGTCGGTGAGGCGAAGCACGTCATCGGCGAACGCCGCAGTGCGGGAGTCCAGCACGTGCTGAACGCCCAACCCCTTCAGGAACTCGCGTTTGTCCGGACTCCCGGCGGTCGCGAAGACCTCCGCACCGGCACGACGCGCGAGCATCACCGCGGCCAGTCCCACCCCGCCGGCCCCGGCGTGGATCAGCACACGATCTCCGCGCTTGAGAGCGGCGATCTGGTTCAACGTGACATCGGCCGTAATGAACGCCGATGGCGTGGACGCACCCTGCTCGAAATCCATCGAAGACGGCAGGTGCGCCATGAATTCCTGACGTGCGATCACGTGCGTCGAGAACGCTCCCTCGACCATCGCAACGACGCGGTCGCCGACCGACCAGCCTGTCACGCCGGGCCCGACCGCCACGATCGTTCCGGCACAGTCGCTGCCCAGAGGCGGCACCGGTCCCGGGTAGAGCCCCAGGCTCATCAGAACGTCCCGGAAGTTCACACCCGCCGCGCGAACGCGGATCACCGCCTCGCCGGGGCCGGGCTCACCGATCGGTCCCGATTCCATCTTCAGCCCGTCGAACGTACCGGGGCGCTCGACGACCAGCCGCAGAGGCATCGTGCAGTCCGA
>DAISWF010000005.1:0-26818 GCA_036826495.1 Burkholderiaceae bacterium
GCTGGGACAGCCATGGCCATCTGTCGGCGGTGATCCGGCTGGCCGAGCAGTGGGCGCTGAAGCAGCCGGGCAAGGTCGGCGGCCGTTCGACACTGGCCGGCATGAAGCTCGAGGTGGTGCAGCTCGAGGGGCGCACGCCGGTGATCTTCTTCGACGTGCCGGCCACCGGCGGCCTGGGCAACGACCGCACCGTGCTGTTCTACGGTCATCTCGACAAGCAGCCCGAGATGACCGGCTGGCGCGAGGATCTGGGACCGTGGAAGCCGGTCATCGAGGACGGCAGGCTGTACGGCCGCGGCAGCGCCGATGACGGCTACGCGATCTTCGCAGCGCTGACCGCGATCGCCGCGCTCGATTCGCAGGCCGCCGCCCGCCCGCGCTGTGTCGGGCTGATCGAGACCTGCGAGGAGAGCGGCAGCTACGATCTGCCCGCCTACCTCGAGGCGCTGACGCCGCGGATGGGCCAGGTGCAGCTCGTCGTCGGGCTCGATTCGGGCTGCGGCAATTACGAGCAGCTCTGGGTCACCACGTCGCTGCGCGGGCTCATCGGCGGCACCTTGGCGGTCGAGGTGCTGTCCGAAGGCGTGCATTCGGGCGCGGCCAGCGGCCTGGTGCCGTCGTCGTTCCGGATCGCCCGCCGGCTGCTCGACCGCATCGACGATTCGGCCACCGGCACCGTCCGCTCGCCGGTGTTCCATGCGCAGGTGCCCGAGGACCGCGAGCGCGAGGCGCAGGCGGCCGGCGCGATCCTCGGCGACCAGGTGTGGAAGCAGTTCCCGTGGGTCGGCTGCGGCCACGATCCCGCCGGCCATCCGGCGGCCGCCCATTCGATGCCGACCACCACCGATCCGGTCGAAGGCATCCTGAACCGCACCTGGCGGCCGGCGCTGTCGGTGATCGGCGCGGCCGGCCTGCCGGCGATCGACGAGGCCGGCAACGTGCTGCGGCCACGCACGTTGCTGAAGCTGTCGATGCGGCTGCCGCCCACCGTCGACGGCGAGCGCGCGAGCCACGAGCTGAAGCAGCTTCTGGAAGCCGATGCGCCGTACAACGCCCGCGTGACGTTCGAGCCGAACTGGGCGGCCACCGGCTGGAACGCGCCGCCCACCGCGCCGTGGCTGAAGTCGGCGCTGGACCGGCTGTCGCTCGAGACCTTCGGCCGCGAGTCGGCCTGGATGGGCGAGGGCGGCACGATCCCGTTCATGAACATGCTCGGCGAGCGGTTCCCCGATGCGCAGTTCCTGATCACCGGCGTGCTCGGGCCCAAGTCCAACGCGCACGGGCCGAACGAGTTCCTGCACATCCCGTATGCCACCGCACTGACCCGGCTGGTGGCCGCGGTGGTCGTCGCCACGCCGGCATGAATCGCCGATCCGACGGCGTGAATCGACGATCTTGATCCGGGGCGGGCGGTCGTTGTTGCCCACCCGAGGGGCGGTACGGGTTCGCGGTCTGCTGGTGTGGATCGCGATGGTGGCGCCGCTCGTCTGTGCGGCGGGGCTCACCTGGCGGCAGGTGCAGATGAGCGTGCGCGACAGCCTCACGCACGACGTGCGGGTGCATTCGGCGGCGCTGTCCGATCTGATGATGCGGATCGAGGGCCGCGCCAGTCTGTTCGGCCGGCAGCTCGAAGCCGAGAGTCATCGTGGTGCCGCCGCCGTCGCCGGCGCGCGCGCGGTGGTGCCGGTCACGGTGCTGCGCGACCTGCTGGCGACGATCTCGGCGCCCACCGATTTCATTCGCGGCGGCCGCGTGACCGCGAGCAACACCCCGCAGCCGCTCGATCTCGGGCAGCCGCTGATCGCCGAGCTGCTGGCCCGGGTCGGCCGCAGCGGCGAACGGGCCTGGGGATTTCCGTATCAGCGTGATGGCCGCTGGGTCGCGCCGTTCGCGCAGGCGTTCGACGACGGGCTGGTGATCGTCATCAGCGCGGAGCTGACGCCGATGCAGTATCAGTTCGACGCCGCGCGGCTGCCGCGCGGCCTGGCGATCGGCGTGGCCACCGCCGATCGCCGGCTGTGGTTCCGCTGGCCGATCCAGCCGGAAGCGATCGGCCGCAGCTTCGCCGACCATCCGGCGGTGCGGCAGCTCCGCGGGGCCGGCGCCTCGGGCATCGCCGAGATCGCCACCGGGCTGACCGATGCGCGGCGCCGCGTGATCGCCTGGCACCGGATCGGCGACAGCGGCATGCACTCGCTGGTCGGCGTGCCCAAGGCGGCGATCATCGCCGAGTGGGCCGAGGTCTACGGCGTCGCGCTGGCGCTGATGGCGGTGCTGACCGCGGCGCTCGGCTGGCTGCTGTGGCGGCTCGACGTGCGCGCCGAGCAGGGCGTGCGCGAGGCGCTGCTCAACGAACGGGCGTTCCACGACTACGCCCGCGCATCGGGCGACTGGCATTGGCAGACCGACGCCGAGGGACGGGTGGTGCGGGTGTCGGAATCGATCAGGGACAGCGTCGGGCTGGAGCCGGAACGGGTGCTCGGCAAGACGCAGGACCAGTTCCTGCGCTTCGTCCGCGATGCCGCGTCATCGGACTGGCAGCGGATGCGCGAATGCCAGCAGCGCCGCGAGCCCTATCGCGACATGAGGTTCGAGCTGCTGACGCCCAGGGGCATGCGCTGGATCTCGATCAGCGGCGTGCCGGTGTTCGACGATGCCGGCGTGTTCCAGGGCTATCGCGACGTCGCGCACGATGCCACCGAACGGATCCATGCCGAGCAGCGCGCCGCGCAGGACCTGGTGCGGATCTCCGACCGGCTGCGGCTGGCGGTCAGCGCGGCCGGCATCGGCATCTGGGAATGGCGGATCGAGGCGAAGAAGTTCTGGTGCGACGCGGCGCTGCTGCGGCTGCTGGGCCGGCCCGACGCGATGAACGTGCAGAGCGCGCACGAGATCCGCAGCACCGTCCATCCGGACGACGGTGCGGCGCTGGCCGATGCACGGGCGCTGACCGCATCGGGCCGGCAGAACGGCCACGAGATCGAGTACCGGGTGGTCGACCGCGACGGCGCCGTCCGCCATCTGTTCGAGACCGCG
The DNA here is from genome assembly GCA_036826495.1 of Burkholderiaceae bacterium. Taxonomy (GTDB): domain Bacteria; phylum Pseudomonadota; class Gammaproteobacteria; order Burkholderiales; family Burkholderiaceae_E; genus DAISWF01. Next base: position 3,037 of record DAISWF010000005.1, read on the forward strand.
ATCGTCGAACGTGACCGCGACGACGCGATCACGCGCATGGTCGGCGCGGTCGTCGACGTCACGACCCGCCGCCGGCTCGACCAGGCCGAACGCGAGCGGGCGGCCGCCGAGGTCACCAACCGCGCGAAGTCCGAACTGGTGTCGCGGGTCAGTCACGAGTTCCGCACGCCGCTCAATGCGATCCTCGGCTTCGCCCAGTTGCTGCAGCGCGAGCCGCAGTTGAACGGTTCGCCGAAGGCGCGGACCTATGTCGGCGCGATCGCCGACGCGGGCACGCATCTGCTCGCGCTGGTCAACGACATGCTCGACCTGTCGCAGATCGAGGCGAACCGGCTGACCTTGCATCTGCAGCCGGTGCCGCTCGACGATGCGGTGGGCGACGCCGCGTTCCTGGCATCGGCGCAGGCGCGCCAGAAGAACGTGACGATCGTCGTCGACAGCGTGTCGCTGTCGACCCGCGTGGTCCATGCCGACCCGATGCGGCTGCAGCAGGTGCTGCTGAACCTGCTGGCCAACTCGGTCAAGTACAACCGTGACCAGGGTCATGTCTATGTCGGCGCGGTGTCGGGCGATCGCGGACGGATCGGCGTGCGGGTCGCCGACACCGGCGTCGGCATTCCGGCCGACAAGCTCGACACCCTGTTCCGGCCGTTCGAGCGGATCAGCAGCGACGTGCGCATCGTCGAGGGGGCCGGGCTGGGCCTGGCGATCAGCCGCCATCTCGTCGAGGCGATGGGCGGCGAGATCGAGGTGCAGAGCACCGCCGGCAGCGGCTCGACGTTCACCGTGTGGCTGAATCCCGATGCGCTGGCCGACGATGCCGGGGTCGACTGGACGCCGATGCTGGGCACCGGCCAGCCGGCGGTCGATGCGCCGCGGGCGCCGACCCGCTGGGCGACGGCGGCCGGCGAGGAGCGGCGGGCAGGCGCAACCGACGACGAAACGGCGCCGCCGTCGCGCGATGGCGCCGCCGGGAGCGGGGCCCCCGTTCGCGAAGCCGCTGCCCGGGCCGCGGCCCCCGCCGAGGGGCCGGGCGCCGCCGGGCGCCCCGATGCGCGCAGCACCGCGCCGGCGCGTGCCATGCACGTGCTCTACGTCGAGGACAATCCGCTGAATGCGCGTCTGGTCGCCGCGGTGCTCGACGAGGCCGAGGGCATCGAACTGACGATCGTCGACAACGGCCGCGAAGGCGTCGCGCTGTGCCGCTCGCTGCCGTTCGACCTGGTGATGCTCGACCTGAACCTGCCCGACATCGATGGCCTGTCGGCGATGCGCGAGATCCGCCGGCAGGAACGGGCGGGCATGACGATCATCGCCGTCAGCGCCGATGCGTCGCCCGAGGTGATCGCCCGCGCGCTCGAGGCCGGTTTCGACGAGTTCTGGACCAAGCCGATCGACGTGCGCCGGCTGCAGCAGCGGCTGCGCGAGCTGGCCGACGCGCTGCGCCGCACCAGCCCGTGATCCGGCGATCGGGTATCGTACGATCGCGATCCCGCTCAACCTCCACGCACCGACGTCATCGCATCATGAACACCATCGACCTGAAGGGCCGCAGCGCCGTCGTCACCGGCGGCGCCTCGGGCATCGGCCTGGCCACCGCGCGCCGGTTCGCGCAGAGCGGCGCGCGGGTCGCGGTGTGGGATGCCGACGGCGCCGCCGCAACGTCGGCGGCGGCCGGGCTCGGCGATGCCGGCCACCGGGGCATCACGGTCGACGTGACCGACGAGACGGCGGTGGCGGCTGCCGCGGGCGCGACCGTCTCGGCGTTCGGCCGCATCGACATCCTGGTCTGCAGCGCCGGCATCACCGGGCCCAACACGACGACCTGGGAGTACGACCCGGCCGCCTGGCGGCGCGTGTTCGAGGTCAACGTGCACGGCCTGTTCCTGTGCAACCGCGCGGTGGTGCGCGAGATGCTGAAGCACGACTACGGCCGCATCGTCAACATCGCGTCGGTCGCCGGCAAGGAAGGCAATCCGAACGCGTCGGCCTACAGCGCGTCGAAAGCCGCGGTGATCGGCCTGACCAAGTCGCTCGGCAAGGAGACCGCCAGGACCGGCATCCGGGTCAACTGCGTGACGCCGGCCGCGGTGCACACGCCGATCTTCGACCAGATGACGCCGCAGCACATCGAGTTCATGCTGTCGAAGATCCCGATGGGCCGGCTCGGGCTGGTCGACGAGGTCGCGTCGATGATCGGGTGGCTGGCGTCGGAGGAATGCTCGTTCTCGACCGGTGCGGCCTTCGATCTGTCGGGCGGGCGCGCGACTTATTAGCGCTAGCCAACCACAGGTTGGATACTTCTGGTTGTTTCGCCGGGGTGCTTTCGCGGCTGCGTCCTGAGCATGCAGCCTCGCATCAAGCGCGCCGCTCGACGATCCTGTGCAAGATCGCACGCTATCGTGCACCGCAATCGAGAGACAATTCGCTGAAGCGTGCGGTATTTACGGGTGGCTGATTGCCTGCAGGCTCATCTGGTGAGCCTGCAGAGGGGCATAGTCAATTCGCTCCTGATGCGTCAATGGTCAGAACGAGCGTAAAGGTGGCCGACACGTGCGCCACCTACAGCGAGCCGATCGTGTCCTACAAGCAACCTGGCAAGCAGGCTTGGATAGCGCAGACGAACGTTTGCACCGTGACGAACGCTGGCGAGATCCGGCCACGAGGATTCAGGGGCGCGCTCGCAGGCGAATGGATCTCGACGAGTAGCTCGCAGCCGCATAGTAATGATGGATGCCGCCATGGCGAGTGACGCTCGCGAGGAGTCCTTCAAAGACTTCTTCAGCGCCGTGACCGGTGGATTCACACCGTACGACGGGCACTTCAGGTTGCCGCCGACGGACTGCCCGACGTTCTTCCCATCCCGGGGGCTGGGAGACGAAGGTCGCGACGGCATGGGGGGCGCCTTCATGATCGTCAACGACCAGTGGCCGTTCGAATTCTTCATCGTCACATTGCCGAGCATATGCAAGCCCTCCATGAACATCGACCCAACACAGCAGGAGAGACCCGATGCCGCTGAACGCTGATCAACTCAGAAAACTGGTAGCCGGAGACGCGGTCGCCATCCGCGGCACGGCGACGCTGGAACCCGCAGGGGGGCCCGGCGACAAGATCTTTCCGCCGACCCACGCGGTGGATGAGAAGAACAAGAAGCCCGGTGCAAAGTACGCGTTCGAGACCCGCCGCATTGCTGGGCAGGACGCGACATGCGTGCTCATTGACTCTGTGCAGAGCCAAGCGAACCGGATGGAGGAAGCACTTCAGGCACTGTGGGCCGACAAGCAGATCGCGCTTCCCGTCGTGAGCGTCGACTTCTCGTCGGTCGCGCCCGAAGTGGGGCGCGTCACGTCGCTCACTGCACCGCACCGTATCGCCGATGCGCTCCTGCGTGACAGCCTGCTGAACGGTCAGCTCTTTCGGCTTTCGCCGATCGGCAAGTCGTTTGCGGACGCGAGCACCAGAAACGCGACCCCTTTGTTCAATGTCTGCCCGACAGGGCTGGTCTTTGGCTTGTGGGACAGCACGGGGCCCAAGGGTGGCCTGGGCGCTAAGTTCCAGCGCGCGCTGGTCTCTGAGATCGTCGGCATTAACGCCACCCCTGGGAGCAAGACTGCCAGTCGAATCGATCCTCAGAACATTGCAAAAGATGCCGCTGTCCTCTACAAGGCTGCCAACCGCGATGAGATGTGGACGGCGAATCCGCAGGATGCGGAGAAGGATAGGAGCGGGGAGCCTGTCAAGTTCGGGAAGAAAGAGAAGGCGGGGAAGCCGTCGGCGGTTCTTCACGGCAATATCGCACCGAGCATCGACTCGGTTGGCGGCGGCGTGACGATCGACGAAGCCAGGCACACTGTGGTGCTCTCGCTCGCATCACTGCGACGTCTGGAGTTCACCGCTGGAGCGGAGGAAGCTCGCACAGTGCTGGCTGCGCTCGGCTTGCTCGCCGTATTCGCCGCGGAAAGCCGCGGACACGATTTACGCTCCCGTTGCCTGCTCGTCCCGAAGAATGGCTTAGCGCTGAAGCTCGAGGCGGTGGCCCGAGATGGAAGCACGACTCCTGTTGATCTCGACCTTGCTGGAGCCGTTGCGCTCTATAACGAGGCCGTCGGCAAGCTTCCTGAAGGTGTCAAGTTCGACAAACCTGCGGGCGAAGCACTCGTAGAATTGCTGCCCTCGCCGAAGCTCGCTGACCTCGTGAAGAAGAGCCGCGAACTCGTGGCGACAGAGATCGATGCCGGAGACGCGTGATGCTCGCGATCGAGGTCGAGCTCCTGACAGGGCGCTACGCGGCGACCGCGCACAACGATCGCGGACGCGCCGAGTGGCCGCCACACCCGGCACGCTTCTTCTCCGCGCTGGTTGCCGCGCTCTACGACTACGAGGAGATTGATCAGGCCGAGCGGGCGGCACTCCTGTGGCTCGAGCAGCAGAGCGCACCCTCGCTAAGGGTCGATCCCGAGTCGAGTGTGGGGCGGCGCGATGTCCAGGATGTCTATGTGCCAGTTAACGACGTTACGCTTGGACTGGATACTGCGATTAGCAGGGCCGCGGAAGCCCTCCGACAGGCCGATGGGGTCAGCAAGCGGAAGGCGGCCGAGAAGAAGCTGGTCACTGCGGAGAGCGCCCCCGACGCCTTGGAGGTGGCCCCCTCCGACAAGGCTCTCGAGGCGGCGATTGCGCTTCTTCCCGAGCGCCGCACGCGTCAGGTGCGAACGTTCCCAGTAGTTATCCCCGAGACATCGACTTTTGCGTTCCTGTGGCGAGATGCGGATGCAACAGAGCATCGTGGGGCTCTCGAACGACTCTGCGCGCGTGTGACCCGGCTCGGTCACTCCTCGTCACTCGTGCGATGCAACATCGCTGACCGCGACATCTCCGCTACGCTGATTCCTGGAGATGATGGCGATATCGTCCTGCGTGTCGTCGGTCCGGGTCAGCTTGATCGGCTCGAGCACGCCTTCGGTCACCATAACGGCCTCGAGAACCGCGTGTTGCCAGCGCGTCCCAAGCGCTACCGTCCAGCTTCCGACATTACGTCCCCGATCATACACGCCGAGAGTGTCTTTTCCTCCGATTGGATCGTTCTTGAGCGCGTCGGTGGATCGCGGCCAGTCTCCTCGCGCTCCACGGATCTTGCGCGGGCGCTGCGTGGCGCGTTGCTCGAACAGCAGGGCGATCAGAGCTTGCCAGCGACGCTCTCGGGGCACGCAGAAAGCGCTCCGACAGAGCAACCGCACGTCGCGTTCGTCCCGCTGCCGTTCATCGGACACGAGCACGCCGACGGCGCGATCATGGGTTGCGCGCTGGTGCTACCTCGTCAGCTTTCGGCGAGCGACCGCGAAATACTGCTTCGCCTGATCGCGAGTTGGGAAAAGGAGCGCTCTGACAAGCGCGGCAACCTGACACTCGCGGGCGGAACGCTTCCGCCCTTCATCGTTCGTCGCGTGGACGTGTCAGCGAAAGATGCGCTCGACCCGATGAGATGGTGCCGCGCTTCCACGCGGTTCATCACAGCGACGCCAATCGCTCTGGACAAGAACCCTGGCAACCTCCGCAGTAATCAGGATGGCACCGCACGCAAAGCCGCTTTGGAAGCACAGCGCAGCATCAGTGATGCGTGCCTGCGCGTCGTCGGTATCCGGCCGGTCTCGGTCGAGGTGTCACTCGCACCCTTGCTCACCGGCGCGCAGCACGTTCGCGACTTCCTGGCATGGCCTGGTCGCCCGCGGCGCACGCCTCGCGTTCGCGTCCATGCCGACATCCGCTTCGAAGAGCGCGTGCGCGGCCCGCTCCTGCTCGGCGCCGGGCGCTATTTTGGCCTCGGCCTCTGCCTGCCCATGGAGGACCGATGACGCTCGCCACCTCCAACTTCGGCGCCTTCCACGCTGCCGTTCACGGCGGCAATCAACCCTTTGCGTGGCAGCAGCGCCTGCTCGAACAGATCGTCCAAGACAAGCGCTGGCCGCGTGTGCTCGACCTCCCGACCGGCGTCGGAAAGACCACCTGCATCGATATTGCCCTCTTTGCGCTCGCGCTCGACGCAGACAGTGAAGCGAGGGATCGCTGGTGCCCACGTCGCATCGCGATGGTCGTGGACCGGCGCATCGTGGTTGATCAGGTCGCCGAGCGCGGTCGAACGCTTCTTGGCGCGTTGATGACAAGCACCGACGCGATTGTCGTCGAGGTCGCCAATCGATTGCGCTCGCTGACCCGGACGGGCGAAGAGCCCCTCGGCGTGTTCACGCTGCGCGGTGGGATGCCCAAGGACGACAGTTGGGCACGCACACCCGATCAGCCGCTCGTCGTCGCCTCGACTGTGGATCAAGTCGGATCGCGGATGCTCATGCAGGGCTATGGCGTGAGCCAGGGCATGAAGCCGGTGCATGCGGGTCTCTTGGCCAACGACACGCTGCTATTGCTCGACGAAGTGCACCTCTCCGAGCCGTTCAGACAGACCCTCGACCAGCTCGCGCGCCTCCGTGAGCGATTCTCCGAGAACGGTGTAAGGACACGGTTCGCCCACGCATTCCTGTCCGCGACGCCGGGTGCTGGGACGGAACCGCCCTTCCAATTGCTTGACAAAGAGAAGAAGCCCGATTCCCCCCTCGGACCGCGGCTCCACGCAAGCAAGCCCGTGCGCCTCATCGAGGTGGAAGAGCGGGCTGCGCTGGAGAAGGCGTGCGTTGGGCAGGCGATTGCCTTGCTCGAACGGCATAGAGTAGTTGCAGTGGTAGTCAACCGCGTCGCGAGCGCGAGCGCGATCGCGCGTCAGCTCACCGAGTCCTTCGGAAGCAATGCGATTGTCACCCTGCTAACCGGCCGTATGCGCCCGCTGGACCGTGACGATGTGCTGCGTGAACTACGGCCCGCCGTCCAAACCGGCCGAAAGCGATGCGATGACCTCCCCAAGCGCGTCATTGTTGGCACCCAATGCATCGAGGCGGGCGCAGACTTCGATTTCGACGCTCTCGTCACCGAGGCCGCGAGCCTCGACAGCCTGCGACAACGCTTTGGCCGCGTCGATCGACTCGGCAACTACAAGAAGGCCGAGGGCGTCGTCGTTTACGACAACTGCAGGATGTTGAAGGAGGAGTTTAGGCGGCGGGGAGAAAGGCTCTCGCGGGCAGACGACGATCCAATCTACGGCAAAGCGCTCGGTGAAACCTTCAAGTGGCTCAAAGAACAAGAGAAGGAGCGGACGAAGAGGCTAAAGGAGAAACTGAAGGGAGAGGCGAAGCGGCAGATCGAAGAGCAGATGGCCAGGAAGGTTCAAGTCGACTTTGGTGTCCTCGCGCTCGAGGTGCCGACCGGCGACGAGCTGACGAATCTCCTCGCACCCAAGCCGAATGCGCCGACGCTACTCCCCGCGTATCTTGACTTGTGGGCGCAGACCTCGCCCGCTCCCGCGCAGGTCCCCGATGTAAGCCTCTGGTTGCACGGCCCAAGCTCCGGCCCGGCTGACGTGCAAGTGATCTGGCGCGCGGACCTTACTGAGGACGTGCTTCAGCGGGGAGACGTCGAGGCGGTGACGACCATCGTCGCGGCGGTTCGCCCTTCGAGCCTCGAAGCGATGTCGTTGCCCTTTGCGACCGCGCGAGCCTGGATTGCAGAACAATCGGCCCGCGACTTGGGAGACACGGAGGGGGCAACGTCCGACGAGGACGAGGAGCCGACGACGTCAGGGCGACGTGCGCTTCGCTGGCGTGGCGACGAGAGCAAGATCGTCGCGGCGACGACGCTGAAGCCGGGCGACACGATTGTCGTGCCAGCGAGCTACGGCGGCATCCGCAGCGGATGCTTCGACGCCCCTTCGACCGATCCCGTTGCGGACCGCGCAGAGCAGGCCAGTCTCTTTGCACGCGCGCGGCCGGTGTTGCGACTGCATCCAGCCGTTACCGCTGGACTGGGGGTCTCCCTGCCGCTCGACGATCCCGAGGACGCCCGTAGCTCTCTGCGCCACCTCGCGTCTAATGGCGACTGGCCAGCGTGGATGCACTTGTGGGCACAGAAGCTCGCAGGGGGGCGGAGCTCGTTGGTTGTGTCTGGAGATCCACGCTGGACGGTGATCGAGGCAAAGCGAGTGCCGCTGACCGAGCTCCGAAGCATCGTTCGACCCGATGAGACGCTTGAAGACGGCGTCGAGTTGACGACGGATGGTGATGACTCGTTTTGCGCGGGGTGCGCCGTCTCGCTCTCTGAGCACAGCGGTCACGTCGAGACGTTGGCGCGAGAATATGCGACACGCTGTGGCCTTGGGGAATGGCTTGCCGAACACGTCGCGCTCGCCGCGTGGCTGCATGACATCGGAAAGGCCGATCGTCGCTTCCAAGTCATGCTTCGTGGTGGAAGTGAGATCGAGTACTTCAAGGACGAAACGCCTTGGGCCAAATCGGCGATGCCAACAGGAGCGCGTGCAGCGCGCAAGCTGGCCCGCGAGCGCAGCGGTTATCCGGGCGGCGGCTACTTCCACGCAGTGCAATCGGTCGCAATGCTTGATGGACAGAAAGCCGTGTTGGCTGAATGGCTGAAGAAGGGCGATCCCACGACGAAGCCTGACCTGGATCTCGTGCTTCACCTCGTTGCCAGTCATCACGGCGAATGCCGCCCCTTTGCGCCTGTCGTGGTTGACAGTGCTCCCATCAAGATCTCGCTTGCCGGACACTTCAGCGGCGCGTTTGGCAGAATAGATTTCTCGGGGGTTTCATCGAGCACCGATCTGCATCGGCTCGATTCGCCGCTCGGCGACCGCTTCTGGAAGCTTGTCGTGAAGTACGGCTGGCAGGAGCTGTGCTGGTTGGAGGCGATTCTTCGCCTCGCCGATCATCGCGCCAGCGAGGAGGAGCAGAACAAGGGAGCGTCATTGTGAGTCGTATTGTTCTCCCAGGCGTGGATGGCACCAACCCGCTCGGCTTCCTCGCCGCGCTGGGCCTGCTTCGAGTCGTGCCCAGAGCGAAGCTCGGCTTCTCTGGAGATGGTTCGTTCCGAGCCTTTCTTGACGAATTCGACCATAATGAGTCCGACCTCGCAGCCCTCGTAACCGCCGACGCCCACTCCTCGAAGGAGCCGAATGCGCCCTGGCGCTTTACGTACACGAAGGCTGCGACCAAGAAGCAGGGTCCACGGAAGGTCGCAGATCTCAAACCGACGCCGGACGTCTTCAAGCAGTTCCTCGCAACCTGCATCAAGTCTTGGTTGAAGGGCAATGAGGAACCAGCGGCCTACGCCGCGGCGTATGGCACTGATGTCGCGGTCGATGGGAACGGCAACACCAAGCCCACAGCGTTTCACTTCACTGCTGCGCAGCAGACCTTCCTTGACGCGGTGGAGAGTGTTCGAGCTTCAGTGAACGAGAAGTGGGTCATGACCTCCCTGTTCAATGGCCACGGCGAGCAGCCGGGCAGCAACTTGCGGTGGGACCCTGGTGCTGAGCGCAACTGGGCCTTGTTGGCCAGCAACCCGAACAGCGACGGCACCCGCGTGGACGCGCCGTTGGAGTGGCTTGCGTTTCGTGGGCTCCCCCTGCTACCCAGCTTCCCGCTTGGCATGAGGGTTATTACGACCGGCGTAAGCGGTCGGGGCAATGACATGACCTTCACATGGCCCATTTGGTCCGTCCCGGCCTCGCTGCAGACGGTCCGCTCGGCTCTTCAACTAGACTGGTCTGGGGCTGCGAGGGAGCGCTCGGCGCGTGGCGTCTTCGCGATCTGTAGCTCCGGCATCCGGCGGACCAGCCAGGGGTTCGGCAACTTCGGGCCGTCATCGGTGACTTGCTGATGCAAATCGTCGCTCCGCTGCTCGAAGCGGGGCTTCTCGAGATGACGATCCCGGGCAAGCCTAGAAGTTCCAAGCAGCATTACCGCATCACCGAAGCCGGACGGGTAGCTCTCTCGAACATGAGGAAGGCATGACCTCGGGGCTGCTTCCTGGCCCGACTATTTCGACCAGTCTCGCGCCAGAACAGTGAAATAGTCCATGGCTGTCCAGCGCCAATCGATGTGTACTCGATCGCAGATTATTGGCCGCGCTGGGGGATTGCGCCATGGGCCTCGATTACGAACCTGCTGGCAAGGACGCTGACCCGCAGACATCCCTGCCGCTGGACGCTCCGCCGCTGACATCCGGCACGCCGCTGCTGCCGGCGCGCATGGTCAATGAATACGTCTACTGCCCGCGCCTCGCATACCTGGAATGGGTACAGGGGGAGTGGGCGGATTCTGCCGATACGGTGGAAGGTCGCGGCAGCCATAGACGGGTCGACAGACCTCGGGGCAATCCGCCATCAGGAAAGGGCAAGACGGCGACCGCAGCGAATGCCACTGCTTGTGAGACCGAGGTGCGTATCCACGTCCGCTCCCTCGAGCTGTCATCGGAGGCGCTGGGCCTGATCGCCAAGCTGGACTTGGCCGAGTTCGAGGGCCGACGAGCGGTACCGGTCGACTACAAGCGCGGCAAGCGTCCCCATACCGCACGCGGCGCATACGAGCCCGAGCGCGTGCAACTGTGCGTACAGGGCCTCCTCCTGGAGGAGCACGGGTACGAAGCGCCCGAGGGCGTGCTGTACTTCGTCGCATCCAGGGAGCGGGTCAGGGTCGAGTTCGATGCGGAGCTGCGCGAAGCGGCGCGTCAAGCGGCGGCCGGTCTGCGTTTGATCGCCAGTGGCGGTCAGATTCCGGCGCCACTCGAGAACAGCCCCAAATGTCCCCGATGCTCGCTCGCACCGATCTGCCTGCCGGATGAGGTGCATTATCTGCGCACCCAGCAGACGCCGCCACGTCCGCTCGCCGTCGATCGAGTGCCTGCCTTGCCGTTGTACGTTCAGTCGCGCGGAGCAAAGGTCGGCAAGAGCGGTGAGGTGCTGGAGATCTCCGTCGACGACGAGAAGGTGGCAACCGCCCGCCTGATGGACGTGTCGCAGGTCGTACTGCAGGGCGGTGTGTACCTGACCGGGCCCGCGTTGCACGAGTTGATGGCTCGAGACATCCCGGTTACGTGGTTGTCGCACGGCGGTTGGTTTCTTGGCCATACGATCGGTGTCGGCCACAAGAACGTCGAGTTGCGGACGGCGCAGTTTCGCGCCAGCTTCGATGAAGGACATTGCCTGCGGCTGGCACGGGACCTGATCGCTGCGAAGATTCGCAATCAGCGCACGCTGCTGAGGCGAAACTGGAAGCGCGGAGAGATGCCCGAGGCGCTGTCGTCGGAGTTCCGCCACGATATCGAAGCAGCCGAGCGCGCTCACGACCTTGCGCAATTGCTTGGCGTAGAAGGGAACGCGGCGGCACGCTATTTTCGGTACTTCAACGAGATGCTGTCACCGGCTGTCGCAGGTGGCGACGAACGTGGAGCGGACAATGCTTGGCGCTTCGACTTCGTGCGCCGCACGCGCAGGCCGCCGACAGACGCGGTCAACGCGCTGCTTTCATACGCATACTCTCTGCTTACGCGGAGCATGGCGGTCATGCTCACCGCCGTCGGTTTTGATGCGTATCGTGGGTTCCTCCACCAATCCCGCTATGGAAAGCCGGCGCTGGCGCTGGACATGATGGAGCCGTTCCGGCCGTTGATCGCCGATTCCGCGGTATTGATGGCCATCAACAACGGCGAAGTTCGTACCGAGGATTTCGTTCGCGCCGCGGGCGCCGTCAATCTCAATGAACGTGGGCGGCGGAGCTTCATCGCTACGCTCGAGCGACGTCTGAGCCAGGAGGTCACGCATCCGTTGTTTGGCTACTCGGCGCAATACCGGCAGATCATCGAACTGCAGTGCCGTTTGTTGGGAAGGCACTTGCTCGGCGAAATCGAGCGGTATCCCAACTTCGTAACTCGTTGAACGAAAGCAGTACGCGGGAGTCCTACATGGCGGACGAACATCTCTACGTCGTCACGTACGACATCTCCGACGACCGCCGCTGGCGGGCGGGGTTCAAGCTGATGCACGGCTATGGGGAGTGGATGCAACTCTCGGTGTTCCAGTGCCGACTTGTCCGAGCACGGTATGTCGAGCTGATACAGAAGCTCGAGGCGCTGATATCCTCTACGGAGGACGCCGTCATGATCGTCGATATCGGTCGAGCCGATGTCGTGGTGCCGCGAGTTCATTGCATGGGGAAGCGCGGCTTCGCACCGATCGAGCGTGCCCCGGTGATCGTGTGAGGCGATCTACTACGGGAATTCTCTTGCCGAAGCTTCGCGAGCGCTGTTGTGATAGGGGTCCATGAATACAGTGCTCGCGAGGGAAATGTTCTTTAAAAATCAAGATATTAGATTCAACCGGTTTTCTTCCGGGTCTTTTCGTCGTGGTAGCGCCGGAGTCGGCTCTGTAGCCCTCGCGGCGTTGAGGCAAAATGGGCGCCGGTGCTTGATTGTCGGGGGTGCTGTCATCCGAGGCGAAAGGCCTCGGCCTCATTGAAGCGTCATGGGTGTTATTACAACTCCCCGTACGACTGTGGCGTCATCCGAGGCGAAAGGCCTCGGCCTCATTGAAGCTCGATCGTCACGCCGGCAAGCCGCAGATGCGCAGCCGAGTCATCCGAGGCGAAAGGCCTCGGCCTCATTGAAGCGACATCCTCGTTCCGCCGATCGAGCCAGACGTCCCAGGTCATCCGAGGCGAAAGGCCTCGGCCTCATTGAAGCGTGACGGCGGCGGGCGATGCAGCCACGGGTATTCGCAGTCATCCGAGGCGAAAGGCCTCGGCCTCATTGAAGCTCGCATAGCAGATATCTGGGCAGCGGGCTTCGCCGAGTCATCCGAGGCGAAAGGCCTCGGCCTCATTGAAGCCTGTTGCCCTGGCCCATTGGGCCGACGTGGGCGAAGAGGTCATCCGAGGCGAAAGGCCTCGGCCTCATTGAAGCTGCATTTCTGCGCCACCCGTCAGGGCGCGCATTCGGAAGTCATCCGAGGCGAAAGGCCTCGGCCTCATTGAAGCGCCAGCGAGCGCGACGAGCAGCACCGGCCGAAGCACCGTCATCCGAGGCGAAAGGCCTCGGCCTCATTGAAGCATCATCCACGGCACCATCGACTATCCGGAGGGACTTGTCATCCGAGGCGAAAGGCCTCGGCCTCATTGAAGCGGCGCAGCGGCGGGTGATGTCGTCGTGGTCCATGTCATCCGAGGCGAAAGGCCTCGGCCTCATTGAAGCTCCCCGGCTCCTCTTGACCCACCACAATGTGTGCGGTCATCCGAGGCGAAAGGCCTCGGCCTCATTGAAGCGCGACCGCTACGCGCGGTGCGGCCGAGGTGCCCGGCGTCATCCGAGGCGAAAGGCCTCGGCCTCATTGAAGCACGCTGCGGATGTCAGGCGGCGCATACAGCTCCCGGTCATCCGAGGCGAAAGGCCTCGGCCTCATTGAAGCTCCAGCCGCTGCCACTTGCCGTCGGGCATCCGCTGGTCATCCGAGGCGAAAGGCCTCGGCCTCATTGAAGCAGGTAGATCGTCGCGAACTCCATGCCGAGGATCTTCTCGGTCATCCGAGGCGAAAGGCCTCGGCCTCATTGAAGCACCGCCGAGTGGGTGCGCCGCGGCACCGGGCAGACGCGTCATCCGAGGCGAAAGGCCTCGGCCTCATTGAAGCGACGACGACGCGCAGCAGTACATGACGGACGCAGACGGTCATCCGAGGCGAAATGCCTCGGCCTCATTGAAGCGCGCCGGTCGTGAAGCGGAAACGGCCGCGACGGAACGTCATCCGAGGCGAAAGGCCTCGGCCTCATTGAAGCACGTAGCCCGGGCCCGGCCGCTGGGTCCGCAGACGGTCATCCGAGGCGAAAGGCCTCGGCCTCATTGAAGCACTTCCCCGGTCAGCGATTTCGCGGCGGCCAGCGTCGTCATCCGAGGCGAAAGGCCTCGGCCTCATTGAAGCATGGGGTGGGCTCTCCTACGCAGCTCGACTTCGAGTCATCCGAGGCGAAAGGCCTCGGCCTCATTGAAGCGGCACCCGATCGATCTGGTGTTTCACCCACACCGCAAGGTCATCCGAGGCGAAAGGCCTCGGCCTCCTTGAATGAAGTCAGGAAGCTATCGACGCGTCCGCGTAGACGCCGAGCTCGATCGAGCGGTAGTCAACCGCCCGGGCGGGTTACCGTGTCCTGTTCTTCCTCGAGCCGGTCCGACGGATTGACGCCGATCAGCCGCGACACGCGCACCGGCACGCCGTCGCGCTGCCAGTCGGCGACCCGCTCCTGGATCTCCCGATCCGTCAGCGTCATCCGCGAGCGCAGCCGCACGTATTCCGCCCATGAGGCGATGACGAACCGCTCGACGAAGCGGCCCTGTACGCCGACGTCGCGGTAGACCCGCCAGCTCGCCGCGCCGTTGCGCCGGCGGGTCTTCTCGACCAGCGCGATCGCGCGCAGGAAATCGGCCACCTTGTCGTCGTCGATCAGGTACTCGACCTGCACCAGCACTGGCCCGTCGTTGGGCCGCGGTTCGATCGCCATCGCGATCTCCGGAAGCTGCGCGCCGGTCGTCACGTCGGCTTCCTTGCCCATGTCGACGACGTAGCGCCGGGTCAGCAGGTGCAGCCCGACCATCGTGAAGGCGGCGACCACCAGCGCCGCCTGGGTGCCCGAGCCCGAGGCCACCATGCCCCAGAACGCGCTGCCCAGCGCGAGGCTGGTCTGCACCGCGACCAGGGTGACCGACACCGCCCGCGCGCGCACCCAGTCGGGTGCCGCGCTCTGGGTGCCGGCCGACAGGCTCGCCAGCACGCTGACCCAGGCCACGCCGACGCCGACCGCGCCGACCACCGCGATCACCGTGATGTGCGACACCGCGACCACCAGCGTCGAGCCGATCCACAGCGACACGCCGCTGTTGACCACGGTGTCGAGCGACGTGGCCTTCAGCCGGCGCGGGATCCACATCGCACCGGCCACCGCGCCCAGTCCGAAGCTGGCCGACAGCAGGCCGAAGCCGCCGGCGCCCAGCTCCAACTGGTCGCGGGCGATTACCGGCAGCAGTGCCCAGAAGCTGCTGCCGCACAGGCAGAACGTGATGTTGCGCAGCACCAGCGCGCGCATCACCGGGGAGTGGCGGGCGAAGCGCAGACCGCTCTGGATGCCCGACAGCAAGGTCTCGGGCACGCCGGGCAGCGCCCGTTCGCGGCGCGGCCAGCCGCGCACGACGAAGATCATCGGCAGGAAGCAGGCGGCCGCGATCAGGAACGCGCTGCCCGAGCCCAGCCAGGCGGCGATCGCGCCGGCCAGCGCCGGGCCGATCGCGCGCGCCATGTTGAACGCCACCGCGCCGAGCGCCACCGCCCGCGACAGGTCCTCTCGCGTGACCAGCTCGTTGACGCTGGCCTGCTGCGCCGGGATCGTCAGCATGAACCCGGAGCCGATCACCAGGGTCAGCAGCAGCAGCGTGGCCGGACTGATCAGTCCAGCCAATGTCGACGCGCCCAGCACCACGGTCGCCACCAGCATCACCGACTGGGTGACCAGGATCACCTTGCGCCGCTCGATGATGTCGGCCAGCGCGCCGGCGATGAGGCCGAACGCCAGCGCCGGCGCGGTGCTGGCGGTCTGCACCAGCGCCACCATCAGCGCCGACGGCGTCAGGGTCGCCATCAGCCAGGCGGCCATCGTCGCCTGCATCGTGTAGCCGAGCGCTACGCCCAGCGCGCCGATGTAGTAGTTGCGAAACGGGGCGGCCCGCAACGGCGTCGCCTGGAACATAGCGCGGAGTTGCGCTGCCGTGATTCCCTTCACCGGCGAAGTCTAACGTGCCCGCCCGGCCATCGGTCCGCAGCGGCCCGAAATCCGGCTCGACCCAGGTTCAACCCCCGGCTCAACCCCCGGCTCAACCCCCGGCTCAACCCCATTTCCGGGCCTGCGCCGTTTCATCCCACGCCGGACGACTTCGACTCCATGCCCGTCCCGCGAAAGGATTCCCCGTGACCGCTGCTCCCCGTCGTCGTTTCCTGCGCGGCGTCGCCGCCTGCACGGCGCTGCCCGCCGCGCCCCAAGTGCTGGCCCTGTCTCCGATGCCGCCGGTTGCCAAGCCGGTGCCGATGATCGCACCACCGCTGCGCATCGTGGTCCCGGCGGCGCAGGTGCCGGTTCGGCTCGAGGAGGTCAGCGTGCACACCCGGGTGGCCGGGCGCCTCGCGCAGACCTCGGTCGAGCTGACCTTCGTCAATCCCAACCTGCAGGTGCTCGAAGGAGAGCTGCAGTTCCCGCTGGCCGATGGCCAGCAGATCACCGGCATGGCGATGGACTTCGCCGGTGTGATGCGCGAAGCGGTGCCGGTCGGGAAGGCACGCGGTCAGCAGGTGTTCGAGGACATCACCCGCACGCGTGTCGATCCGGCGCTGGCCGAGAAGACGCTGGGCAACAGCTTCAGGCTGCGCGTGTATCCGTTGCCGGCGCAAGGCCGCAAGACGTTGGTTCTCCGTTACGAGGAATCGCTGCCGGAGCAGGGCGGCCGATGGCTGTACCGCCTGCCGTTGGCATACGAGCGGATCGCGCGGTTCCGCTGGACCGGCACCTTCGCCACCGCCCATGCGCCGATCGTGACGCCGGGCGCGCCGTTCGACGTCAGGGCCGTGCGCGGGCCGGCCGGCTTCGAGCTGAGCGCCGACCGGCAGGACGTGCGGCTCGGCGGCTTGATGGAGGTGGCGGTGGCAGCCGAAGGGGCGCCGCTGGCCGTCACCCAGGACTTCGACGGGGCCACCTGGTTCTACGCCGAGCCGGCGGTGGCCACGCGCCTGACGCCGCGCGGCGCACCGTCGTCGGTGCTGATCGCCTGGGACGCGTCGGGCTCGGCCGGCGAGCGTTCCCTGACCCGCGACCTTGCGCTGCTCGATGCGTACTTCAGCCGCTTTCGCAATGTCGACGTGACGTTGCGCGTGTTCCGCGACCGGATCGAGGCACCCCGGGCATTCCGCGTCGCGGGCGGCGACTGGCAGGCCTTGCGGCGCACGCTGGAAGCGCTCGACCACGATGGCGCCAGCAACCTCTCGGTGCTCGACGGGCTGGACGGCGCCGACGAGATGCTGCTGTTCTCCGATGGCCTGGCCAACTATGGTGACCCGGCACTGCCGGCGCCGGCGATCCGCACCTATGCGATGGCGGCCGCCATCAAGCGTGACGTCGATGCATTGCGGGCGCTCGCCGCGCGGTCGGGTGGCCGCTTCATCGACAGCTTGCACTGGCCGACGTCGCAGGCCGTCCGCGAGCTGACCGGCCAGCGATCACGCGTCGTCGTCGAACGCGGCGACGGGGTCGCCGACGTGCTGCTCGCCTCCCCCTACGCCGACGACGGCCGTGTGCGGCTTGCCGGCCGGCTGGTCGAACCGCGGGGTTCGGTGGTGCTGCGGATCGATGGCGGCAACGCCGCGCCGCAGCGCATCACGGCGCCGGTGCGTCGCCAGGCCGACGGCAACGGTCGGTTCGCCGCGCAGCGCTGGGCACGGTTGCGGGTGGCCGCGCTCGAACCCGAATGGTCGCTGAATCGCGGCGAGATCGAACGGCTGGGCAAACGCTTCGGGCTGATCACCCGCGCCACCTCGCTGATCATCCTCGATACCGCGGCCGACTATGCACGGCACGACATCGAGCCGCCGGCCGACCTGCGGGCCGAGACCGAGCGGCTGCGCGCGCACGGCGCGGCGATGCGCGAGGCCGATCTGCGCGCGCATCGCGAACGGGTGGTCAGCGAGTTCCGCTCCAAGCAGGCCTGGTGGGCCCGCGAGTTCCCCAAGGGCGAACGGCCGGCCCGCGCGCCGGCGATCGGCGGCGGCCCGCAGGACCGGGCGCGCCCCGGCGCGTGGGCCGAAGGGCGCGAAGCGTCGCGCCTCGAACGCCGACGGGACGCCACCACGGATGCCGCGGTGACGGCGGCGGCGCGGGCGTCCCCGCCGCGGGCCCCCGCCGCTGTCGACGGCAACGAGGCGTTCGTCATCCGCCTGCAACCCTGGGCGCCCGACTCGCGTCCCGCCCGCAGGCTGCGCGACGCCGATCCACGCGACCTCTATCGCATCTACCTCGATGAGCGCGATTCGTGGCGCCATTCGACCGCTTTCTACCTCGACGTGGCCGACCTGCTGTTCGCCCGCGGCCAACCGCTGCTGGCGCAGCGTGTGTTGTCCAACCTTGCCGAGATGAACCTGGAGAACCGCCACGTGCTGCGTGTGCTCGGGCAGCGTCTGCTGCAGGCGGGCGACCCGCTCGCCGCGCTCGGCATCTTCAGCCGCGTGCTCGAGCTCGCGCCGAACGAGCCGCAGTCGCATCGCGACGTCGGCCTCGCGCTGGCCGCCACCGGCCAGACCCAGAAGGCGGTCGATGCGTTGTGGCGTGTCGTCGACGGCCCGTCGTGGCACGGTCGCTTTCCCGAGATCGAGCTGATCGCGCTGGCCGAACTCAATGCGCTGGTCGCGACCGCCGTCACGCCGCCCGATACCTCGGCGATCGACCCGCGGCTGCTGCACAACCTGCCGTTGGACCTGCGCGCGGTGCTGACCTGGGATGCCGACAACACCGACATCGACCTGTGGGTCACCGACCCCAACGGCGAGAAGGCGTTCTACGGCAA
The DNA here is from genome assembly GCA_036826495.1 of Burkholderiaceae bacterium. GTDB lineage: Bacteria > Pseudomonadota > Gammaproteobacteria > Burkholderiales > Burkholderiaceae_E > DAISWF01. The sequence goes on from DAISWF010000005.1 coordinate 21,574, forward strand.
TCGCCTGACCTGGCAGGGCGGGCGGATGTCGGCGGACTTCACCGGAGGCTATGGTCCCGAGGAGTTCTCGCTGCGCAGCGCCAAGCCCGGCCGCTACCGGATCGAGGCACAGTTCTATGGCCACCGGCAGCAGATCGTCGCCGGCGCCACCACGCTGCAGGTGCGGCTGACCACCCGGTTCGGCACACCTGAAGCCAAGGAGCGGATGCTGACGCTGCGGCTGAGGGGCGGTGGCGAGGTGGTGACAGTCGGCGAGTTCGAGGTCGGCGCCGGCTGATCGTCACGGGCAATGTCGAGCGGTCGACAGACACTCCATGCACGGCGCCGTTGGCGGACCCGCGGGAAAAGTCACGAGCGCGCGAAGGAGGCGAACCATTGCGCGATCGAATCGAGCATCGCTTCGCGGACCTGCGCATCGTCGCGCCCGCTGCTCCGGCGCACATGGAACGAATGATCGGCATCGTCGATCTCCTGCAATGACGCGCGCGACTTGAGCGACGCGATCACGCTGCGCAGCAATGCCGGATCGGCCAGCTCGTCGCGGGTACCCTGCAGGAACAGCATCGGTACCGTGACGTCGCACAGATGCGCGGCCCGTTCGATCGACGGTTTGCCGGCCGGATGCAGCGGAAAGCCGATGAACACCAGTCCGGCGACCCGCTGCAACGGTGTCAGCGCCTGGGCCTGCGAGGTCATCCGGCCGCCGAACGAACGCCCGCCGGCGAACAGCCTGGCGCCGGGCCAGCGGGCGGCCGCGAAATCCACCGCCGCGCGCACCGCGGCATGCGCCACCTTCGGCGGATCGGGCCGGCGGCTCTTGCGCTCCATGTACGGGAACCGGTAACGCAACACCGCGATGCCTCGCTGTGCCAGCCCTTCGGCCATCCGCGCCATCGATGGATGCTCCATGCCCGCGCCGGCGCCGTGCGCGAACACATAGACCGCCGCCGCGTCCGCCGGACCATCGATCAGCGCGGATACCGTCGAGGTGTCATCGATCCGGATCGTCACCGCGCTGGCCATCGGCTGCTTCTCCGTTACACCCTCTGCCCACCCTCGCCGGCCGGGGGATTCCGCAGGGATGCTCGCGTGCGCAGGGTGCCACACCTCGGCAGGCTTCGGCGTTGCGGACTACCGGCCAGGACTTCGGGCCGTGGTTCTGGCGCGCCGCGCGGAGGAAATTGCGCGATACGGGACACCGATCGGCTCGTGCAGCGACGGGATCAGCGGATCGCGGGTGCGCAGGTCAGGAAAGCCGGAGAAGTCGCGGTCGCTGGTCCACAGCTCGGCGACATCGTGCTCCAGGCAAATAGCCGCAATACGGGCGTCGAAGACGTCACGCCCGACAAGGGCGGCACGTTCCACCAGCGCGCGGAACAGGCGCAGGTGGCCCGCGGTCTCGACAAGGAGCCGGCAACGCGGATGCGACAGCCATGCGTCCAGGGCGTCGAACGCGGCCGAGGCCGGCGAAGCGGGAATGTTCAGGGCTGGCCGCGTGAGCACCGACACGAACTCGGTGGCGCACGGGATGGGGATCGCCCATGGCTCGCCATGCGTGACAAGGCGCTCGAGCGCCGCCAGGGCCGCCCGGTGCTGCGGCGCATCGGCCCGATGCGCGTAAACCAGCAGGTTGGTGTCGACCGCGATCAATCGTCGTCTCCCTCAGCGGGTGCGATGCCCATCCGGCGAGCGAACCATTCCGGATCCTCCGCGGGGCCGGCGCGCATCTTGCGGATTTCGGCGATCCAGTCGATGTCGTCGCGTATCGGCGGCGGTGTGCCGTCGGGCGACGGCGGCGGCCACGTGACGTTACGGAACGGCACGTTCTGCACCGCTGGACCCAGCGAGCGCTCGAGCGCTTCTTCGACGATCGCGCGCAGCGTGGTGTTGCGATCGAGCGCGGCCTGCTTCGCGCGGCGCAGCAACTCGTCGGAAAGCTCCAACGTGGTTTTCATGGTGATGGGAGTATGGTCAAAAATCCCATATTCCCATATCTATGGGTCGACCGCTACCCCCGGTCGCATTGCGTCAAGGATGGCTGTCTTCGTCTTCGCCGGTCGCAGTGGGCGCCGAGCCGCGGTTCAGCGTGCTCCGCCGCCCGCCGGCAGGCTTCTTGCTCGCTCGTAGCCGTCAAACCAAAACGGGGCGTCCGGATGTCCATCGACAGCGGCAAGGACTGGCATCGCCAGGAGGTGATGCTGATCCGCGAGGTCGCCAAGCTCGTCGGCCGCAGCCTCGATCCCTACCTGGTGATCCGCCAGACCTTGCGCCTGCTGTCGGAGTGGATCGGGCTCAATCGCGGCCGGGTGCTGCTGTGGGATGCGGCGGCCGAGGCCCTGCAGATCCGTTTCGCCTATGGCCTGAAGCCCGAGGAGATCGCCCGCGGGCGATTCCGCGCCGGCGAGGGCATCTGCGGCAGCGTCTATGCGTCCGGGCTGCCGCGGCTGGTGCAGGACATCGACGACGACTCCGAGTTCCTCGCGCGGTCGGTGGCGCGCGGCACGCTGCCGCAGGAGACGGTCGCGTTCATCGCGCTGCCGTTGCGCGAGGGCGATCGCATCGTCGGGGTGCTCGCCGCGCACCGGCTGCGTGCCCGGCCCCGCGCGCTCGACGACGACCTGGAGGTGCTGCGCACGGTCGCGACCTTGATCGGCCAGGTGCTGCGCGTGGCGGAGGAGGTGCGCCTGCGGACCGAGCGGCTCGAGTCCGAGAATCGCGACCTGCGCGAGCGGCTGGAGCACCGGCTGCCGAACTACGGGATCCTCGGCGAGGCGCGGGTCCTGAAGACCTGCATCGAGCAGGTGGAGCGGCTGAGCGCGACCGACCTGACGGTGCTGCTGCTCGGCGAGTCCGGCACCGGCAAGGAGCTGTTCGCACGCGCGGTCCATGGCGCGAGCGGCCGGCGCGACGCGCCGTTCGTCAAGGTCAATTGCGCAGCGGTGCCCGAGAGCCTGTTCGAGTCGGAGTTCTTCGGCCACGAGCGCGGCGCATTCACCGGTGCGGTCAGCGCACAGCCGGGCCGCTTTGAGCAGGCGCACGGCGGCACGCTGTTCCTCGACGAGATCGGCGAGCTGCCGCTGACGATGCAGGCCAAGCTGCTGCGCGTGCTGCAGGATCGTACCGTCGTGCGGGTGGGCAGCCGGCGCGAGATCGGCGTCGACGTGCGGGTCATCGCCGCGACCAATCGCAACCTCGCGCAGGCGGTCGCCCGCGGGCAGTTCCGGCTCGACCTGTACCACCGGCTGTCGGTGCTGCCGCTGCGGCTGCCGGCGCTGCGCGAGCGCAGCGAGGACATCGCGCTGCTGGTGCGCCACTTCGCCCACGAGGCGAGCCTGGCCTACCGGCGCGAGCCGGTGCGCTTCAGCGACCCGGCGATGCAGCGGATGCGCGTGCATCGCTGGCCCGGCAACGTCCGGCAGCTTCAGAACGTCGTCGCGCGGCTGGTGATCATGGCCAACGGCACGCTGATCGACGCATCGACGGTCGACGCGATCCTGGCCGCCGACGATGCGATGGAGGTGTCGTTCGACGACGTGCCTGCGGCCGCCGGCGCGGCGCGCCTCGGCGGGTCGGTACACGACGTGCTGCATGCCGAGCCCGGCATTCCGATCGGCCATGCCGGCCGGCGGGCGTCGGAGCGCGTCGCCGGCAGCGGCGCCGATGCCGCGCCGGCGCTCGACGATCGCGCGGCAACGACACCGCCGGCGTTCGGGCACCACTGGCCGACGGCGGAGATCGTCCGGCCGTACGCGCACGTACAGCCCGGCGAACGCGAGCACCTGCTGGCCGCGCTGGCCCGGGCCGGCGGAAACCGCTCGCGCGCCGCGCAGATCCTCGGCATGACGCGTCGCCAGTTGACGTACCGGCTGCAGAAGTTGGCGGACGGCGCTGCGCTCGACGACTCGCGGACTGCGATGCGGACTTTGTGAACAATTCGTCCATTCGCTGAGCAGTTTGGACAGTCCGCTGCGCATGCCGATCGGCCGTGCGCCCACACTGTGCCGCATGCCGGGCGGCACGATGCACGGTGCAAGGCTGCTCGCCGGCACCGTGCCCGTCTGGTGCGATGCCTTCCGCCGTGACCGCAGGCACGTTGCGAGGGCTGCGCCGATGGCGATTGGCATATCGCTTGCATTGACGTCGCCACCCGACACTGAGGAGCGATGGACATGCAGGACACGAAAGAGACGATGACGGTCAGCACCTGGGTCAAGCCGATCGATGCCGAAGGCCTGGCGCGGTTCGCCGAGAAGGGCCGCGCGAATCCGGACAGCCAGGGCACGATCAGGACCCGCACGGTGTACGACGGCCAGTTCCGTTCGCTGACCTTCGCCGGCAACCATGCCGGTGTCGTCGTCGATGAGCCGCCGCATCTGTTCGGCCAGGACACCGCGCCGGCGCCGTCGGAGATCCTGCTGTCGTCGCTCGGCGGTTGCCTGTGCGTCGGCATCCATGCGGTGGCCACGCACAAGGGCGTCAGGCTGTCGAAGCTCGAGGTGCTGCTCGAGGGCGAGATCGGCAATCCGGCCGCCTGGGGGGCGGGCGGCGCGCGCAAGTCGCCGGAGCAGATGGGTTTCCAGTCGGTGCGCGCCAGGATCCTCGTCGAAGGTGATGCGCCGCGCGAGCTGCTCGACCAGATCGTGCAGGAGGCCAACTACTGCTCGCCGATGGCCAACTGCTTCCGCAATCCGATCCCGATGACGGTTTCGCTCGGGTGAGGACAGTCTCGTTCACAGGTTCCGAAGCGGAGGACACGATGGGAGCCGCAGAATCGGTGCTCGCGACGACGGCGGTCGATGCGGCGCCGCCGTCGATCGAAGGGCTCGGCGCCGCCGTCCTGCGCGAGCTCGGGCCGCTGGTCGGGCGCATCGACCGCGAAGGGCTGTACCCCGGCGATGCGCTGCGCGCGCTCGGCCGCCATGGCGTCTACGACCGCCATCTCGCCGGCGTCGCTGCCGACCGGCGCTGCGACCTGGTCGCGGCGATCGATGCGATCACGACGGTCGGCGAAACCTGCGGCGCCAGCGCATTCATGGCCTGGTGCCAGGGCGCGGCCGGCTGGTACGTCGAGCACGGCGAGTCGCCGGTGCTGCGCGCGCAGCTCCTTCCGAAGCTCGCGCGCGGCGAGGTGCTCGGCGGCACCGGCATGTCGAATCCGATGAAGTATTTCGCATCGATCCAGCGGCTGGCGCTGTCGGCCCGGCGCGTCGACCTGGTGGCCGAGCGCTTCGACCTGGCGGTGCGC
>DAISWF010000005.1:26828-55479 GCA_036826495.1 Burkholderiaceae bacterium
CGGGGCGGGGCGTCGACGGCGGTTTCGTCGTCGGCGGACGGCTGCCGTGGGTGTCGAACCTGGGTCCGGGACATGTGTTCGGCAGCGCCTTTCGCGTCGACGAGCCGGGCACGGGCGGCAGCCGCGAGGTGATGGCGATGTTCGACTGCGACTGGCCGGGGCTGACGCTCGCGCCGGTGCCGCCGTTCCTCGCGATGGACGGCACCGGCACCTGGGCCTGCGAGCTGGCCGACGTGTTCGTGCCCGACGCCTGGGTGCTGGCCGATCCGATCGGCCCGTACCTGCGCAGGATCCGCAACGGCTTCGTGCTGCTGCAGCTCGGCATCGGCGCCGGCATCATCAAGGGCTGCATCGATGCGATGCGCGAATCGAACCTGCGGCTGGCGCATGTCAACGCGTTCCTCGAAGACGGGCCCGACGAGCTGGAGGACGCGCTCGCACGGCTGCGCGAGCGGGCGGGCGAGCTCGCCGGACGGGTGCTCGATCCGTCCGACGCGACCTTCGCCGACGTGCTGACGGTGCGGCTGCTCGCCTCCGAGCTGACGCTGCGCGCGACGCAGTCGGCGATGCTGCATGCGGGCGCGCTTGGGTACTCGATGGGCTCGCCGGTGCAGCGGCGGCTGCGCGAGGGCTGGTTCGTCGCGATCGTGACGCCGGCGATCAAGCACCTGCGCAAGGAGATCGACCGGCTGTATGCGCTCGGAGCGGTCTCGTGAGCGGCGCCGCCGCGCTGCGCCGCTGGCTCTGCGAAGCCTGCGGCCTGGTCTACGACGAGGCGCGCGGCGATCCCGACGGCGGCATCGCGCCGGGCACCCGCTTCGAGGACATTCCCGACGACTGGCGCTGCCCGGTCTGCGGCGTCGGCAAGCAGGACTTCGTGCCGATCGAAGCGGTCCGGTCCGCCTCGACCGGGGGTGGCGCTCTGCCGGCCGGCGGCGTGTCGGCCGGGGGCGTGTCGGCGGGGCACACGTCGGCCGGGCACACGGGACGCACGTCAGCGGGGGGCACCGCGCCGCCGATCGCCGGTGGCTCCGCCGGCGTGGTCATCGTCGGCGCCGGCATCGCCGGCTGGAGCATGGCCCGTGCGCTGCGCGAGGCCGGCTGCGAAGGCGCGATCACGATGATCAGCGCCTGCGACGCGCGCGTCTACCAGAAACCGCTGCTGTCGGTCGCGCTCGCGCGCGGGCTCGACGCGTCGCAGATCGGCGCGCGCAGCGGCGAGTCGCTCGCTGCCGAGCTCGGCGTGCGGCTGCTGCCGCGCACCTGGGCGATCGATATCGACCCCCGCGGCCGCCGGCTCGCGACCACCCGCGGCACGCTGCGCTGGACGGCGCTGGTCATCGCGACCGGCAGCAGCGCGCGGCGGCCCGAAGTCACGGGCGATGGCGCCGGCCGGCTGCTGCCGGTCAACGACCTGACTCAGTATGCGCGGATGCGCGCCGCGCTCGATGCGGCGCGCGAACGCGCGCACGCAACCGGGCGCGCGGTGCGTGCCGCGATCGTCGGCGCGGGGCTGGTGGGCTGCGAGCTCGCCGACGATCTGTGCGGCGCCGGCGTCGACGTGACGCTGCTCGAAGCGGCGCCGCTGCCGCTGCTGGCGCGGCTCGGCGAGCAGAGCGCGCAGCGGCTCGCCGATGCGCTGCGCGTGCGGCTGTTCGGCGCGAGCCGGCTGCTGACCGCGCGCGCGCCGGCGCCAGTGTTCGCGTCGGCATCATCGGCACAGGTACCGGCGTCGGCACCGGTGTCGGCATCGGCATTGGCATTGGCATTGGCATCGGCATTCGCATCGGCATCGGCATCGGCGTCGGCGGAGGCGGAGGCGGAGGCGGAGGCGTCGGCCGAGATGTCGGCGGAGGTGTCGGCATCGGCCCCGGGGTCCGATGCGTCGGACCGGGGCATCGATGCATCGAGCGTCGAGCTCGGCTGGTCGACCGAAGGCGGTCTCGAGCATCGCGAGGTGTTCGATCTGGCGATCGCCGCCGTCGGCGTCACCGCGCAGACACGGCTCGCTCGCGCCGCCGGCCTGGCGGTCGACCGCGGCATCGTCGTGCGGCCGGCGAGCCTCGCGACCGGCACAGACGGCATCCATGCGCTCGGCGACTGCGCCGAGGTCGACGGCTGTCTCGGCGGCACGATCGAGCCGATCCATCGGCAGGCGGCCGCGATCGCGGGCGCCATCGTCGGCGCGCGCCGAGCTGGGTCGTCAAGATGCCGAGCTTTCCCGTCGTGATCCGGCCGATGGCCGGCGCGTCGGCATCGTACGCGGCCGGATCGTGATCGTCGTGCGGGATCGGGCTGCGGCGGATTACCGGGCTGACTGCAGGGTATCGGGTCGCAGGGTATCGAGCTGCGGGATATCGGACGCGCGGGCCCGGGCTGCGCGGGCCCGGCGGGAACCGGCCGCGCCGGTCCCCGCGTCGCCGGTCAGGCCGAAGGGAATCCGGCCTCGATCGGCAGCGCCGGCTCGCGCGACCACTCGTTCCACGAGCCGAAGTACATCCGCACGTCCTCGAACCCCGCCTGCTTGAGCGCGACGAAGGTGTTCGACGCGCGCGCACCCTTGAAGCAGTACAGGTAGATCGGATCCTTCGGCGTGATCTGCGCGGTGCGGCATTCGGCGCGGACCTCGTCCGGGCTCTTGAACACGGGGCCGTCGGGCGACGGCTTCATGAACCGGTACCACTCGATCCAGCGCGCCCCGGGGATCCGTCCCTTGCGCGGCGCGAAGTCCTTGCCGTACGGCGACGAGCTGTCGCCGATCCACTCGTCGACGTCACGCACGTCGAGCAGCACCGTCGTGCCGTCGAGCGCGGCGAGCATCTCGTCCTTGGTCACCATCATCGAGGCGGTCCGCTCGGGCATTGGGAAGCTGCCCGGCGTCGGCGCCACCGGCTCGGTGCTGACCGGCAGGCCGTGCTTGACCCATGCCGAATAGCCGCCGTTCAGGATCCGGATCCTCGGGTACTTCAGCCAGCTCAGCAGAAAGTAGCCGCGGCACGACTGGCCGTAGCCGCTGTCCATCGCATCCTCGTACAGCACCGCGGTCTCCTTGCCGCTCAGGCCGGCGGCGCCGAATGCGTCGGCGAACGTGTGCTTCAGCGCGTCCAGTCCCTCGGCGGTGGAGGTCGCGAGGAACGTGAAGATCTCGCGCAGGTTCACCGCGCCGGGCAGGTGGCCGCGCGCATAGGTCTCGGGGTCGCGCGTGTCGATCACGACGACCGGTTCGGATTTCATCATCGTCGCGAGCTGTTCGGGAGTGACGAGCACGGTATCGGTCATGGCGTTCTCCTGTCTGGGCGTTGGGAGGCGGGGGCTTGCCGCACCGGCGGTTGCGGCCGTGGGCCATCGCAATCGACGTGCCAGCGCTTCATCCGCACCGCAGCAGTGCCTTCCGCACTCGCGCCGCACGCCGGCTCGCGATCGCCGGGCACCCTCTGCACGCCGCGGGGAGCGTTGCGCCGCCGGTGGGCGCCCCGCTGTCCGCTATGTGACCAAACTGTCGACATTGATCAATGCGGATGACGCGCCCGCCCGCGTGCAGGCGCGGGCCCGACATCGGCGGCGCCGAGCGGCTGCTGCAGGACGCGCCCTCCCGCGTTGCAGGCACGGGGCGGCGCCCGACCGCGCGGTCCGGCCTGCCGCGAGGTGGCCGGCGCAACGCTCACCCGGGGGCGAGCGCCGTTGCCGAACGAAGCGCCGGCCGCGCCCGCGTCCATGCCAATGGCACGGAACCTGCTAAATCGGGCCCTGTCTCTCGAACCCGGGTCATCCATGACGAACGAATACCGCCCCTACGATGCCGACCGGCCGCTGGGCCACGCATGCAGTCTGTGCGGCGGCGCGCACGACGAGCGCGACGGCAGCCATGCCGGCCTGTTCACGGGCATGAATGCGCACACCCGGACGACCGCCGGGACGCACACCGATCCGCAGCGCCTGTCGAACGACTTCGTCGAGGCGACGCTGGTCAAGGCGTTGTTCCCGGACGACCAGCAGCGCCGGCGCCTGTTGCGCGCGGTGGGCGCGCGCACCGCGCAGGCGGCGATCGCCTCGCTGCTGCCGATTCCGGCGCTGCAGGCGATGGCGCAGGAGAAGGCCGGGGCGCTCGAGAAGAAGGACCTGAAGATCGGCTTCATCGCGATCACCTGCGCGACGCCGCTGATCATGGCCGACCCGCTGGGCTTCTACAAGCGCAACGGCCTGAACGTCACGCTGAACAAGACCGCGGGCTGGGCGCTGATCCGCGACCGGATGCTGAACAAGGAGCACGACGCGTCGCACTTCCTGTCGCCGATGCCGGTGGCGATCTCGATGGGCCTCGGTTCGGTCGCGCAGCCGATGCGGGTGGCGACCGTGCAGAACATCAACGGCCAGGCGATCACGCTGGCGGTCAAGCACAAGAACAACCGCGATCCGAAGAACTGGAAGGGCTTCAGGTTCGCGATCCCGTTCGAATACTCGATCCACAACTTCCTGCTGCGCTACTACCTCGCCGAGAACGGGCTGGACCCCGATCGCGACGTGCAGTTGCGGGTGACGCCGCCGCCGGAGATGGTGGCCAACCTGCGCGCCGGCAACATCGACGGCTTCCTCGGGCCCGATCCGATCAACCAGCGCGCGGTCTACGACGAGGTCGGCTTCCTGCACATCCTGTCCAAGGAGATCTGGGACGGGCATCCGTGCTGCGCATTCGGCGTCTCCGAGGAATTCATCCGGCAGAACCCGAACACCTTCGCCGCGTTGTACCGCGCGGTGCTCGAAGCGGCCGCGATGGCGCGCGATGCGAAGAACCGTTCGCTGATCGCCAAGGTGATCGCGCCGCCCGCCTACCTGAACCAGCCGGAGACCATCGTCGAGCAGGTGCTGACCGGCAGGTTCGCCGACGGCCTGGGCAATGTGCGCAACGACCCCACGCGCACCGACTTCGACCCGGTGCCGTGGTACTCGATGGCGGTGTGGATGCTGACGCAGATGAAGCGCTGGGGCTACGTGAAGGGCGACGTCGACTACAAGACGATCGCCGAGAAGGTGTTCCTGCTGACCGACGCGCGCAAACGGATGAAGGACCTGGACCAGAAACCCCCCGAGGGCAACGGCTACAAGCGGTTCAAGGTGATGGGCAAGGAGTTCGATCCGATGAAGCCCGACGAGTACGTCGGCGGCTTCGCGATCAGGCGCGCCTGAGGCGGCCGCGATGCGGTGGCTCTCGTCCCAGGCCTTCAGGTCCGCGCTGCTGTCGCTGCTGCTGCTGGAGGTGGTGCTCGGCGTCTGGCACGTCGCGACACGCCCGGCGGCCGGGATGGCCGCCGCCGCGACCGCCGACGACGAATACGCGAAGCTGATGGGCAAGGCCGCGGCCGCTCCCAAGAGCACCGGCTTTCCGACGTTGGCGCAGATGGCCGAGACGGTGCGCATCCAGCTCTCCGATCCGTTCTACGACAAGGGGCCCAACGACAAGGGCATCGGCATCCAGCTCGCGCACTCGTTGGCGCGGGTGGCGGCCGGCTACCTGATAGCGGTCGCGGTCGCGCTGCCGCTCGGCTTCCTGATCGGTATGTCGCCGCTCGTGCGCCAGGCGCTCGATCCGTTCATCCAGGTGCTGAAACCGATCTCGCCGCTGGCGTGGATGCCGCTCGCGCTCTACACGATCAAGGATTCGTCGATCTCCGGCGTGTTCGTCATCTTCATCTGCTCGGTATGGCCGATGCTGATCAACACCGCGTTCGGCGTCGCGTCCGTGCGCCGCGAATGGCTCAACGTCGCGCGCACGCTCGAGGTGTCGCCGCTGCGCAAGGCGTTCCTGGTGATCCTGCCGGCGGCCGCGCCGACGATCCTCACCGGCATGCGGATCTCGATGGGCATCGCGTGGCTGGTCATCGTCGCCGCCGAGATGCTGGTCGGCGGCACCGGCATCGGCTACTTCGTCTGGAACGAATGGAACAACCTGTCTCTGACCAGCGTGATCTTCGCGATCGTCGTCATCGGCGTGGTCGGCATGCTGCTGGACCTGCTGTTCGCGCGGCTGCAGGCCTGGGTCACCTACCGCGAATGACGGGCCGCCGGTGAAGCACGATCATTTCCTGCGGGTCGAAGGGCTGGCCAAGCGCTACGCGCCGGCGGGCAAGGGGGCGCCGGTGTTCGAGGGCGTCGACTTCGGCATCGCGCGCGGCGAGTTCGTCTGCATCATCGGCCACTCCGGCTGCGGCAAGACGACGATCCTGAACATCCTCGCCGGGCTGGAGCGCCCGAGCGCCGGCTACGTGTTCATGGACGGGCGCGAGGTGAGCGCGCCGGGCCTCGAGCGCGGCGTCGTGTTCCAGGGGCATGCGCTGATGCCCTGGCTGTCAGTGCGCGCGAACATCGGCTTCGCCGTGCGTTCGCGCTGGCCCGACTGGAAGCGGCAGCAGGTCGACGCCCACGCCCAGCGTTTCATCGACCTGGTCGGACTGAGCGGCGCCGAGCACAAGAAGCCCGCCGAGCTGTCGGGCGGCATGAAGCAGCGTGTCGGCATCGCGCGCGCGTTCGCGATCCAGCCGAAGATGCTGCTGCTCGACGAGCCGTTCGGCGCGCTCGACGCGCTGACGCGCGGCGTGATCCAGGACGAGCTGCTGAAGATCTGTGCGGCGACCCAGCAGACCGTCTTCATGATCACGCACGACGTCGACGAGGCGATCCTGCTCGCCGACCGCATCCTGCTGATGAGCAACGGCCCGCGCGCCCGGATCGCCGAGGTCGTCCGCAACACGATGCCGCGCGAGCGCACGCGGCTGACGATCCATCACGACCCGCAGTACTACCCGATCCGCAACCACCTGGTCGACTTCCTGGTGCACCGTTCGAAGCTGATCCAGCAGGGCGGCGCGGACGCCGCATCGGGCAGCGACGGGCCGCCGCGCGAGGTGTCGCCCGGCCTCGATGCGATCGGCGGCGCGCGCATGCAGGCCGCTGCGGCATGAGCTCCGCACGATCGCATCGGAGCAGCGTTCCCCTCGGGGGGCGGCCCGCAGGCCAGGTGGGCGGCATGAGTGTCCAGTTTCATTCCGGCGCGCGGCTGCGCGCCGGTTCGCGACCCCCGATATAGAGGAGCACCCTGATATGGACCGTACGGACGTCACGCGCAAGATCGTCGAGACGAAGGTCAGGCGCAGGATCAAGTGGGCCGACGTCGCCGCGAAGCTCGGCCAGAGCAAGGAATGGGTCACCGCCGGCTGCCTCGGCCAGATGACCTTCGATGCGAAGCAGGCGGCGATCGTCGGCGAGATCTTCGGGCTGGACGAGGACGAGATCGCCTGGCTGCAGGTGGTGCCGTACAAGGGCTCGCTGCCCACCGCGCTGCCGACCGATCCGCTGATCTACCGCTGGTACGAGATCGTCAACGTCTACGGCACGACGATCAAGGAGCTGATCCACGAGGAGTTCGGCGACGGCATCATGAGCGCGATCGACTTCTCGATGGACATCACCCGCGAGCCCGACCCCAAGGGTGACCGCGTCCATGTCGTGCTCAGCGGAAAGTTCCTGCCTTACAAGACGTATTGAGCGCGGGAGGCGGATGACGAGATGAGCATCCGCGCCCTGGAGCCGGGCGGTCTCGAGTCCGGCGGTCTCGACGAAGCGGGCCGGCCCGCCTCAGCCGCGGCTCTCGTCCTGCGGCTCGCCGCCGAGTTCGACGATCATCCGCCGCACCTGCGCCAGCATCTCGTCGAGGTCGGCGGCGACGCTGCCGCGCATGACCAGCGTCGTGCCGTAGCGGTCGTTGCGGTGGAACGGATAGCTGCCCAGGTCGATGTGCGGATACCGCGCCTGGATCTCGCCGAGCCGCCGCGCGACGACGCTCTCCGGCAGGAACGCGGTGACCGACCGTGATTCGATCGTCTCGCCGCGCCGCAGCTTGCCTTCCAGCGAACCGATCATCGCCTGCATGACCTGCGGGATGCCGGCCATCACGTAGACGTTGCCGATGTAGAAGCCGTGCGGGCCGAACGGATTGCGGATCAGCCCGGCACCCTCGGGCACGCGCGCCATCCGCATCCGCATCTCCATCACGTCGGGCGGCGATTCGCGGCGGCGCAGGATCTCGGCGATCTCCTCGTCGACCACCAGCTTCACGCCGAACGCCTTGGCGATGCATTCGGCGGTGATGTCGTCGTGCGTCGGGCCGATGCCGCCGGTCGTGAACAGATAGTCGTGGCGATGACGCAGCGCGTTGACGGCGTCGACGATGTCGGCCTCGACGTCGGGCACCACCCGCGCCTCACGGATCTGGATGCCGTACTCGTTGAGCTTCTTCGCCAGATAGGCGAGGTTGGTGTCCTGCGTGCGCCCGGACAGGATCTCGTTGCCGATGATCAGCACGGCGGCGTGGACGCGGTTGGAGGCAGTCACGGGTGACGGTTCCTGATGCAAGGCGGATATCTGTCTCACAATATACCTTTGGAGGAGGAGAACCTCATCAGCAGCCGATTGGTTCCAATGACCAGCGCGGCGCCGATCAGCGTCGCGACCAGGCGATCAAGAAGCAGGCCGCCGTCGGGCACACGCCCGGCATCGATGACGAGAACGATGAGCGGAGTCATCACCGCCGAATACGCAAGGTAGTTTCTGACCCGTGCCACGGGACGAATACCCGCGAGAAGCCCGACGACCCCGGCGAGCGCCCACGATGACAGCGCCGAGCGCAGCGTGAAGGCGGCTATGGCGACGCCGATCGCCGTACCAACTGCCCTCTGTATGGTCTTGACCGGCACAAGCTCGATCTGCCGTTCAGTGAGAAGCGCCACCGTCAGACCGATCCAGTGGAAGTGATGGTCCGGCCAGCCGATGTCGATAGCCGCTGCGACAGCGATGCATGCCACCAACCGGATCGGGTAGTTCCAGCCCGCGAAGCTCGTCAGGGAGCGCCGCCACCGCGCATATTTCTGGCGGATGGTCGGAATCGGCTGCGATGGCGGCGCGGGGACGGCCGCGCGCCGACGCCACCGCACTCCCGCGCCCACGGCGAGACCGAGCACCGACGTCCACAGTGCGCCGCCAGCAACCAGGATCAAGAAGCCGACTGCTTCCCTCGTCCCGAGAGCCTTCATCGGCGTCGTCACGGCGCTGGCGATCATCAGGAACAGGATGAAACGGGTCGTCGACACAGCCATGGGTCGGCTGAACCCGCTCACCGTTGCGGCGATGCCCACCAGCAGAATCAGGGCCATATCCGTCAGCCATCCACGGTCCGCACAAAGCACGGCCAGAAGGGCGGCGAGAATGGCAGGGGCCAGGGCCTCGGCCTCACGGCGGAGGTGAGCCCGGAGCCCTGCGGCTGTCTCGACGCGGCCGATGGCGAGGCTGCCCAGGGCCGCAGCCAGTCCCGGAGCGGGATCGCCGCTGATCGCCGCCAGCAGCACCGGCACCGCCATGCCCAGCGCAGCCGTGACGACGTCCGCCGCCGCGACTTCACCCTCGGCGGACCAACGACATGCTTCCAGCAGGCGCGTCCGGATATGCAGCACAGACTTCCTTCTACGTGGGCCGGCGGACCGATATATGATACGCTATGCGTATCATATGACGAACGACGCCGACAAGAAAGCCGTCTCCCTGCTGCGAGCCGTTCTTGCACTGGGCCGCCGCTTGCGGTCGGAGCGACCGGAAGGGGCGTTGACGCTTTCTGCGATCAGCCTTCTCGGCACGCTCCGCCGTCGTGGTCCCATGCCGGCGGTCCAGCTCGCCGCCGAAGAGCGCCTGCAACCGCAGTCGCTGACTCGTCTGGTCGGCCGGCTGGAACGCGATGGCCTGATAGAGCGCCAGCGAAGCGAGGCGGATCGCCGCGCCCTCGTGATCGCTTTGACGGAGAACGGGAAGGCAGTCTTGGCCGCAGACCTGAATGCACGGCGGCAATGGTTACGGAAAGCGATGACAACGGTGCTGACAGAGGAAGAGCGCGCCGGCCTGACGACGGCTGCTCGAGCCATGCTGAAGCTCGCGTTCCATGAAAGAGACGCAACCGAATGACGGAGCGCGTGAGCACCCGGATCGTCATCGGTACGACATCCGAATCACGCAATGGCAGTCGGCGTCGTAGTTTCGGTGTTTCAAACTTGCGAGCACGTGCCTCCGGCAGACGCTGACAACTCGTCAGCCGGATCCCGACGCCGTGCAGCCGGTTCCCTTATACTCGGTCCACCCCAGTAACCTGCCTCCGCTCCGCCACCGTGCCCGAGCTTCTGACGCCCGATCTGATCGCCCTGCGTGATCGCGTACTG
Organism: Burkholderiaceae bacterium; assembly: GCA_036826495.1. Classification (GTDB taxonomy): domain Bacteria; phylum Pseudomonadota; class Gammaproteobacteria; order Burkholderiales; family Burkholderiaceae_E; genus DAISWF01. The sequence continues at coordinate 37,082 of DAISWF010000005.1, forward strand.
AAACTCGCCGACGACACGCTGGCGCCGCTGCGCGACGACGCGGCGCTGGAAGCGGCGCAGCGGGCCACGCGGGTGCGCGAGGCGTCGAAGGCGGCGGGCGTCTATGGGCTCACGCAATCCGACGACGCGCCGGCACTGACCCTGCTGGTGGTGCGCGAGGCGCTGGCCAGTCGCGGCGTCAGCCATCTGCCGGGGCTGTTCGGTCCGGGCCCGGGTCTGCTGGCCAGCGTCGCCGAGCCGCTGCGTTCGAGCCACCTGCTGCCGATGCTGGCCGGGCTCAAGCAGGGCGGCTTCGCGTTCACCGAGCCGGCCGATGCGCCGCGGCCCACCTGGGCACGCATCGACGGCGGCGATCTGGTGATCACCGGGCAGAAGTCGTACGTGACCGGCGGCGCCGATGCGCAGTTCCTCACCGCGCTGGTCGAGGTCGAGGGCCAGGGGCCGTCGATGGTGATCATCGATACCGACCGGCCCGGCGTCGAGCTGACCCGCCGCTTCGGTTCATTGGACGGCAGCCATCATGCGGCGTTCCGTTTCGACGAGGTGCGGGTGCCTCGGCATCATGCGATCGGCGCGCCGGGCGAGGGGCGTTCGCAGGCGCTGCGCAAGATCAGCGGCGTGCGGCGGATGGTGGCCGCCGAGTGCGCCGGCACGATCGCCTGGGTGCTCGATGTCGTCGCCGCCGATCTGCGCCGCCCCCGCCGCAGCGTCGACAAGGCCGGCTCGGAACGGGTGCGGCTGCGCTTCGGCGACCTGCGGATCGCCGCCTACGCGGTGCGCTCGATGGTCTACCGCACAGCGCGGCTGGCGGACTCCGGCGAGGATGCGGTCAACGAGACGATCGCCGCCAAGGTGTTCGCCAGCGAGACCGCCAACCAGATCGTCGACGCCGCGATCCAGCTCGTCGGCGGCGAGGCACTGGTAAGCGGCCATCCGCTGGAGGCGGCGATGCGGCGGCTGCGCGGCTGGCGGCTCGCCGAGGGCGAAAGCGATACGTTGCGGGTGAACCTGTCGCGCGGGTTCCTCGATCTCGGCAAGGGCCGGTTGTAGGGCCCTCCAGGGGCACGACTGATTTCATCGGAGACGCTGACAGATGACGACACGAACCCCCTCGGGCGGGCCGCGCGAGCTTCCCACCGCGATGCCGCTGGGCAACGGTGACCGGCCGGTCGCCACGCCGGTGCCCGCCGCCACCATCGTGCTGATGCGCGACGGCCCGCAGGGCATGGAGATGTTCATGGTGGTGCGCCACCACCAGATCGATTTCGCATCCGGCGCGCTGGTGTTTCCCGGCGGCAAGGTCGATGCGCAGGATGCCGACGAGCGGGTGATCCGGCGCGCGGCGTCGTATGCCGATGCCGATGCGGTGCAGTCGCAGTTGCGCGCGGCGGCGATCCGCGAGGCGTTCGAAGAATCCGGCATCCTGCTGGCCAGGCGCCGCGATGGTTCGCCGGTCGACGGCGGCACCGACTTCGAGCGCTGGCGCAAGGGCCTGAACGACCGTTCGCTGAAGCTGGGCGACGTGCTGGACGATGGCGATCTGCAGCTCGCCTGTGATGACCTGGTGCACTTCGCGCACTGGATCACGCCGCCGATGATGCCCAAGCGCTTCGATACCCACTTTTACCTGGCGCGCATCCCCGGCGAGCAGGTGGCCGGCCACGACGGCCACGAGAACGTCGATTCGGTATGGATCAGCCCTGAGCAGGCGATCGCCGACGCCGAGGCCGGCTCGCGGACGATCATCTTCCCGACCTTGTCGAACGTCGTGCGGCTGGCGCAGTACGCGAGCGTGGCGGCCGCGTTCGACGGCGCGCGCGCAGCACCGGTCCGTCCGATCACGCCGTGGTCGGAGAAGCGCGCCGACGGCCGCTATGTGTGCATTCCCACCGATGCCGGCTACACGCTGACCGAGCACCGCGTGGCGGAACGGGCGGCCTGACCGGATACCGACGGAGACTTCGATGAGCACACGAGATCTGTTCGATCTGACCGGCAAGGTGGCGCTGGTCACCGGCGGCAGCCGCGGCCTGGGCCGCGCGATGGCGCTGGCCTTCGCCGAGCACGGCGCCGACGTGATCGTCGCGTCGCGCAAGCTCGACGCCTGCGAAGCCGTCGCCGCCGAGATCCGCGCGCTGGGTCGGCGCGCGCTGCCGGTGGCCGCCAACGTCGGCCGCTGGGACGATTGCGATGCGCTGGTCCACAAGGCTTACGAGGCGTTCGGCAAGGTCGACGTGCTGGTCAACAACGCCGGCATGTCGCTGCTGTACGAGAAGCTGTCCGACGTCACCGAGGCGATGTTCGACAAGGTGGTCGGGCTGAACCTGAAGGGGCCGTACCGGCTGTCGGCGCTGATCGGCGAGCGGATGGCCGAGGGCAACGGCGGCAGCATCATCAACATCTCGTCGGTCGCCGGCTCGAACCCGGCGCCGAACGCCGAGCCGTACGGCGCCGCGAAGGCCGGTCTGAACAACCTCTCCCGTTCGTTCGCGTTCGCGCTCGGGCCGAAGGTGCGCGTCAACAGCATCATGGCCGGCCCGTTCCTGACCGACATCTCGAAGGCCTGGGACATGGAGCAGTTCAAGGCGCGGGCGGCGACGTCGATCGCGCTGAAGCGCGGCGGCGAGGCGCACGAGATCGTCGGCGCGGCGCTGTACCTGGCGAGCAATGCGTCGTCGTACACCACCGGTTCGGTGATCCGGGTGGACGGCGGCACACATTGATGGCCCCGAAGCGGCCTTCGGCGTTGGAGTCATGGCCCCGATCCGTGGGGGCGGTGCAGATGGACCGAACATCAGGGGGTCTTGAATGGCGCGTCTGAGCAAGCTTTCGCGATCGGTGGCCGGCAAGATCGTCATCGTCACCGGCGCCGCCAGCGGCATGGGCCGGGCCACGGCCCACCTGTTCGCCGATGAAGGCGCCAAGGTGGCGGTCACCGACGTCACGCCGGTCGACGCCGTCGTCGCCGAGATCGCCGGGGCCGGCGGTACTGCCCGCGGCTGGCAACTCGACGTGTCGAAGAAGGCCGACATCGACCGGGTGGTCGGCGAGATCGCCGCGCATTTCGGCGGCATCGACATCCTGATCAACAACGCCGGCATCTCGCGCCACGGCCCGATCGACGCCGACGAGTGGGAGGAGCGCTGGGCCCAGTCGCTCGACGTGCTGCTGACCGGCCAGGCGCGGATGGTGCGCGCGGCCCTGCCCTGGCTGCGCAAGGCGCAGGATGCACGCATCGTCAACATCGCATCGACCGAGGGGCTGGGCGCGACCCGCTTCATCAGCCCCTACACGGCGGCCAAGACCGGCGTCATCGGCCTCACCCGCTCGCTGGCGGTGGAGTTCGGCCCGGAAGGCATCACCGTCAACTGCATCTGCCCGGGGCCGATCAACACCGGCATGACGCAGCGGATCCCGCCCGAGCAGAAGGCGGAGTTCGCCCGCCGGCGCACCGCGCTCAGGCGCTATGCGGAACCCGAGGAGGTCGCGCAGATGACCTTGTCGCTGTGCCTGCCGGCTGCCGGCTACGTGACCGGAGCGACGCTGCCGGTCGACGGCGGGCTGACGATCCGCAACGCCTGATCGCTCAGGCGCCGGTCAGATGGTGATGAACCGGCCCGCCGCCGTCGCGGCCGTCCTGCTGGCCGGCTGCCTCGCGTCGCCGTCCGCCGCCGAGAACTGGTTCGAGTACTCGCGGGTCGGCGCCACGCTGCCGACCGGTACGGTGTGGATCAGCCAGGAACTCGATGCCGATTCCCTGGCCCGTGACGGCGACCTGATCCGCTACCGGATCCGGCTGAAGCATCCCGACAAGGGGCCGATGAACCTGACCGACATGCGCGCCGACTGCGGTCGGCGTACCCGCGGCAAGCTGTCCGGCGATGCGATGCAGCCGGTGCAGGCCGGCAGCGCCGGCGCGCGGGAGCTGGCGACGGCCTGTGCGCTGGCCGGGAGCCGCGGACTGCTGCGCTGATCACGCGGCCGTCGAACGGGCCTGCAGCGCAGCCTGCCGGCCGGCGATGCGGCCGAATACCGAGCCGGCGGTCAGCCCGGCGCCGCCCGGATACTTGCCGTAGTACAGGCCGCCGACCATCTCGCCGGCCGCATACAGCCCCGGCATCGGCGGCCCTTCCTCGGACACCACCTGCGCCTGCGGCGTGATCGCCAGGCCGCCGTAGGTGCAGGTCACGCCGCAGCCGACCTCGTACGCGACGAACGGGCCGGTTTCGAGCGGCATCGCCCAGTTGCTCTTGTCGACGGCGAGCCCGCGCGTGCGACGGCCGTCGAGCACGGCCGGGTTGAACGGCACGCTGCGATCGATCGATGCGTTGAACATGCGCACGGTGTCGAGCAGCCGCGCGCGGTCGACGCCGCCGAGCTGCTCGACCAGCGCCTCGAGCGTCGGCGCCTCGTAGCGCGTCGCATGGCGCACGCGGTACTCGTCGGGCAGCAGCGCCGACGTGCCGGCGTCGAACAACTGCCAGCCGCGCGCACCGGGCTGCCTGAGGATCTCGGCGCCCATCCGCGAGTAGGTGTAGTTGCGGAAGTCGCGGCCCTCGTCGACGAAGCGCTCGCCGAGCGTGTTGACGACGATGCCGAGCGAGAAATAGTTCTTCTGCTGGTTCAGCAGCGCCGGGTCGCCGAACTCGGGCGCGTTCGCGTCGTAGAACACGCTGTGGCAGCCCGACCAGTGGCCGGCCGCACGCGCGCCCTGCGCGAGCGCAGCGGTCAGCACCAGGCCGGTGTTGTACCGCGAGCCGCGCGGCTTGGCGATGTCCCAGTTCGGCCCGAGATAGCGCGCGCGCCACTCGGCGTTGGCGTGAAAGCCGCCGGCGGCCAGCACCACGGTGCGCGCGGCGATCTCCACGCGCCGGCCGTCGTGAACGGCGACGACGCCGGCCGCCCGCCCGTCGCGCCACAGCAGCTCGACGACCCGATGGTCGTAGCGGACCTCGATGCCGGCCTTCTCGGCGCGTGCGAACAGCGCCTGCACCAGCCCGGCTCCGCCGCCCGAGACCTCGACCGTCAGACCGCCCCAGAACGTGTTGCGGCCGTTGACGACGAACGACTGACGGCCGTGGATCGGAATCCAGCGCACGCCGTGACCACGCATCCACAGCAGCGTGTCGAGGCTGTTGTCGACCAGCGTCTCGACGAGATCCGCGTCCGCGCGGAAGTTGCTCATCTCGATCAGCTCGTCGAAGTAGCGCTGCGCGGTGTAGCTGCCGAAGTCGCTGCGCGTCGCCTCGTCGTCGGACAGGTCCGGCACCAGCCGGCGGATGTCGTCGAGGCCGTCGTAGACCACCCGGAATGCGCCGCCGGTGAACGCCGAGTTGCCGCCGCGCGCCTGCGCCGGCGCGCGTTCGAGCACGAGCACGCGTGCGCCGTGCTCGGCCGCGGACAGGGCCGCGCACAGCGCGGCGTTGCCGGCGCCGACGACGAGGACGTCGGCCTGCGGTTCGGTGCTCATCGTCGAAGGGTCGCCGTTTCGTCCACCCATTGTGGGCGAGGGCGGGGCGCTGGGGGTGATGACCTCATGCTGGACAGTCTCCGGGATCGTGCGTGAGCAAACCCGGCCGAGTCTATCGACGGCCGTGCCTCTGAAGCAGGCGCGCGCGCCGAAAGCTGCATTCGCACGGAACGAAGCCGGCATATGGATATGGGCGGGGCGGCAGACCGCTACGCAGCGCGGCGCGCGCGGACGGCGAAAGGATTTTTCGCGGCCAGCCGCTGTGAGCGGTGCGATGCGGCGGGCAGACTGCGTGCCATCTGCAATCGTCCCGACACGCGCCTGCCCTCGCCGATGAACATCCTCGTCCTGCTCGCCGGCGTCGCCGATCCGAAATGGCCGCTGCCGGCCTCTTGCGACGGCGACGCGCTCGCCGCGCATCGTGCCGCGCATCCGCTGCTCAGCCCGTTCGACGAGGCCGCGCTCGAGCTGGCGCTGAAGTGGCGCGACGCGGTGCCCGATGTGCGCGTCGACGCGCTGGTCGGCGCCGCGTCCGCGCAGGATCCGCTGCTGCGGCACGTCGCCGGCTTCCGGCTCGATGCCGTCGCGGGGTTGGACCTGGCGCGGCATCCGGCCTGGGACGCCGTTGCGCTGGCGGCTGCGCTCGCGCAGTGGGTCGGCGTGCAGCCGCAGCGGCCCGACCTGGTGCTGATCGGCCGCGAGTTCGGCGACGACGACGACGGCTGCCTGCCGGGCATCGTCGCCGAGCGGCTCGGGCTGCCGATGCTCGGCCAGGTGCTCGCGCTCGGGCCGGCCGATGCCGGCGTGGTCGCGCTGCGCCAGCACGACGGCGGGCTGGAGCGCCGGCACTGCGCGCTGCCGCTGCTCGCCGCCGTCACCAACCACACCGGCAACCGGCTGCGGCATCCGCTGCTGAAGAACGTGATGAACGCCAGGCGGATGAGCTTCGCGATGGCCGCGTTGCCGGACGCGTCGGCGATCGCCGGCGAGGCGGCGCGCGGGGTGCTGGCAGCCACCGCCCCGGCGCCCGCCCCGGCGCGCGCGCGGGCATGCAGGATGCTCGACGGCGACGTGGCCGCGCAGGCCGACGCGCTGGCCGAGCTGCTGATCGCGGAGGCAGCACGATGAAGCCGCCGGACGATCCCGCATCGCCCCGGCAGCGACCCGCCGGCAGGCGTGGTGCGAGCGCGGGGTGCCCGATGAGTGTCGCCCGCCATCTGTTCGTCGTGCTGCCGCCCGGCATCCCCGCCGACGTCGCCGCGCCGCTGCTCGCGGCCGCCGGCGCGCTGGCGGCACGTCACGGCGCGCCGCTGGACGTGCTGGAGCTGGCGGCCGCGGCCGCGGCAGCAGACGCAGCGGGCACAGCAGGCGCCGCCGCCGGCACCGCAGCGGGCCCGGCTGCGGGCGCGCCGCCGCCGCTCGCCGTGCCGGCAACCTGGTGGCGCTGCACGCATCCCGGCCTTGCGCGCGTCGATGCCGACGCGTTGCTCGCGCTGTTGCCCGAGGCGCTGTCGGCGGCCGGCGCGCAGCCTGCGGCGCCCTCGCTGGTGCTGCTGCCGGCCGGCCCTGCCGAGGAGCTCGCCGCCCGCCTCGCCGCGCGGCTGGGCGGTGTCCCGCTGGGCCGCGCCACCACGATCGAGCTCGATGGCGATCGGGTCTGCGCCACCCGGGCGGCCTGGGGCGGACGCCTGGTGCGCACGCTGCACAGCGGCAGCGCACGGGTCGTCGCCTGCTGGCGCCCGCAGGCGGCGGCGCCGGCCGGCACCGTGCCGGCGACGCTGCGCATGCACACGCTGGCCGCGGCGTTGCCGCCGGTGCCGCAGGTCGAGACGCTGGCCGGCAGCGATGCGCTGCCGGCGCTGGAAGGGGCGCGGCTGGTCGTCGCCGGCGGGCGCGGCATGCAGGGCGAGGCCGGCTTCGCGTGGCTGCAGTCGATCGCCGGCCGGCTCGGCGCAGCGCTCGGCGGCAGCCTGCCGGCGGTCGATGCCGGCTGGGTGCCGGTGGCCCGGCAGGTCGGCCAGTCGGGCAAGTTCGTGACGCCGCGCACCTACTTCGCGGTCGGCATCTCGGGCACGCCGCAGCATCTGGCGGGCGTGTCGCCGGACAGCCGCGTCGTCGCGGTCAACAGCGACGCCGCCGCGCCGATCTTCGCGCTTGCCGAGGTCGGCGCAGTGGCCGAATGGGAGCGCCTGCTGCCGCTGCTCGACGAGCGACTGGCGGCGCGACTGGCGCAGCGCGCGGTCAATCGAGGCTGATGCCCGCGGTCTTGACGACCGCGCCCCAGCGGGTCAGCTCCGTGCGCAGCGTGTCGCCGAGCGCCGCCGGCGTGCCGGTCTGCGGCTGCACGCCCATCCGCTCCAGCGTCTGTCGCAACTCCGCGGTCGCCAGCGCGGCGTTGACCGCCCGGTTGAGCCGCTCGACCGTCGCCGCCGGGATGCCGGCCGGGCCGACCATCGCCAGCCAGGTGCCGCCCACCGCGTCGACACCCTGCTCGATCAGCGTCGGCAGCTCCGGCGTGATCGCGGCGCGGCGCGTCGAACCCAGCCCGAGCAGCCGCGCCTTGCCGGCGCGCCACTGCGGCTCGGCGATCGACAGCGGCACCATCACCGCGTCCACCTGGCCGGCGACCACCGCCTGCAGCGCCGGCGCCGCGCCGGTGAAGGGCACGTGCAGCATGTCGAGCTTCGCGGTCTGGCGCAGCAGCTCGAATGCGATCTGCGACGAGCTGCCCACGCCCCACGATGCGAAGGTCATCACGCCCGGCCGGGCGCGCGCCGCCGCGGCGAAGCCGGCCAGGTCCTTAGCGTCGAGCGACTGGCGCACCACCAGCGCATAGGGAAACTCGCACAGCATCGCCACCGGCGTGAAGTCGTCGATCGGCCTGTACGGCAGCTTCCGGTAGACATGCGGATTGACCGAATGGGTCTCGACCGACGCGATGCCCAGCGTCAGGCCGTCGGGCCGGGCGTGGGCGACCGACTCGGTGCCGATCATGCCGTTGGCGCCGGGCTTGTTCTCGACCACGACCTGCTGCTGCAGCGTGCCGGTCAGCGCGGTGACGATGGCGCGCGTGGCCACGTCGGTGCCGCCGCCCGCGTTCCACGGCACGACCACCCGGATCACGCGGCCGTCGGCCGATGCCGTCTGCGCGCCGGCCGCGAGCGGCGCGAGCAGCAGCGCGGGCAGCAGCAGTCGCCGGCGTTGCGACCGGCAGGTGGTAGTCATCGATGTCTCCTTCGGGCCGGGCCGATGCCCGCGATCCGTGCGCTTCCCCGCCTTCAGCTTAGGCAGCCGCCCGACGCCCGGCCAGCAGGTCGCATCAAAAGGAGCTTTCGGCCCGGCCCCCGCGCGGCCCGCCGGGGCGGTACGATCGCAGCTCGACCGACTTCGTCAGCACAGCGACCCTGCCCGATGGACAAGCTCTGGGCCATGACCGTCTTCGCCCGCGTCGCCGAGAGCGGCAGCTTCTCGCGGGCCGCCGAGGCGCTGGACCTCGCCAACGCCAGCGTGACCACCTGCATACGCAACCTCGAGAAGGGGCTGGGCGTCACGCTGCTGCACCGCGACACCCGGCGGCTGCGGCTGACCGAAGAGGGCGAGGCCTACCTCGGCCACGTGCGCGCGATCCTGCAGTCGGTCGAGAACGCCGAGGCCGACGTGCAGTCCCGTCTGGGCGCGCTGTCGGGCCGGCTGGTCGTCGAGACGCCGATCTCGTTCGGCCACGCGATCCTGTGCCCGGCGCTGCCGCGCTTCGCCGCGCGCCACCCCAGCATCGAGACCTCGGTGACGCTGACCAACCAGCCGCACCACCTGATCGAGCGCGCGATCGACGTCGCCATCAGGATGGATCGCGTCGAGGACGCCGAGCTCGTCGCGCGGCCGATCTTCGAGTCGCGCTATGTGGTCTGCTGCGCGCCGCAGGTCGCCGCAGCGCTGTCGCCGGATCCGCGCGAGCTCGACGAGCGGCTGTGCCTCGGCGTGCTGCCCGAGGAGCGATCGTTGTCGAACGCGTGGACGCTGGGCGAGGGTGATGCCACGCTGACCCTCCGGCCGTCCGGCCCCCTGCACTTCAACAGCAGCGACGCGCTGATGTCGGCCGCGCTGGCCGGCGCCGGCGTGATCCATGTGCTCGACATCTTCGTGCACCGCGCGCTCGCCGACGGCTCGCTGGTCGGGCTGTTCCCCGACTGGCCGACGCGGACCAAGACCTTCTATGCCGTGACCACGCGCGCGCGGCTGAGCTCGGCGAAGGTGCGCGTGTTCAACGAGTTCCTCGGCGAGATCATCGAGGCCGAGCACCGGCCCAGCATGGCCCGCGCCGTCGCGGTCAAGCCGATCGGCAAGCGCTAGAACCCTGCCCGGCGCGGCTGGCGGCCCGACCTACCCGCTGCGGGCATGTCGGGCCGGCTCACGGCGCTCACTCGGCGACGATGCTCTTGTCGCGCACCAGCTTGCCCCATCGCGCGAACTCTTCGGCGACGAACTTCTGGAACGCGTCGGGCGACGCCATCGTCATCGGCACCACCGCGACCTTCAGTAGCTGCTCGCGCACGTCGGGCCGGGCCACCACCGTGCCGATCGCCGCGTTGATCCGCTCGATCACCGGCCGTGGCGTGCGCGCCGGTGCGAACACGCCCATCCAGTTGGTCACGTCGAAGCCCGGAAGCTCCTCCTGCGCGGTCGGCAGGCCGGGCATGAACTCGACGCGCCGGGCGCTGGTGACCGCCAGGCCCTTGAGGCGGCCGTCCTGCAGCAGCGGATAGAGCGGCGGCATGTCCATCACGATGCCGTTGACGTGGCCGGCGATCAGGTCGGTCAGCGCCGGCGCGGCGCCCTTGTACGGCACGTGCACGATCCGGCCCTTGGATGCCTGGATCAGCAGCTCGATCGTCAGGTGCGGCAGGCCGCCGGCGCCCGACGAAGACAGCGTGACCTCGCGGTTGCGCGCCAGCGCCAGCAGCTCCTTGAGCGTCGACACTCCCAGGCCGGGGTGCACGGCGATCGCCTCGGGCGTCTGGCCGACGGTGTTGATCGGCGCGAAATCGGTCAGCGTGTTAAACGGGATCTTCGCGACGGTGTGCGGCGTGATCACCACCGGACTGACGCTCGCGGCGAGCAGCGTGAAGCCGTCCGGCGCCGCCTTCGCGACGGAGTCGGCGCCGATCGCGCCGCTGACGCCGGGCTTGTTCTCGACGATCACCTGCGTGCCCAGCGCCTCGCCGAGCCGCGGCGCGATGATCCGGGCGACGATGTCGTTCGAGCCGCCGGGCGGATAGCCGACGACCAGCCGGATCGGCCGGGAGGGGAATTCCTGCGCCGCGGCGGGCAGGGCGGAAGCGGCCGCGGCGGCGGCGAGCAGCGTCAGCAGCACGCGGCGGACGGGGCGGCGTTCGGTGTCGGGGGTCTCCATGCCGGCAGTGTAGGAAGCGCGCGCCGCGCCCGCAGCGCCGCCGGACCGAAACCTCTTTTCGGATCCGGCGAATGCCGCCCGCCGCGGCGCCGCCTACCATCGACGTCCGGCTCCCCTTGCCCCATCACCCACGCGCGGCTTCGCGGCCGTGCCCGCGCGCCATGAGAATCTGGCATCAGAGCTTCACCGACCTCGACGTGTTCGTCCGCTATCGCGACACGCTGCGCGCGCACGCGGCGCGGGTGACGGGCGCGGACGTCACGGTGACGGTGCACGGGCTGCGCCCCGGCACCTATCCGGCCGGCATCGCGCCGATGGACGTCAACAGCATCGGCGGGCTGCGCGCGGGCAACGAGCTGCAGGTCTGCGAGGCGGCGCTCGCCGCGCAGGCAGCCGGCTACGACGCGATGGCGGTGGGCTGCTTCTTCGATCCGGCGCTGCAGGCGGCACGCTCGCTGGTCGACATCCCGGTGCTGAGCCTCACCGAGTCGTGCATGCTGACCGCCTGCTCGCTCGGCCGGCGCTTCGCGATGGTGTCGCTGACCGACTTCCAGAAGATGCTGACCGAGGACCTGGCCGCCGCGTACGGGCTCGGCTCGCGGATGGCGGGCGTGGTCGCGATGACCCCGGCGGTGCAGCTTTTCGACCTGGAGCGCGAGGGCGACGCGGCCGCATCGATCAAGGCGCGCTTCGCCGACTGCTGCCGCGAGGCGCTGCGGCTCGGCGCCGAGGTCGTGATCCCCGGTGACGGCGTGCTGAACGAGTTCCTGGTGCGGCACGATCTGCTGAAGGTCGACGGTGCCGTCGTGCTCGATTCGCTCGGCGTGCTGTTCCATCATGCGGCGTTCGTCGCGCGCGCCCGCGCCGCCGGCGTGCTCGACGTCAGCCGCCGGCTGCTGTACGCACGGCCGAGCGAGGCGATGCTCGCGCATGCGCGCAGCGTCCACGGCGTGCTCGCTCGCGGCGAGTCGGACTTTTCGGGCCTGGCTTGACGCGTCGCGCCGCCTCGGGCAGCTTCGATCTCGAAAGGGCCTCTCGCCGTTCGGTTGCCCCTGAACGCAAAAAACCAAAAAGAGGTTTCGCCGCAGCTTGCGTCGACCGTTCCGCGAGGAGCTTTAGAGTCGAGGTGGATTCGATCCAGGAGGTCTTCGTATGCGCATGGCCGACCGATTCGGCATCGTCACCGCGGCCGCGTCCGGCATGGGCCGCGCGGGGGCCATCCGCTTCGCCCGGGAGGGGGCCGCGGTGGCGGTCGTCGATCTCGACGAAGCGCGGGCCAACGACGTGGTCGCCGCGATCGCCGCAGCGGGCGGGCAGGCGTTCGCGCTGGCCGGCGACCTGATGGACGAGGACTTCGCGCGCGGCATCGTCAACGAGACGAAGAAGCGCTTCGGCAAGCTCGACTTCCTGTGGGCGCACGCCGGCCACCCGTCGGTGTCGCGCGTGGAGGGTCTGGATCTCGGCGAGTTCGACGTGGCGATGAACCTCAACGTACGCGCCGCGCTGGCCAGCGTCATCGAGGCGATTCCCCACATGCGGGAACGCGGCTTCGGCAGCGTGCTGTTCACCTCGTCCACCTCGGGCGTGATCGGCTCGCCGTTCAGCCCCCTGTACTCGGTGGCCAAGTGGGGCCTGATCGGGCTCGCGCGTTCGCTCGCGAAGCGCTATGCCCCCGAAGGCATGCGCTTCAACGTCGTGTGTCCGGGCACCACCGATACGCCGATGCTCGACGTGCTCGTTGCGCGTCCCGACGAAGAAGGAACCCGAGGCAAGGACCTCGCCGAGCTCAAGCGGGTGCGCGCCTCCGGCAATCCGACCGGCCGTGCCGCGAGGCCGGAAGAGGTGGCGAACGCGGCGCTGTTCCTGCTTTCGCAGGAAGCGTCCTACGTGAACGGCGCGTCGCTGCTCGTCGACGGCGGCAAGACCGCGTGATGCCGACGATGCCTGCGACACCGATGCAGCTCGAGGGCTACCACGCCGTCGTGACCGGCGCCGCCCGCGGGCTCGGCGCGGCGGCCGCGCGCCGCTTCGCGGCCGAAGGCGCGCGCGTGGCAATGGCGGACATCGATCTGGCCGCGGTGCAGGAATGCGCGCGCAGCATCGACCCGGGCGGGAGACAGGTCATCGCGCTCGCCTGCGACATCGCCGATGCCGCGGCCTGTGAATCGCTCGTGCGAGCGTCCGAGGCCTTCTTCGGCGCACCGATCGACGTCTTCCTGGCCCATGCCGGAATGGGCTTCGCCGGCGCGCTCGCCGAAGCCGATCCCGCGCAGATTCGCCGCATCGTGGAGGTGAACGTGCTCGGCGCGATGTTCTCCGCACGCGCCGCGCTGCCCAGCCTGGCGCGCAGCCGTCGCGCGGCCAGCCTGATCTTCACCAGCTCGCTGCAGGGCGTCACCGCGCGGGCGCAGCGCAGCGTATACACGGCCAGCAAGCATGCGATCGTGGGCTTGACGAAGGCGCTCGCGCTGGAGGTCGCGCCGCAAGGCGTGCGCGTCAATGCGATCGCACCGGCCTCGACCGACACGCCGTTTCTGCGCGCGCAGCTCCAGGCCTCGGGCGCGGCGGACATCGACAGGGCCGTCGCCGACGTCGCCGCGTCGGTCCCCCTGGGCCGGCTGCCGACGCCCGAGGACTTCGCCGATGCGGCGGTGTTCCTCGCCTCGCCCGCGGCCCGCTCGATCACGGGGCACAACCTGGTGATCGACTGCGGAGCGTCCGCCGGCATCTTCAGGCGGACCTGAGCGGCGCCGCCCGCCTCGGGCCCGGACGCCCGCCCGGCGCAGACCGCTACTCGACCTTGATGTTGGCGGCGTTGATCAGGTCCCGCCACCTGGCGGTTTCGGAGCGGATGTAGCGCCCGAAGTGATCGGGGCCCAGCGGCGGTACGTACGAACCCATCTCCTCCACCGCGCGGCGGATCTCGGGCAGTTCCATGATCGACGTGAATTCGGCCACCAGCCGCTGCACGATCGGATCGGGCGTTCCGCTGCGCACCAGCACACCGACCCAGCCGGTGACCTCGAATCCCGGATAGCCCTGCTCGGCAACGGTGGGCACGTCCGGCAACTGCGGCGAGCGCTGCGGCGAGGTCACGGCCACGCCGCGCAGCCGGCCGGTCTTGATCATCGGGATCGAGGAGGCGATCGGCTCGATCGCCATCGGGACGACGCCGCCGATCGCGTCGGTGAGCCCCGGTGGCCCTCCACGATAGGGAACGTGAACGAACCTGGCGCCGGCGCGGCGCGCCAGCAGCTCGCCCGTCAGGTGCAGCGAAGTGCCGACGCCGTTGCCGGCGTAAGGCACGTTCTTCGTCGTGGCCGCCTCGATCAGCTCCTTGAGCGACTTCGCCGGGAAGTCGTTGTTCAGCATGATCACGTTCCCGTAGGCCATCAGCAGCGTGATCGGAGAGAAATCACGCTCCGGGTCGTACGGCAGGTTCTTGTTGAGCGTGCGGTTCACCGCCATCGGGCCGATGTTCCCCAGGATCATCGTGTAGCCGTCGGCCGGCGCCTTGGCGACGAAGTCGGTGCCGATGTTGCCGCCAGCGCCCACCTTGTTCTCGATGACGATCGGCTGGCCCAGGCGTTCGCCGAGTTTCTGACCGACGAGACGGGTGAGCGTATCGGACGTGCCGCCCGGCGCGTAGGGAATGATCCATCGGATCGGGCGGTCGGGCCAGCCCTGGGCATGTGCCGGCGAGGCCGACAGGATCGGCATCAGCGTCGTCATGAGCGCAGCCAGCCAGCGCCATGGCATCAGATGGGACATGACAAGTCTCCTTACCCATCCTCGATGCTGCCCGCACCGGCAGCAGATCGACGACGGCAATCAGAATTTCGGCAGCGAGGCCCAGTTCTTCGGCAGCTCGATCTCCTTCGTCGTCACGCGGGTGTAGCCCGAGTCCAGCGTCTTGATCCGGTTGCGGCCGGGATCGCCCGCCACCAGGATCTCGATGTACTCGGGCCCCGGCATCACCTTGATCGGGTCGTCCGGCCCCACGTCGAACTCCGGCGGGAACGTGCCGAGCCGGATCTTCTCCTCGATCGTGTGCACCTCCGCCATCGTGTACTTCAGCTCGAAATCCATGTACCTGCGCGGCACGGTCGTGTGCTCGCAGATGTACTCGCGGATGTCGTCCTTCGAGTAACCGGCATCGGCCAGCACCCTCGCCACGGGCGGCGCGAGCACGAACACGATGTCGTTGACGAAGCCCGTCGGGCCCCGCTCGGAGAACAGGGCGAACGCCGGCTTGCGCAGCGCATCCCGGCAGAGCTGCTTGAGCGCGCACTCGGCCCCGCTCTGGTCGGCGCGGGTGTAAGGCGACGGCTGGAAGCCCCAGTTCATCGTCGTGCTCACGGACACCGTGCTCGTATCGGGATCGAAGCCTTTCTCGACGTGGTACGGCTGCCACGGATTCAGCTCTTCGTTCTCCGCGAAGCAGAAGCTGATCGGGTAGCCGAAGGTCCCCATCTGGTTCTTCGCCGGACGATAGCCGCCGATGTTGCGGATGACGAGGCCCAGCGCACGCCCCAGCGACGGATTGGCGCCGCGGGCGATCAGACCGGCGCCGCCGTTGAAGCCCAGCTCCCTGACGATCGGCCCGTTCAGGAAGACATAGGGGATGATTCCCCAGGTCGTGCCGATGTTGTCGAGGTTGAACTTGTCCTCCTGCAGCGCCTCAACCATCGCCACCAGGATCGGCATCGTCTGCGGCTTGCAGCCGGCCATCACGCCGTTGGCCGCGATGTTCCACACCGTGGCGCGCAGGTTCAACTGCGGCAGCACGGCGATGACCTCGTCGGGCGACCGGTCGGTGTAGCGCAGGAACTCCTGCACGCGCTCGAGCGTGGGCGGCACGATCGGCAGGCCGTCGCTCCACTCCATCTCCTGGAAATGGGCATTGACCTGATCGAAGCTGCCTTCGAAGACGATCTTCTTCGAATCCCACTCGCCGAGCCTGCCGGGCTCACGCGGCTTGATCGGCTTAGTCAGTGCATTGACGATGCGTTCGAACAGCACCGTCTCGATCTTGTGGCGGATCTCCGCATGGTCCATGCCGACGGCGCCCGGATAGAGCACCACCGGCGTATCCGGCACACCCGCGGCCTTGGCCGCCAGTTGCCCCACCGTATCGAATCCGGGCAGCGAAACCACCGCGGATGGAATGCCGAGAATCTTCTCGGCTTCTGCAGCCGGCCGCACCGCGGCAGGGGTGCAGGTGCCTCAGCCGCCGTTGCCTGTGATGACGGCGTCGGCGCCCTTTGCCTTCAGCGCGGCGATGATGTCGTTCAGCACCTGGCGCTGAAAGGACGGCGTTCCCTTCAGCGATGCGCGCGGAATCTCGGTGTAGGGGACGATCCTCACATCCGGGAAGCGCTTCTGCAGCAGCTCCCGATAGATGGGGAACATGATGTCGCCCTTGAAGTCCTCGTTCCAGACCTCGGCCACGACCTTGCCGTTGAGCGTATCCAGGCGCTTGGCGAGGTTTTTCTGCTCGACGGCCTCGGCGCCGGTCGGGCTGATGACGGATAGCGTTTCCATGGCTGTGCGTCTCTCTCGTTCGGTGGGGAATGCGATGAGTCTGGAACTGCCGGCTTGCGCTGGAAAGACACCCTCTGGAAAACAGCGTTCGCTTTTTCCTATCTGGCTGCCTGGGGCTTGAGGCCGGCTTGCGCCGCGACCACGCCCCACTTGGCGATCTGCGCCCGCACGTAGGCCTGCGCCTCCGGCGGCGTGCTGACTGCCGGCTCCGCCTTGGCCGAGCGCCTCAACCGTTCGGCGGTGACGGGATCGCCGACCGCCTGCCGCAGGGCGGCGTTGAGCCGGGCAACGATCTCTTTGGGGGTGCCCGCCGGGACCAGCACGGCATACCAGACGGAGTCGCCCATGCTCGGAAATCCCGCCTCGGCCATCGTCGGCACGTCGGGCAGGCCTTCGTAGCGTTTCCGGCCGGTGACGCCCAGCGCCTTGACCTTGCCGGCCTTGATCTGCGGCTCCGCCGCGGGCATCGCGACCAGGCTCATCTGCACCTCGCCGGTGATGACGGACTGCAGCGCTTCGGGCGTTCCCTTGAACGGCACGTGAACGATGTTCAGTCCCTGCTCGCTCTTGAGCAGCTCGCCGGTGAGATGGCCGATGCTGCCTA
Organism: Burkholderiaceae bacterium; assembly: GCA_036826495.1. GTDB lineage: Bacteria > Pseudomonadota > Gammaproteobacteria > Burkholderiales > Burkholderiaceae_E > DAISWF01. Next base: position 54,110 of record DAISWF010000005.1, read on the forward strand.
TGCCCGCCGACGCGTAGTTCAACTGTCCGGGCCGGGCCTTCGCCAGCGCGACCAGATCCTTCATCGAGCCGACGGGCAGCTCCGCGGGGACGACGAAGGCCATGCTCTGCTCGCCGAGCAGCATCACCGCCTCGAAATCCCTGGCCGGATCGAAGCTCAGGCTCATCAGGCTCGGCAGAACCGAGAAGCTCAGGCTGGCGAGAAAGAGCGTGCGCCCGTCCGGCCGGGCTCTGGCGACGTACTGCGCGCCGATGGCGCCGCCCGCGCCCGGCCGGTTGTCGACGATCATCGGTTGTCCGAGGATCTCGCCGAGCGCGGGCGCCACCGCGCGGGCGACGAGGTCGTTGCCGCTTCCGGCCGGAAACGATGAAACCAGCGTGAACGGGCCGCCGGCGGATTCCTGCGCCTGCACGCAGCCGCACCAGGCGAGTGCCAGCGCGAACAGGGCGGCGAGGGATGGCCTGTGCTTCATCGGTTCGCTCCGGTATCGATGGCCGCGCCGAGCCGCGCTGCGGCGGCCCGCGCGGCCGCGCGCCCTTCGGCCACCGCGTGCTCGAGCATGCCGCCGCAGCCCGAACGGACCGCGCCCGCCGCGAACACGCCGGCCATGGCCGTTTCCAGGCTGGCATCCGTCTTCACCGCGCCGCGGCTGTCACGCTCGATCTGCGCCGGAAGGAAATCGCTGCAAGGCTGCAGGCCGATGTAGACGAAGACGCCGCCGCACGGCAGCACGGTGCCCTCGACGCGGGCACCCTCGACCCCGTCGGTGCCCAGCACTTCGGTCACCGTGCTGCCGAAGCGCACTGCCACGTTGGGCGCGGCGCCGACCGCATCGATGAAGTGGCGCTGCGCCCGGAATGCCGATCCTCGATGCACCAGGTGCACCCTGGCGCAGTACCGGGCCAGCACCAGCGCCGATTGCAATGCGGAGTCGCCGCCGCCCACGACCACCACGTCCCGGCCTTCGAGCATCGGCCCGTCGCAGTCGGCGCAGTGGGACACGCCCTTGTGCTCCAGCTCGGCCTCGCCCGGCACGCCCAGCTTCTTCGGTGCCGCCCCCGACGCGACGACCACCGCCCGCGCACGGTGGCGGCCGGCGTCGCTGGTCACCACGAGCGCATCGCCGTCGCGCTCGATGCCCGACGCCGCGGCCTCCAGGTCCACCGCGCCGCCTTCGACGGCTTCGGCCATCCACGTGGAGGACAGTTCGGCGCCGTTGCCCTGGATCGCACCGTCCAGCTCGTTGACGTTGAGCACGAGGCCGCCGAACATCTGCGCCTCCAGCCAGGCGGCGCTCAGGCCCGCCTGCAGCGCCTCGCGGACCGCGCTGAGGCCGGCCGCGCCGGCGCCGATGACGACGATGTCATGCG
>DAISWF010000005.1:55489-66260 GCA_036826495.1 Burkholderiaceae bacterium
CGGTCTTTCTTGCCTCGTCCGCGGCCCGCTCGATCACGGGGCACAACCTGGTGATCGACTGCGGTGCTTCCGCGGGCATTTTCAAGCGGACCTGAGCGGCACCGGCCGGCTCGCGGATCCCGTCGTCCGCAAGATCGGTCTCGCCGTTGCGCCCGAGGCGTCAGCCGGCAACCGCCGCCGCACCCGTCATCGCGCGCGCCGCCAGCCGCCCGAACACCGCCGCCTTGCCGAGTGCCGAGCCGGTCATGTAGGCGCCGCCGTGGAAGCCGCCGATCACCTCGCCCGCCGCGTGGAGGCCGGCGATCGGCTCGCCGAACACGTCGATGACCCGCAGGTCGGCATCGACGCGCAGCCCGCAATAGGTGCCGAACACCGCGGCGGTCGACGGATAGGCGTAGAACGGCGCGGTGTCGATGCGCACCAGTGCCCCGTGCTCGTGCACCAGGTGGCGCCGGCCGAAGTCGGCATCGACGCCGGCATCGACGAAGCCGTTGTAGCGGTCGACGGTCGCGCGCAACGCCTCGTACGGGATCTCGATCATCCGCGCCAGCGCCTGCAGCGAATCGGCCTTGATCAGCAGCCCCTCCTCGAGCCGGCGGCCGAAGTCGAGGATGCGCACGCGGTCGTCGCCGGACTCGAAGATCCGCTGGTCGAGGATCTGATAGGCGGTGTGCAGCGGCTGGGCCATCACCGCGTCGCCGAGCAGCTTGTACGACAGCGACTCGTCGACGAAGCGCCGGCCCTCCTCGTTGACCGCGATCGCCCCCTTGTAGACCGCCTGGCAGCTATGGTGGTTGGTGGTGTCCACCGGGTGCTTGCCGAAGGTTCCCTTGATGTAGGCCATGTCGCGCAGGTCGGCGCCGAGCTTCCAGGCCATCCGCAGCCCGTCGATGAACTCGCCGTACTCGTCCATCCGGACCCCGCCGACGAACACCGCGTTCGCATACTGCGGAGCGAAGCGGTGCACCAGCCCGGCATCGCGACAGAAGCCGCCGCTGGCCAGCAGCACGCCGTCGCGCGAATGGATCTGCAGCGGGCCGTCGCGGTCCTCGGCGAGGACGCCGTGCACCGGCGCCGCTTCGTCGGCGCGCAGCAGCCGCATCGCGCGTACGCCGGTGCGCAAGGTCACGCGCCCGGTGGCGAGCGCCCGCGCCTGCAGCAGCCGAACGGCATCGGCCGGGTCGATCGTGTGCACGCGCGGCACCGACTGGCCCGCCGACGTCTCCAGCGACGGGCTGAAGCGCACGCCCTGCTCCTTCAGCCATTCGTAGGTATCGAGCTGGTGATCGACGTAGGCTTGCACCAGTGCCGGATCGCTTTCATGCCGGCCGACCTCGAGCAGATCCTTGCGCAGCAGTTCGGGGCCGTCGGCCACGCCGTGCGCGGCCTGCAGATCGGTGCCGGCGAATGCGAGACAGCCGCCGCTGAGCACCGACGAGCCGCCGGTCTCGGCCTGCTTCTCGATCAGCAGCACCTGCGCGCCCGCCTGCGCGGCCTCGAGCGCCGCGCACGATCCCGCCATGCCGCCGCCGACGATCAGGAGGTCGACATGCTCGGTTCTCATCGCGCGCCCCCGCCCGCGGCGGCCGGCACGCTGCGTACGTGCGCCTGCTTGTCCGCCAATCCATAGAAGGCGAGCACTTCGCGAAGCCGCTCACGCGGCGGCGGCGCATTGAAGTAGCCGTTCTGGCAGCGCTGGATGCCGCTCTGGCGCTTCAGGTCGACCAGCAGCTCGGCCTGCTTGATCCAGCACGACAGCGAGTCGAGCACCGGCACGCCGTCGACCTCGCTGACCCCCTGGCTCGCCAGCAGCACGCACAGCGGCGCTTCGCCCGGAATCAGCACCTCCGCGCCGGCGGCGATCTGTCGGCGCGCCGCGGCGCGGAAGCGCTCGATCAGCGGCTCCGGCGCGGTGAACCCGGACAGCACGTCGCCGAACCGGAAGCCGACGTCGGACACACCGACCAGCCGCCCGGCCAGCCCGTACTGTCGCGCGTTCTCGGCGAGCAGGTCGGTCAGCTCGTTGATGAACACCATGATCGCGAAGCGCGAGCCGAGCAGACAGGCGGTCAGCATCGCCGCCTCGCCGTAGCCGACCACCGGGATCGTCAGCAGCGAGCGGATCTCGCGCAGCGCCGGATCGGGCAGCGTGCTGATCGCATAGGCGTCGTAGCCCTCGTCCTCCGCCTGCACGCCGGCGGTCAGGAACTGCAGCGAGTGCAGGCGCTGCAAGCCGGCGTGACGGATGTCGTCGCCCGGGTAGTTCGAGCGGTAGGTGCCCGGCTTCATGCCGTGCATGACGATCTCGGTGTCGGGCCGCGCGACGCGCCGGAAGTGCGCATCGAGCGCGGCGTCGTAAGCGCCGAGATCGGAAAGCACGGTAAAGCTCTGGTGCCAGATGCGGGTCGCCATGGATTTCCTCGATCGGTTCGATGATCAGGCCGAGAAGTCGACGTCGGCAGCGGTCGTCACTCTGCAGAAGCGCGCGATGCTGCCCATCGAGTTGCGATGCTCGTCCTCGGAATGCGCGCAGCAGGCGTCCTCGATGAGGATGACCTCGTAGTCGCGGTCGTGCGCGTCGCGCACCGTCGCCTGCACGACCGCCTGCGTCGACACTCCCGAGCAGTAGATGCGGGTGTAGCCGCCGGCGCGCAACTGCGCCTCCAATGTCGTCGAGTAGAACGGGCTGACGCGGTGCTTGACGACCTGCACGTCGCCGGGGCGCTGCTGCAGGGACGGGTGGATCTCGGTGCCCCAGGTGCCCAGCTTGTACAGCCCGGCCTTGGGCGCGCCGCCGAAGACCGGCGAGTTCCTCGGGCACTCCTGGTATTCCGGCGAGAAGCCCACCCGCACGAAGCCCACGGCGACGCCGGCGGCCCGCGCCTTGGCGAGCGCGGCGGCCGTGTGCTCCAGCACCTGGCGCGTCCGCACCTGCTCGCCGAGCGGCGACTTGCCGTTGGGGCCGTCGGCGTGGACGAGGTCGTTCTGCATGTCCAGGACGAGATAGATCGCTTTCATTGGAAGTTCCGCAGTGGATGCAATCGGTGATGAAAAAGGGTTGGGCGAGTGCGGTCAGTCGCAGAGCATGCCGCCGTTGACGTCCAGCACCTCGCCGGTCACGAAGCCGCCGTCGCGGCCGGCGAGAAACAGGATCGCGCGGACCACGTCGGCGGCGGTACCCATTCGGCCCACCGGCATCAGCGCGCGCAGGTTCGCCGGGAAGTCCGTCGTCATCGCGGTGCCGATCGGGCCGGGGGCGACCGCGTTCACGGTGATGCCGTGCGCGGCCAGCTCCTTGGCGAGGAAGCCGGTCATCGCATGCACGCCGGCCTTGGACACGCCGTAGGCGACGTTGCCGGCGCGCTGCTGCTCGGCCGGATCGATCCACGGCCGCGCGTTGCCGGCGTTCTTGCCGACGATCGAGCCGATGGTGACGATGCGCCCGAAGCCGGCGCGTTTCATGCCCGGGATCACCGCCTGGCAGCACAGGAACGTGCCCTTCAGGTTGATGTCGATGACCCGGTCCCATTCGCTTTCCGCCAGCGCCTCGGCCGGCCCGAACGACACCACGCCGGCCACCGTGGCCAGCAGGTCGATCGGGCCGATCTGCTCCTCGATGCGCGCGACCAGGCCGCGCACCGACGAGCGATCGGTGACGTCCAGACGGACCAGCGGCGCGGCGCGCAGGTCGGCCTGCCTCCATTCCGGGCTCGCCTGCGCGTCGGCGGCGATCACCGTCGCGCCGCCGCGGCGCAGTTCCGCGCACAGCGCCGAGCCGATCGCGCCGGCCGCGCCGGTCACCAGCGCGATGCGCCCGCGGTGCTCGGTCTCGTTCATCGCGGCGGCCCGTCAGCCGGCGCGGCGCGCGGCGGCGTGCGCGCCGGCGATGCGGCCGAACACCAGGCCTTTCAGCACCGAGGTCGCGCCGGTGTAGTTGCCGTAGTACAGACCGACGATCTCGCCGGCCGCATACAGGCCGGCGATCGGCTCGCCGTCGCCGTCGACGACGCGCGCCTCGGTGTCGATCTTCAGGCCGCCGAACGTGAACACGTTGGCCGAGATGATCGGATACGCATGGAACGGCGCTTCGGCGATCGGGCAGGCCCAGTTCGACTTCGGCGGATGCAGACCCTCGTTGCGCACGCCGTCGAGCCCAAGCGGACGCCAGTCGGCGCCGCTGCATGCCGCGTTGTAGCGCTCGACGGTCGCGCGCAGCCGGTCGGCGGGCACCTCGATCCGGCGCGCCAGCTCCTCGATCGTGTCGGCCGCGAGCGGCGGCTTGTCGGTGCGGATGCCCAGCCGGTAGTTCGGGATCCGCGTGTGGCGCGCGTCCAGCACCACCCAGGCCATGCCGTTGCGCTGCTCGAAGATCCGCCGGGTGATCGGCTCGTAGCAGGCATCGACGGTGTTCGACGCTTCGTCGACGAAGCGCTCGCCGTCGACGTTGACCAGGATGCCGTACGGGAAGATGAAGATCGACGGCTCGGACACGCCGGAGCGCGGGTCGACCGGCTCCGCATGGTAGCTGCCGAACTCGCCGCAGGGCGCCGCGCCGACGTCCAGCGCCATCTGGATGCCCTCGCCGCGGTTGTAGTAGCCGCCCTTGCAGATCGGCCGCAGGTGGACCGCGCGCGGGCCGATGTAGCGGGTCATCATCTCGGAGTTGCCCTCGAAGCCGCCGCAGGCGAGCACCACCTCGCCGAGCAGCGTCTGCTGGCCGCGGCCGCGCGCGCCGACGACGACGCCGTTCACGCGGCCGGTCTCGTCCTGCACGAGCGACCGCGCGGTGGTCTCGTACAGGAACGTGACGCCGAGCTTCTCGGCCTGGGCGGCCAGCACGTCGACCAGCGCCTGCCCGCCGCCGACCGGCAGCAGCCGCGGCTGCGACTTGGTCAGGAACTGCGTGGGCAGGAAGTCGAAGCGCGCCCCCAGCTCCTTCAGCCAGGCGATCGTGGCCGGCGCCGCGGCGGCGAAGCGCTCGATCACATTGGGGTCGGCCAGGCTGAGCGCGCGGGTCAACGAGCTGCCGCGGGAATCGATGGCGGCCTGCTCGACCAGCTCGGGATCGATGCGCCCGGAGCCGTTCTCCGCCAGGTGCGTCTCGAAGTCGTCGCTGACCGCCTCGTGACTCTTCATCCGCAGATAGGCCTCGGTCCAGCGGCTCTGGCCGCCGCGGTCCTCGACCGGCGCGCGCTCCAGCACCGCCACCCGCGCGCCGGCCTGCGCCGCCGCCACCGCGGCCGACAGCCCGGCCACGCCGCAGCCCGCGACCACCACGTCGAATCGTCGATCTTGCAAGGTTCTCTCCCAGGTCGGCTTCCGCCATGTACCGGTGCCGGGCGCAGTACGCGGCGCCTGCCGATTGCGCCGCATCATTCCGAATCGCGCCGTGGCCGACCAGAGGGCTGCGGCGAATACCGTTTTCGCTTTGGCTTCGCCCTCGTTGCGTGCGATGCGAAAGGAGCTTTCGCGGCGGCCGAAGCGCACCGCGCTCCCACCGCGCTAACGTACGCCCTCTCGAATCAGGAGAGGGAACCGGATGGCACTGGCGCGGGAGCTGGCCGGCACGCTGCGGCGGCTGCACGGCGACACGCTCGATCCGCGCATCGCCGCCCGGATGCGGCTGCACGTGGCCGACACGATCGGTGTCGCGCTTGCCGCGCGTGCCGACGCGGCGTTGTGCAGGTCGATCGAAAAGGCGGCGGCGTCCGGGCCGGCCGCGGGGGCGGCGATCATCGGCAGCGCGGCGCGTGCCCCGGCGCCGGCAGCGGCGTTCGCGAACGCGGCGCTGGCGCATGCGATGGACTTCGACGACATCCACGATTACGCCCGCCTGCATCCGACGCCGGTCACGCTGGCGGCCGCGCTCGCGGTGGCCACCGACCCGGCAGGCGCGCCGGCGCCCTGCGACTGGACGCGGCTGACCGGCGCGGTCGCCCTCGGCAACGAGGCGCTGTGCCGCCTCGGGCTGGCCTGCGCGCCCGACGGCAGCAGCGCGGTGTCGAACTGGTTCACCACCCAGCTTCTGGGCGGCTTCGGCGCGGCGCTGGCCGCCGGCTGGATGATGGGGCTCGACGATGCGGGGCTGGAGGCCGCGCTCGGCTTCGCCGGCATGCAGGCGGCCGGACACAAGGAACCGGCGTTCGGCGTCGGTTCCAATGCCCGGCAGGTGTACCCGGGATTCGCGGCGATGGCCGGCGTCACCGCGGCCCGCATGGCCGCCGCCGGACTGAGCGCGCCGGCCGGTGCGATCGACGGCGCGGCCGGCGTCTGGCGCGTCTATCTGGGCCGCGCGCCGGACGAGGCGCTGCGCGCGCTGGCGCTCGAGCCGTCGCACTGGCATGCGACCGAGGTGTCGTTCAAACCCTGGCCATGCTGCCGGTTGTCTCATCCGTACGTGAGCGCCGCGCTCGCGCTGCGCGAACGGCTCGCCGGGCGCCCGATCGAGCGGCTGGTGGTCGGCGTCAATCCGTCGGCGGACAGACTGTGCTGGCCGCTCGACGCGCGCGTGCGGCCCGCGACCTTGTCGGACGCCAAGTACAGCATTCCGTTCATCACCGCCTGGACGATCGTTCACGGCGAGCCTTCGCTCGAACGGCTCGATGCGCGCGCTCTGTCCGACCCGGCGGTGCTGGCGCTGGCCGCGCGCATCGCCATCGAGCCCGGCCTGCCGGATCGGCCCGGCCATCCGCCCGCGCGGCTGCACGCCTGGCCGGCCGGCGGCGGCGCCGCTCTGAGCAGCGCCGCCGATGCGCCGCCCGAGCTCGATGCGGCCGGCGTGCGCGCCAAGTTCCTCGTCTGCGCACGCCACGGCGGCCTCGACGACGGCGAGGCGCTGTGGGAGGCGATCGTCAACGGTGCGCCCGCCCCGCTGCATGCGGTGGGTCTGGCCTGAGATTCCAGGAGACGTCATGCCGATCCGCTCCCGCCGCTTGATCCTGAAGGCCGTGGCCGCGCATGCGCGGCCGGCGCTCGCCGCTGCCGTGCTGATGGCCTGGCCATGGACGGCCGGGCACGCGCAGGACAAGCCCTATCCGAACCGGCCGATCCGGCTGGTCGTCGGCTTTCCCGCCGGCGGCGCGTCCGACGTCGCGGCGCGTGCGCTCGCGCAGCGGCTGTCCGAGCGGCTGGGGCAGCCGGTCGTCGTCGAGAACCGCGTCGGCGCCGGCAGCAACATCGCGATCGAGCACGTCGCCCGCTCGGCGCCCGACGGTTACACGCTGCTGTTCGGCACCATCGCCTCGTCGGTCAACCCGAGCCTGCATCCCAAGATCGGCTATGACCCGATCAAGGATTTCGAGCCGGTGTCGCTGGTCGCCGCCACGCCGTTCCTGCTGGTCACGCATCCGGCCACGCCGTACACGTCGCTGGCCGCGCTGCTCGCCGCGGCCGGCAAGACGGGATCGGGCAGCGAGATCCAGTACGCCACCGCCGGCAACGGTTCGGGCTCGCACCTGTTCATGGAGCTGCTGAGCAGTCAGGCCGGCGTGAAGTTCCAGCACGTGCCCTACCGCGGCGCCGCACCGGCGATGAACGACGTGCTCGGCGGTCAGGTGCCGGTGACGTTCGACAACATCATCACGACGCTGCCGCTGGTGAAGACCGGCAAGCTGCGCGCGCTGGCGGTCAGCACGAAGACGCGCTCCAGCGTCGCGCCCGACATCCCGACGGTGGCCGAATCGGGCGTCAAGGATTTCGAGGCGACCGCCTGGTTCGGCGTGCTCGTGCCGGCGGGTACGCCGGCCGCGATCGTCGGCCGCCTGGGCCAGGAGACCGCCGAGGCGGTGCGCGAGCCGGCGGTTCGCGAACGCCTGCTCGGCATGGGCGCCGAACCGATCGGCTCGACGCCGGCGGCCTTCGGGCAGTTCTACCGCGCCGAGCTCGCGAAGTGGGGCAAGGTGATCCGCGATGCGGGCATCAAGCCCGACTGACACGAAGCTTCCGTGTCGACGCCGGGTTTCTATATCACCGGATTCGATTCGACCGTTTCGTGCAGAAAGGCGATGAACGCCCGGACGCGCGCCGACAGGCTTCGGTTCGGCGGATAGACGACGAATACCTGCGGCCCGACGGCGACGTAGTCGAGCAGCACGGCCTTCAGCTCTCCAGATCGAATCGCCTGATCGGCGGTGAAGGTGCTCAGCATCACGATGCCGGCGCCTGCGATCGCGGATTCCAGCAACGACTCGGAATTGTTGACGTTGAGATGGCCTGAAACGTTCTTCACGTAGGTCTGGCCATCCCGGGTCAGTATCCAGTCCCGGTAGCGGCCCGTTTGCGGCAGCACGTAGGCGAGGCACCGGTGCGCCTCCAGATCTTCCGGAGTGAGGGGTTCACCGTGCGCGGCGAGGTACGCGGGAGCCGCGCAGGCCATGAAGCGCAGATCGCAGAGCTTGCGTGCGACGAGACCTGGATCCACCGGCGGCCCGATGGTGATCGCGGCATCCAGTCCTTCGTGGATCACGTCGGCGATCCGGTCGCTGAGTTCCGCGTCGACGACGATTCCGGGGTAGCGCTCGGTGAAGCCGCGCAGGGCGGGGATCACCACCCGGCGGCCGAAGGCCACGGGCATTTTCACTCGCAGCCGTCCCTGCGGAAGCGTACGAGTCTGCGCCAGCGCCGACTCCGCATCCTCGATCTCGGCAAGGATCGTTTGACAGCGTTCCAGGAAGCTGGCCCCTTCGTTGGTCAGGTTGACCGAGCGCGTCGTCCGGTGCAGGAGCTGCGTGCCGAGCTCGTTCTCGAGGCGCGTGACGGCTTTGCTCACGGCCGACGGCGTCAGGGCGAGCGCGGCGCCCGCCTTGGTGAAGCTGCGAGTCTCGGCGACTCGAACGAAGACGACCAGGCCATTGAGATCCTGCATGCATCCGCCTCGATTACGGAAAGCGATTCAAGAGTGAATGTCTTGAAGGCTGATTTATCTCCAGGAAGCATAGAAATAGCATACGGAAAGGAGAAAAGAGCCGGCAATGCCATTCGACTCACCGTGCCGCTGCAGCGATCGCCGCAACGCAGGCCCGACCGCCGTCCCGAGGGAGCCGCGTTGACCTACGAGGTGCTCGCCATCCGGTATGCGACGCGCGACAGCAGCCGGGCCAGGAACTTCCTCGACCGCGATCCCCATGACGCGCCGATGCCGATGGACTACTACGTCTGGGTCATCCGGAACGCCGCGCGCACCGTCGTCGTCGACACGGGCTTCGGCCCGGAAGTCGCCCGCCGGCGCGGACGAGAGCTGCTGCGCACGCCGGCCGAAGGGCTGGCGCTGGTCGGCGTCGATGCGGCAGCGGTGCGGGATGTCGTCATCACCCACCTGCACTACGATCACGTCGGCACGTTCCAGGATTTTCCGGCGGCGCGCTTCCACCTGCAGGATCGCGAGATGGCGTACGCCACCGGACGCCATATGGCTCATGGTCATCTGAACCATGGCTTCGAAGTCGACGAGGTCGCCGGCATGGTGCGGCTCGTCTATGGGGATCGCGTCCGCTTTCATGACGGCGAAGCGGCACTCGCGCCAGGCATCAGCCTGCATCGGATCGGCGGCCATACCGACGGGCTGCAGTGCGTCCGGGTCGACACCGCTCGGGGGCCGGTCGTGCTCGCCTCCGACGCCAGTCACTACTACGAGCATTTCGAGCGCAACCGGGCGTTCACGACGATGTTCGACGTCGGGGCTGCGCTCGAAGGCTATGCGACGCTGCGCCGGCTGGCCGGCGCCGAGCAGCGGATCGTTCCCGGGCACGATCCGCTCGTGATGCGCCGCTATCCGGCGCTCTGCAGCGCTCTGGAAGGCATCGTGGTCCGGCTGGACGTCGATCCACGCGACAAACATCAGACACCATGACCGACACGATCGCCGAAGCACTCGCCGACCACTTTCAGCGCTTCCCGGCCACCCCGGTGGAAGCGACCCGCACCGCTGTCCGGCGACTGCTGCTCGACTACCTCGGCGTGGGTCTCGGCGGCAGCCGGACCGGCAGCGGCCGCGTCGCACGACAGTTCGCGGCCGAGTGCGGCGGCGTCGAGTCCGCGACTCTGCTCGGCGATGTCCGCCGCGTGCCGCCGGTGCATGCCGCATTCGCCAATGCGATCTGCTCGCACAGCGTCGAGCTCGACGACATCGACGTCCTGGCGCTGTTCCATTTCAGTCCGCCGGTCTATTCGGCGGCGATCGCGGTGGCCGAATCGGTCGGCGCGGGCGGTGCGGAACTGGTTCGGGCGCTCGCCGCCGGTTGCGAGATGATGGAACGGCTCAGCCGCGCAGCGAACCCGTCGCTGCGCGACCGCGGCTTTCACACCACCCCCACGTGCGGGGTGTTCGGTGCCGCGATCGCTTCCGCGCTGCTGCTGAAGCTCGATCGGGAACAGATCGTCCATGCGCTCGGCATGGCCGGCGCCCAGGCGAGCGGCTTGATGGAGATGTACGGCCCTTCGATGCAGAAGCGGCTGAACCCCGGGCCGGCGGCGCGAAACGGGGTGACCGCCGCCATGCTGGCGAAGCTCGGCTTCACCGGCGCGGCGACCATCTTCGAGGGCGAACGCGGCTTCCTCGCCGCGTTCAGCGATCGCAACGACCCGGCACGATTGACCGTCGAACTGGGCCGGCCGTTCCGGCTCGACATCGAGTTCAAGCCCTATTCCTGCGCACGCCCGATCCACAACGCGATCGATTGCGCATTGCAGATCCGCAGTCGCGACAGACCTTCCCTAGACCGAATGTCGCTTACTTAAGCCGCAGGAGGTTCAAGCCAGAACGGTAAGTCGTTGA
>DAISWF010000006.1:0-10540 GCA_036826495.1 Burkholderiaceae bacterium
CCGCCAGCGCTGCCTCGAGGCGCTGGCGCTGACATGACCGTTGCCCGCCGGCGCTGGCACGGCTCGCTGCGCGCGCTCGGCGGGCGGCTCGGCGAGCAATGGGAACGCGATCGCCGCGACACGCTGTTCCTGATGGCCGGCACGCTGCTGGCCGCGATGCCGCACATGCCGCACCTGCCGTGGTGGAGCTCGCTCGGCTTCATCACGCTGTTCCTGTGGCGGCTCGGCCTGGTGATGTCGGGCCGCGCGCTGCCGCCCAATGCGGTGCTGTGGGTCGGCGCGGTCGCCTGCGTGACCGCGGTCTACGCCCATTACGACACCTTGTTCGGCCGCGATGCCGGCGTCACGCTGCTGATGCTGTTCCTGGGCCTGAAGCTGATGGAGATGCGAGCGCGGCGCGACCTGTTCGTCGTGCTGTTCCTCTGCTTCTTCCTGCTGCTGACCGGCTTCTTCCATTCGCAGTCGATGACGATCGCCGGCTGGACCGCGGCGACGATGCTGGTGCTGATCGCGGCGATGGTGACGATGCAGTTCGGCCAGCGCGAGGCGCCGATCCCGCAGCGCCTGCGGATGGCCACGCTGCTGATCGTGCAGGCGCTGCCGATCGCCGCGGTGCTGTTCGTGCTGTTCCCGCGGCTGCAGTCGCCGCTGTGGGGCGTACCCGAGGATTCGCTGCCGGGCCGCACCGGGCGGTCCGGTTCGATGGGGCCGGGCCGCATGATGCGGCTGCGGACCTCGGACGAGTGCGCGTTGCGCGTCCGGTTCGACGGGCTGGCCCCGGCCGAGTCGCAGATGTACTGGCGCGGCCCGGTGTTCGGCCGCTTCGACGGCGAGACCTGGACCGCCGTCGGCCGCGGCCCCGAGGTACCGCTGCAGTTGCGCTTCGATCAGCGCGCGCGGCCGGTTCGGTACTCGGTGACGATCGAGGCGAACGCGCGCGCGTCGCTGTTCGCGCTGGATGCGCCGGTGCGGCTGGGCGATTCGATCGGCAGCGAGGCGGCGCTCGCGCCCGACATGCAGCTCGTGGCCCGCTCGGCGATCGGCCAGCGGCTGCGCTACGACGTGGAATCGCGACTCGACTACCGGCTGGGACTGAACGAGACACCCGAGTCGCTGGAGACCTGGCGGCGGCTGCCGGCCGACATCAATCCGCGCAGCCGCGAGCTGGCCGCCCGCTGGGCGGCCGAGATCGCCGACCCCGCACGGCGCGTCGACCGGCTGATGCGGATGTTCAACGAACAGCCGTTCCGCTACACGATGACGCCGCCGGCGCTCGGGCGGCACGGCATCGACGACTTCCTGTTCGACACCCGTTCGGGATTCTGCGAGCACTATGCCGGCGCGCTGGTGTTCATGCTGCGCGCGATGGACGTGCCGGCCCGCGTGGTGACCGGCTACCAGGGTGCCGAGCCCAATCCGCTGGACGACTACTGGATCGTCCGGCAGGCCGACGCCCATGCCTGGGCCGAGGTATGGCTGGCCGATCGCGGCTGGGTCCGGGTGGATCCGGTCACCGCGGTGGCGCCGGAACGGATCGAACGCGGCTCGCGCGCATCGCGCCGGCTGGAACCGGGCGGCGCGCTGTCGTCGGCCGCCGAGCTCACCCGCCACCTGCGGCTGAACCTCGATGCGCTGACCAATGCATGGAATCAGTGGGTGCTGTCGTACGACTCGGCGCGCCAGCGGCGGCTGGTGACCGGCCTGGGCCTGAGCTTCGACACCTGGCGCGACGTCGCCGGGCTGATGTCGGTCGCGCTGGCGCTGCTGATCGGCGCGGCGGCGCTGTTCACGCTGCATCCGCGGATGCCCAGGGACCCGATCGAACGCTGGTACCGGATCTACTGCGACCGGCTGGCCGCCGTCGGGCTCGACCGGATCCCGCACGAGACCGCCGCCCGCCATCTCGAACGGATCGCCCGCGGGCTCGACGACGAGCAGTTGCAGCATGCACGCCACATCGTGTCGCTGTACAACAACCTCCGGTACGCCCGGACCGCCGCCGGCACCGGCGACGTGCAACACTTCCGCTCGCTCGTGAAAGGCTTCCGTCCATGAGAACGAGCCTTTCCGTCCGAAGCTCACGATGAAAACGAAGATCCTCGCCGCGCTGCTGATGCTGACCGCCGTGGCCGTCGCCACCGATGCGACCGACGCGGACGCGGCAACCAGGCGGCGCAACCGGCCCCCGGCCGCGACCTCTGCCGCTGCGGCGGCCGCCGCCGCTACGGCACCGGCGATCGCCGCCGTCGACTACTCGACCCGCGACGACGTGCGCCAGTTCATCGCCGAGCTGGTCGAGCGCCACGGCTTCGACGCCGACGAGCTGGCCCGCGCGTTCACGCAGATCCGTGCCGATGGCTCGGTGATCCGGCTGATGCAGCCGCCGTCGGCCGGCTTCAAACGCTCGTGGGCCGTCTATCGCACGCGCTTCCTCGACCCGTTGCGGATCCGCGAAGGCGTGCGCTTCTGGCGCGAGCACGAAGCCGACATCCGCCGGGCGTCGCAGCAGTACGGCGTGCCCGAGGAGATCATCGTCGGCATCATCGGCGTCGAGACGATCTACGGCCGCGTCACCGGCGACTACCGGGTCGTCGACGCGCTGACGATCCTGGCGTTCGACTATCCGCGCCGCGCCGCGTTCTTCCGTTCCGAGCTCGAGCAGTTCCTGCTGTACACCCGCGACAGCGGCCTGGCGCCGGCATCGGTCAAGGGCTCGTTCGCCGGCGCGATCGGCCTGCCGCAGTTCATGCCGGGCAGCATCCGGCGCTATGCGGTCGATTTCGACGGCGACGGCCGCATCGATCTGCGGGCGAGCCCGGTCGATGCGATCGGCAGCGTCGCCCGCTTCCTCGCCGAGCACGGCTGGCAACGCGGCGAGACGACGCGGCTGCCGGCGCTGTTCGCCGACGAGACCCGGCTGCGGCCGCTGGTGGAAGCCGGCATCGAGCCGCGCTTCACGCTGACCGAGCTGGCGGGCTACGGCATCAGCAGCGTCGACGGCGTGCCCGGCGACATGAAGCTCGCGCTGATCGACCTGCCCAACGGCGACGGCCCGGTCAGCTACTACCTGGGCACGCCGAACTTCTACGTGATCACCCGCTACAACCGCTCGAGCTTCTACGCGATGGCGGTGATCGAGCTGGGCAACGCGCTGCGCGAATCGCGCGCCGTGCTGAGCGCGCGGCAGTAGCGCTGCCCGCCGGCGTCGCCGGCCACCACCTGCAGCCGGCTGCAGCCGGCCAGGATGTCCTTCGGACAGATGCCGAAGTACTGGCGGATCGAGTGGCTGAAGTGGCTCGAGTCCGGATAGCCGATGTCCTGCGCGAGCCGCGCCAGGTTCTGCGGCTGGTTGATCCGCGGCAGCAGCATCCGCGCCCGCTTCCACGCGCGGAAGGTCCGGTACGAGCGGCCGGTCTGTTCCTTGAACAGATGCAGGAAGCGCGACAGCGACAGCCGCGCCTGCGCGGCGAAGGCCTGCGCCTGCATCGGCGAATTCGGCATCTGCTGCAGATGCTCGACGACCCGCGCGATCCGCGGATCCATCGCGCGCCGCGGCAGCGGCGCATCGAGCAGGCTCTCGTCGAGACTGCGCGCGGCCAGCGGCGCGCCCTGCGCGGCCGCCCGCACCCGCTGCACGAACCGCGGCGCGCGCACGGCGCCGCCCGCACGCAGGAACGCCGGCAGCGCGGCGCAATCGACCGATTCCGGTTCGATCATGAAGTCGCAGATCAGTCGACCGTCGCAGGCCAGACGCTGCTCGACATAGGGCTGTGCGACGACGCATTCGCCGGCCTGCCACGGCCCGCCGTCGAAGCTGAAGCGCAGCGGCGCCTCGAGCGCCACGTAGACGTTGATCGCGCCCGAGCGGCGCATCGATGGCCGGCCGAGGTCGCCACAGTAGAAGACACGGTCGGCATCGACGCGGATCCGCCGGCAATAGCCGTCGCGCCCGGCAGCACCCGCCTGCAACCGATCGATCCGATGTTCAGCCATCGAAACCCGTCTCCGTTCAACACCGGTGCCACCCCTCTGCCCGGTAGTATCGCGCAAAACCGGATGCCGGCAGCGTCTTGACGCAAGACGCCCGGGGCCGCGCCGGTCGACCATCGCGCATCGATCGATGGAGACCGGATGGATCCGAGCGTCGTGCTGCATGGACTCGTGGCGGGCTGTCTGTACGCCCTGGCAGGCATCAGCCTGAACATCCTCTATCGGCCCACCAACACCTTCAACTTCGCGCAGGGCGATCTGATCATGATCGGCGCGATGTTCTGCGCCGCACTGCTGGGCGCGAGCCGCCTGCCCTGGTATCTGGCCGCGCTGCTGGCGATCGCCCTGGTCGCGCTGATCGCCTGGATCGAGTACTTCGTCGCGATCGCGCCGATGCTCAAACGCCGCCACGGCGTGGGCTGGATCATCAGCACGCTGTCGGTGTCGCTGATCCTGCAGGATGCGGTCGGCAAGCTGTTCGGCCCCGACCCCCGGATCGTACGACCGCCGCCGCCGGTCACCACCGAGCTGCACCGGATCGGCCCGCTGGAGGTCAGCGGCTACCAGGTGCTGGTGCTGGTGTTCACCGCCGCGATGGTCGCGCTGACCGGCTGGTTCTACACCCGCCGCACCGGCCGCGCGGTCAACGCGATCGCCGAGGACCGCGAGGCGGCGCTGCTGCGCGGCATAGACCCCAACCGGCTCGCCTGGCTGTCGTTCGTGGTCGGCGGCATCGCGGCCGGCGTGATCGGCATCCTGGCCGCGCCGATGCTGTATGCATCGACCGGGCTGGGGCCGCTGCTGCTGATCAAGGGCTTCGAGGCGGTGGCGGTCGGCGGCGTCGGCAGCATCCGCGGCGCGCTGATCGCCGGCTGCGTGCTCGGCATCGTCGAGGCGGTCAGCGGCGCGCTGCTGACGCCCGGCTATCAGAATGCCGCGACCTTCGTCGTCGTGCTGGCGATCCTGCTGATCCGCCCGAGCGGGCTGATCGGTTCCACCCGCACGCGGATGGTCTGATGGCCGGCATGCCGATGACCGCTTCGATGGCGCCGCGCGCGCATCGCTCGTGGCCCGGCTATCTCGCGTTCGTGCTGCTGCTGGCGATCGTGCCGCTGCTGGTCCGTGGCGAGTTCGTGCTGTTCCTCGGCACGCAGATCGGCATCTACTTCCTGGTGGCGCTGGGGCTGAATCTGCTGTCCGGTTACGGCGGGCAGATCTCGCTCGGCCAGGGCGCGCTGGTGGCGATCGGCGCCTACACGGTGGCGATCGCGATGGTCGACTACAAGCTGTCGTTCTGGCTCGCGCTGCCGCTGGCGCTGCTGCTGACGGCCGGCGCCGGCGCGCTGATGGCGCTGCCGGCGTTCCGGCTGTCGACCTGGTATTTCGCGCTGGTCACGCTAGGCTTCGCCAACGTGGTCGGCGGGCTGCTGACCGAGTGGCGCGGCCTCACGCACGGCTTCGCCGGCATCGTCGGCATCCCGAAGCCGGCACTGTTCGGCCACCTGTTCACGCAGAACCAGCTCTACTGGATGCTGCTGGCCGTCAGCTTCGGCGCGTTCCTCGCGGTGCGCAACCTGGTCGCCTCCCGCTTCGGCCGGGCGCTGCTCGGCCTGCACGAACACCCGGTGCTGGTGCGGGGCGTCGGCGCGTCGCTGGTGCGGCTGAAGATGCAGGCGTTCGTCATCAGCGCCGCGCTCGCCGGGCTGGCCGGCGCGTTCATGGCGGTCCACAAGACGGTGATCACGCCGGACGACTTCCCGACCGACCTGTCGACGTTCTTCCTGCTGGTGATCGTGCTGGGCGGCATGGGCCGGCTGCACGGCGCGCTGGTCGGCACGCTGGTGTTCTTCATCGTGCCGGAACTGCTGGCTGCGCTGCACGACTGGCGCTTGCTGATCTACGGCAGCGCGCTGCTGCTGCTGATCCTGTTCGCGCCCGGCGGCCTGGCCGGCGGGCTGGAGACGCTGGCGCGGCGGTGGGCGCGCCGCGGCGGCAGCAGCCACGACGTGGCGGGCGACGAACCGGCAGCGGCCGCCGCGACGATGCCGCCGATCACCGGCGCCGCGCTGGAGGTCCGCGACGTCACCAAACGCTTCGGCGGCATCGCCGCCCTCACCGACGTCTCGCTCGAGCTGCCGGCCGGCGCGGTGCATGCGATCGTCGGGCCCAACGGGTCGGGCAAGACCACGCTGCTGAACCTGATCAGCGGCTACTACCCCTTGGATGCCGGCACGATCCGCATCGCCGGCCGCCGGACCGATCGGATGGAGGCCGGCGCGATCGCCCGGCTGGGTGTGCGGCGAACGTTCCAGACGCCGAAGCTGATCGCCGAGCTGAACGTGCTCGAGAACGTGATGCTCGGCGCCTTCTCCGACGAACGCAGCGGGCTCGCCGGCATCGCGCTGGCGCTGCCTTCGGCGCGCCGCGAAGCGGCCGGCCGCACCGCCGAGGCGCTGCGTTATCTGCGGTTCGTCGGCCTGCACCAGCGAGCGCACGATCCGGCCGGCGACCTGCCGCACGGACAGCAGCGGCTGGTCGAGATCGCCCGCGCGCTGCTCGGCCGCCCGGGGCTGCTGATGCTCGACGAGCCGGCCGCCGGCCTGTCGCTAAGCGAGCTGGACGGGCTGGCCCGGCTGGTCGGCGAGATCGCGCGGCTGGGCACGACGGTGGTCATCGTCGAGCACCACCTGGAGCTGGTGGCCAATCTCGCGCGCGGCGTCACCGTGCTCGACGGCGGCCGGATCCTGGCGTCGGGCACGCCGGAGGCGGTGTTCAGCGACCAGAAGGTCATGGCCGCCTACATGGGCAAACGGGCGCTGTCATCATGAACCCCTCGTCTACGTCCCCGCGAGCCGCAGCCGCCGCGCCTTCGCCCGCCGATGAGCCGCTGCTCGACCTGCGGGGGATCGATTGCGGCTATGGCCGCGTCGAGGTGCTGCGGCAGGTGTCGTTGCAGGTGCACGAGCGCCGCATCGTCACGGTGCTGGGCGGCAACGGCGCGGGCAAGAGCACGCTGCTGAAGGCGATCTCCGGGCTGCTGCCGCTCACCGCAGGCACGGTGCGCTTCGCCGGCGAACCCATCGGCGGCCTGCCGCCGGCGCGTATCGTCGACCGCGGCCTGTTGCACGTGGCCGAAGGCCGGCGCCTGTTCCGCACGCAGAGCGTGCTGTCGAACCTGGACCTGGGTCTGTACGGCGCCGGGCTGTCGCGCGCCGAGGAGAAACGGCGGCTCGACCAGGTGCTGTCGACGTTTCCGATGCTGGCCGAGCGGCCGCAGGTCGCCGCCGGCGCGCTGTCCGGCGGCCAGCAGCAGATGCTGGCGATCGCGCAGGCGCTGCTGCGCACGCCGCGGCTGCTGATGCTGGACGAGCCGTCGCTGGGGCTGGCGCCCATCGTCGTCGACCAGGTGATCGACGTGATCCTGAAGCTGCGCGACCAGGGCTGCGCGATCGTGCTGGTCGAGCAGCTCGTCGAGCGTGCGCTGGAAGTCGCCGACTTCGTCTACGTGCTGCAGAGCGGACGGATCATCGGCAGCGGCACGCCCGCCGAGCTGTCCGGCAGCGAAATGATCCGCCATGCGTACCTGGGTGTCTGACACGGATTCCGAACCCACGCAGGCCGCCCCATCCAACCCGACAAGGAGACACCGATGCGAAATCGTCCCGTGACCCGTCCATTCGGCGTGCAGGCCGACGGCAGCCTGGACCGGCGCCAGTTCCTGGCGACCGCCGGCCGGCTCGGCGCCGGCCTGCTCGGCATGGGCGGTGCGCCGCTGCTGTTCGCCCAGCAGAATCCGGTGTCGATCGGCTGGGTGAGGCCCAGCACCGGCAGGCTGGCCTCGAGCTTCGCGCCGCTGTACGTCGGCGGCCTGATCGCGGTCGACGAGATCAATGCCGCGGGCGGCATCCTCGGCCGGCCGATCGTCCGCAAGGAAGAGGACGACGAGGCGTCGCCGGCCAAGCAGCCCACCGTGATGAAGAAGATCATCGACGCCGGCGCGACCGCGCTGGTCGGGCCGACCGGCAGCTCGCAGTCGCTGGCCTCGCTGGCCTTCACCGGCCCGGCGAAGCTGCTGCAGACCACCTACGCGTTCGCCGCCGAGATCGGCGACGGCAGCAGGTATCCGTATCACTACCAGTGCTCGTTCAACACCGACCACCAGGGCGAGGCGGCGGTGCGACACCTGGCGGACACCCACAAGCTGAAGAAGATCGGCATCCTGCAGGAGAACACCGCGTTCGGCGAACAGGCCACGACCGCCTGCAAGGAGGCGCTGAAGCGCCGCGGACTGAGCGCCGTGTCGATCGAGGTGTATCCGATCAATGCGCCCGACCTGAACGCCTATGTCGGCAACCTGCGCAGAGGCGGCGCCGAGGGCGTGCTGGCCTGGATCGCCAACATCCCCAACGCGGCGATGGCGTTCAACGCGATGCACAGCCAGAAGTGGTATCCGATGGTCGCCGGTCACAACGGGCTGTTCCTCGACAGCCTCATCGACCTGGTGCCGGCCGAGGCGATCCGCGGCGCCAGCGGCACCCACTACAAGTCGCTGACGTGGACCGACAAGGAAGCGCCGGGGCCGCGCCAGCAGGCGTTCGCGAAGAAGCTGCAGTCGTACCCCGAGGCCAAGGGCGTCGAAACCGCGGTGACGATGAGCCCGTACTACGACTTCCTGCATCTGCTGAAGTTCGTCATCGAGCAGGAGAAGTCGTTCGAGCCGGACAAGGTCAAGCGCGCGCTCGACAACGTGAAGAACTATCCCGGACTGCTCGGCCCGATCAGCTTCACGCCGACCAACCATACCGGCATCGGGCCCGACGAGATCGCGATGGGCACGCTGGCATCGGCGCGCGATCCGAAGGCCGCCGGCGTCTTCCGGGAGCGCGCGAAATGAGCGAGGCACCGCGCGCCGATCCGGCGTGCGTGCGCGCCGAGCTGGCCCGCGTACGCGACGCGCAGCGCGCGCTGCTCGACGAGGCGCGGCCCGAGGCGGTGGCGCGGCAGCGGGCGCGCGGCAGGCTGACGGTGCGCGAGGCATTGGCCGCACTGACCGATGCCGGCAGCTTCGTCGAGTACGGCGGCCTCGCGCGGCCGGCGGTGGCCGGCATGGACGGCCCGGCCGACGGCCTGGTGATGGGCACCGCGCGGATCGGCGGCCGGCCGGCCGACCTGGTGATGTACGACTACACGGTGCACGGCGGCACCCAGAGCGTCGTCAACCACATGAAGATCACGCGGATGTTCGAGCATGCGCTGCGCCACCGGCTGCCGGTCGTGCTGTGGCTGGAAGGCGGCGGCGCGCGCACGCACGACATGCTGGCGACCGCGCGCGGCTCGACGCCGACCTTCGTGGTGTTCGCGAAGCTGTCGGGCCTGGTGCCGACGATAGGCATCGTGCCGAGCCGGGCGTTCGCCGGCCATGCGAACCTGGCCGGCATGTGCGATCTGCTGATCGCGGTGCGCGACTCGGCGATCGGCCTGGCCGGCCCGCCGCTGGTCGAGGCGGCGATGGGCGTGCGGCTGCGGCCCGAGGAGATCGGTCCGGTCGACGTGCACGTGCGCTCGGGGGTCGTCGACCTGCTGGCCGACGACGATGCGCAGGCGATCGAGCTCGCGCAGCGCTATCTGAGCTACTTCGGCCCGCCGGTCGAACCCGGCCCGGCACCGGACCCGCTGCCGCTGCGCACGATGATCCCGGAGAACCCGCGCCGCGCCTACGACGTGCGCAAGGTGATCCAGCACCTGGCCGACGTCGGCAGCATGCTGGAGCTGAAGCCCTCGTTCGGCAAGCCGGTGGTCACCGCGCTGGTGCGCTTCGAAGGCCGCGCGGTCGGCGTCGTGGCGAACCAGCCGACGCAGTCGGCCGGCGCGATCGACACGCCGGCGTCGGTCAAGGCCGCCCGCTTCGTGCAGATCTGCGATGCGTTCGACATCCCGCTGCTGCTGCTGTGCGACACCCCGGGGCTGATGATCGGACCGGAGGCCGAGAAGACCGGACTGGTGCGCCACAGCGGCCGGATGCTGTCGGCGATCGCCAATGCGACGACGCCGATGATGACGGTGGTGCTGCGCAAGGCCTACGGCCTGGGCTATTACATCATGGGCTCGCAGCCGCTGGAGCCGGCGGTGCTGCTGGCCTGGCCGACCGCGGAATACGGCGGCATGGGGCTGGAGGGCGCGGTCAGCATCCTGCACAAGCGCGAGCTCGAGGCGATCGCCGATGCCGAGACCCGCGCCGCCCGCCATCGCGAGCTGACCCAGGCGATGAAGGACGCCAACACCGCGATCGAGGCCGCCGGCCGGTTCATCTACGACAACGTGATCGATCCGGCCGATACCCGCGCGATGCTGCTGAACACGCTGCGCACCTTGCCGCCGCCCGCGCCGCGCAGCGGGCGCAAGCGGATCATCGAACCGTTCTGACGCGGTCGACCGGAGTTCACGATGCCACCCTCGATCGACCCGAGGACCGATCCGAAGCTCAGCGAGCTGCCGCTGCCGCCGCTCGCGCAGCGGCACGTGGCCGCGGTGTTCGATGCCGCGCTGTCGG
>DAISWF010000006.1:10550-56292 GCA_036826495.1 Burkholderiaceae bacterium
CGACGTCTGCAACGAATGGGCTGCCGAATGGAAGGAGGCCGCGCCCGACCGGCTCGCGGTCCGCGACCCGGCGCGGCAACTGACCTACGCGGCGCTGTACGAGGAGGCGCTGGCGCTGGCCGGCGGGCTGGACCGGCTCGGCGTCGCCGCCGGCGAGCACGTGCTGCTGATGCTCGACAACCACGTCGACCACGTGACCGCCTGGCTCGCGCTGTCGCTGACCGCGCGGGTCGAGGTGCCGGTGAACACCGCGTACAAAGGCACGATCCTGCGTCACGTGATCGACGACTCGGGCGCGCGAGTGATGATCATCGACGCCGTCCATGGCGCGGTGATCGCCGAGGTCGCGCCGGCCCTCCTCACGCTCGAGCGGCTGGTCGTCCGCGGCGACTGGCCGGCCGACCGCCCCGCCCCGCGCTTCCCGGACCGGCTGACGGTGCAGCGCTTCGAGGAGCTGCCGGCCGCCCGCGCGTTGCCCGCCGCGCTGAACCCGTGGGATCTCATCGGCATCCTGTACACGTCGGGCACGACCGGCTTGTCCAAGGGCGTCCGCGTGACCCACGCGCATGCGTACGGCTACGCGACGCCGGCGCTCTTCGATGCGCAGCGGCCCGACGAGATCACGTTGTGCACGCTGCCGCTGTTCCACATCGGCGGCCAATGGGCCGGCGTCTACAAGTCGCTGATCGGCGCCGCCGGCGCCGTGGTGCTGCCGCGCTTCTCGGCCACCACGTTCTGGGACGACGTGCGCCGATACCGCTGCAGCTACGCGCTGCTGCTGGGGGCGATGGCCAACTTCCTCTACCGCCAGCCGCCGTCGGCGGGCGACCGCGACCACACGCTGCGGCGGATCACGATGGTGCCGGTGATCGCGCAGCTCGACGAGTTCAAGGCGCGCTTCGGCATCGAGGCGGTCGCGACCGGCTATGGCCTGACCGAAGGGTCGACGATCGTGCGCGCGCCGCTCGGCTATGCCGAACCCGGGCTCGCCGGCTGGCTGCGGCCCGATTTCGAAGCCCGCATCGTCGACGAGCACGACCAGGAGGTGCCGGACGGCCGGATCGGCGAACTGATCGTGCGCACCCGCGACCCGTGGTCGGTGATGGACGGCTATCACGCGATGCCGGAAGCGACCGTCGCCGCCTGGCGCAACCAGTGGCTGCATACCGGCGATGCCTTCCGGCGCGACGGCAGCGGCCGCTTCTGGTTCGTCGACCGGCTGAAGGACGCGGTGCGCCGGCGCGGCGAGAACGTGTCCAGCTTCGAGGTCGAGAGCGAGATCAACGAGCATCCGGCGGTGCTGGAATCGGCGATCATCGCGGTGCCCAGCGACAGCACCGAGGACGAGATCATGGCCTGCGTCGTGCTGCGGCCCGGCGGCACGCTGCAGGCCGAGGCGCTGCTCGAATTCCTCGACGCGCGGCTGCCGTACTTCATGGTGCCGCGCTACGTCGAGTTCTTCGAGTCGCTGCCGAAGACGCCGACCGAGAAGATCCAGAAGCAGGTGCTGCGCAGCCGCGGCGTGACCGCCGCAACCCACGACCGCGGCCCGACGCCGCGCGGCCGGCCGCGATGAGACGCCGATGACCGAACCGCCTTCCGAGCGCCCGCCTGCCGATCGACTACCCGCCGAGCACCCGCCGGACGATCGACCGCGGACCGGGCACCCTTCGGGCACGCCGCCTCCCCGGCAGCCTTCACCCGATCACGCGCCGGCCGGGCAGCCGCTCCACGGCCAGGCCGCGGTCGACGCGCTGACCCGCGCGCGCTTCGCGCTTTCCGACGCCGGCCGCGCCGCGGCGATCGCGCGCCAGCATGCGGCCGGCAAGCTGAGCGCCCGCGAGCGGATCGCCCGGCTGACCGATGCCGGTTCGTTCCACGAGATCGGCGGCTTCATCGAGCCCAAGCGCGACACCTTCGACACCGACGGGCTGCAGGCACCGGCCGACGGCGTCGTGACCGGCCACGCGACGATCGACGGCCGGCCCGCCTGCGTCGCGGCGTTCGACTACACGGTGCTCGGCGGCTCCAACGGCCGCATCGGCGGCCACAAGCTGGAGCGGCTGGCCGCGCATGCGCTGGAGCACGGCTGCCCGCTGGTGCTGCTGCTCGACGGCGGCGGCCACCGCATCCAGGAGGGCCTGGACAGCCGGCACTTCGCCGAAGGCTCGACGTTCTTCCAGACGATGGCGCTGCTGTCGGGCTGGGTGCCGACCGTCGCGGTGATGATGGGGCCGGGCTTCGCCGGTCCGTCGAACTTCGCCGGTCTCGCCGACTTCGTCGTCATGGTGCGCGGCACCTCGACGATGGGCATCGCCGGCCCGGCGCTGGTGAAGGCGGCGACCGGCGAGGAGGTCGACAAGGAGACGCTGGGCGGCGCGGCGACCCAGGTCGATCGCCACGGCGTGGCCGACCTCGCCGCTGCCGACGACGACGAGGCGCTGAGGCTGGTGCGCCGCTACCTCGGCTATCTGCCCTCGCATGCGCAGCAGCCGGCGCCGGTCGTCGCCACCGGCGACGACGCAGCCCGGCGCGACGAGTCGCTGCTGACGGTGATCCCGCAGAACCGCCGCCGCGCCTACGACATCCGCAAGGTGATCGGCGCGATCGCCGACGCCGGCACCGTGTTCGAGATCAAGCCCACCTATGCGAAGAACCTGGTGACCGCGTTCGTCCGCTTCGACGGCCGGCCGGCGGGCATCGTCGCGAATCAGCCGCTGCACATCGCCGGCGCGCTCGATGCGCCGGCCTGCGAGAAGGGTGCGCACTTCGTGTCGCTGTGCGACGCGTTCGGCCTGCCGCTGGTCTACCTGATCGACCTGCCCGGCTTCCTGCTCGGCTCCGGCGCCGAGCGCAGCAGCCTTGCGCGGCGCAGCGCGCGGCTGCTGTTCGAGCTGGGCCAGGCCAGCGTCACCCGCATCTCGGTGGTGCTGCGCAAGGGCTACGGCCTCGGCTACATCGCGATGTGCGGCGGCCGCAGCTTCGATGCCGACTTGTGCGTCGCCTGGCCCACCGCCGAGATCTGCGCGATGTCGGTCGAAGGCGCGGTCGACGTCGCCTACCAGCGGCAGGTGGCGGCCGCCGCCGATCCGGCGGCGCGGCGCGCCGAGCTGATCGGGCGCTTCGGCGAACAGCTCGGCGCGATACATGCCGCCGCGCACTTCGGCATCGACGACGCGATCGATCCGCGCGACACCCGGCCGCTGATCATCGCGACCTTGCAGCGCTGCGGCGTGCGCAAGCGCCATCTGCGCCAGCCGGCCAGGCATCATGGCATCTCGCCGATCTGACCGAAGGCTCGAGGAGAACGGACGATGACGAAGACCTGGTTCGACCCGCGGATCCCCGCGGCCGAGGACTGCGTGCTGCGCGACGTGCTCGAGAAGTGGGCGCGGCTGCAGCCCGACAAGGTGTTCGCCCGGTTCGCCGACGGCAGCGAATGGACGTACCGGCAGACCCTGGAGATCACCCGGCGCACCGCAGCCGGCTTCCGCGCGCTCGGCGTGCAGGCCGGCGAGAACGTTCATTCGTGGCTGCCTAACGGGCCCGACGCGATCCGCGTGTGGTTCGGGCTGAACTACCTGGGCGCCGTCTACGTGCCGATCAACCTCGCCTACCGGGGCCGGATCCTCGAACATGCGATCGGCCTGTCCGGCGCGCGGCTGATCGTCGCGCATGCGGCGCTGATCGAGCGGCTGCATGACATCGACCTCGGCCGGCTGGCCGACCTGGTGGTGCTCGACGGCGCCGCGCCGGCGGCGGACGCGCAGTCCGCAGCCACGGCGGCCCGGATCCCCGCCGCCCTGCGGCTGCATCCGGCCTCGTCGCTGGCGCCGGCGACGTTCGATCCGGCCGCGCCGGCCTGCGACGTCAAGCCGTGGGATCTGCAGACGATCATCTACACCTCGGGCACCACCGGCCCGTCCAAGGGCGTGATGTCGTCGTACGTGCACGCGACCACCGGCGGCAACGCCTGGCCGTTCATCGGCCGCGACGACCGGCAGCTCGTGATCCTGCCGCTGTTCCACGTCGGCGGCACCGGGGCGGTGTACGCGATGCTGACGCGCGGCGCGTCGGTGGCGATCGTCGACGCATTCCGGACAGATACCTTCTGGGACGTGATCACCGCGCACCAGGCGACCTTCGTGATCCTGCTGGGCAGCATGGCCACCCTGCTGGCCAAGCGGCCGCCGTCGGCCGCGGACCGGCAGCACACGCTGCGCTGCGCGCTGATGATCCCGCTGCTGGAGGATGCGCCGAGCTTCTCGGCCCG
Organism: Burkholderiaceae bacterium; assembly: GCA_036826495.1. Lineage (GTDB taxonomy): Bacteria > Pseudomonadota > Gammaproteobacteria > Burkholderiales > Burkholderiaceae_E > DAISWF01. The sequence continues at coordinate 14,824 of DAISWF010000006.1, forward strand.
TTTCGGCATCGAGATCTACACGCTGTTCAACATGACCGAGATCTCGTGCCCGATCATCTCGGGGCTGAATCCGACGCCGCTGGCCACCTGCGGCCGGCCGCGGCCCGGCGTCGAGGTGCGGATCGTCGACGACAACGACTGCGAGGTGGCCCCGGGCGCAGTCGGCGAGCTGATCGTCCGCTCCGACGTGCCGTGGTCGATGAACAGCGGCTACTACGGCAACGCGGAGGCCACCGCGCGCGCCTGGCGCAACGGCTGGTTCCACACCGGCGACGCCTTCCGCGTCGACGGCGACGGCAACTACTTCTTCGTCGACCGGATGAAGGACGCGATCCGCCGGCGCGGCGAGAACATCTCGTCGTTCGAGGTCGAGGCCGAGATCAACGGCCATCCGGACGTGCTGGAATCGGCCGCGGTCGCGGTGCCCAGCGAGCACGGCGAGGACGAGGTGCTGGCGGTGGTGGTGATGCAGTCCGGCCGCAGCCTGGACCCCAAGGCGCTGACCGAGTACCTGATTCCGCGGATGGCGCACTTCATGGTGCCGCGCTACCTGCGCCAGGTGCCGGAGCTGCCGCGCACGCCGACACAGAAGGTCCAGAAACACCTGATCCGCGCCGACGGCATCACCGCCGATACCTGGGATCGCGAAAAAGCCGGTATCGTCGTGCGCCGTCAGCGGATCTAGGAGCCTGTCGGGGTTGAAACCTGCCCGCGTGAGTACCTTATCGGGTCGCAATCGAGGCGCAAAGCGCAGGCGTAGCGGGGCTACGCCGAGCATTTGCAACGAAGAGTGCGACCCGATAAGGTACTCACCCGAAGGGCCGGTGCCTGTCAGGCCCCCATCCGTCGTTGCCGGCTCCTTATGTGGCCCGGCCACACCGCGTCGCCGGCGCCTCGTCTGGGGGCCTGACAGGCACCGGCGCGGGCAGGTTTCAACCCCGACAGGCTACTAGAATGCCTCTCTGGAATGCCTTGCTGGCACGGACCGCGATGACCGTCTCCACCCCTCCCCGCACCGACAATGCCGACCCGGCCGAGCTGGCCAAGTTCCAGGCGCTCGCCAGCCGCTGGTGGGATCCGCAGTCGGAGTTCCGTCCGCTGCACGAGATCAATCCGTTGCGGCTCGGCTGGATCGAACGGCTGGCGGGTGGACTGGCCGGCAGGAAGGTGCTCGACGTGGGCTGCGGCGGCGGCATCCTGGCCGAATCGATGGCGCTGCGCGGCGCCTCGGTCACCGGCATCGATCTGGCCGACAAGCCGCTGAAGGTGGCCGAGCTGCATGCGCTGGAAAGCGGCGCGCAGGTCCGCTATGAACGGATCGCCGTCGAGGCGATGGCGGCGCGCGAGCCGGCGTCGTTCGACGTCGTGAGCTGCATGGAGATGCTCGAGCATGTGCCCGACCCGGGCTCGGTGATCAGCGCCTGCGCGGCGCTGGTGCGGCCGGGCGGTCATCTGTTCTTCTCGACGATCAACCGCAATCCGAAGGCGTTCCTGTTCGCGATCGTCGGCGCCGAGCATCTGCTGCGGCTGCTGCCGCGCGGCACCCACGAATACGAGAAGTTCCTGCGCCCGTCGGAGCTGATCGGCGCGGCGCGGGCGGCCGGGCTGCAGTCGCTGGCGCTGACCGGCCTGACCTACAACCCGCTGACCCGGGTCTACCGGCTGGTCGACGACGACGTCAGCGTCAACTACCTCGCGGCATTCGTCAGACCCGAATGAGCAGCATCGCCGACCGCTGGCCTCGTCCGCGTCCCGATGCGGTGTTCTTCGATCTCGACGGCACGCTGGCCGATACCGCGCACGACCTGTCGGCGCCGATCAACGCGATGCGCATCGAGCAGGGACTGGCGCCGCTGGAGCTCGCCGACCTGCGGCCGTTCGCGTCGATGGGCGCACGCGGCCTGATCGGCCGCGGACTCGGCGTGGCCAACACCGATCCGCGCTTCGCGGACCTGCGCGACGAGTTCCTGCGCCGATACGAACAGGCGATGGTCGTGCACACGCGGCTGTTCGACGGCATGCCGCAGTTGCTGCAGAAGCTGGAAGAGGCCGGCATCCGTTGGGGAGTCGTCAGCAACAAGGTGGAACGATACGTTCGGCGCATACTCGACGAACTCGAACTGGGCGGGCGCAGCGCGGTGGCGATCGGTGGCGATACCACCGGGCATCCCAAGCCGCGCCCCGAACCATTGCTGCTGGCCGCGCGGCTGACCGGCGTGGCGCCGGCCCGCTGCGTGTACGTCGGCGATGACCAGCGCGACGTGGCGGCAGCCCATGCGGCCGGCATGGCGGCGGTGGCCGCCGCCTACGGCTACAGCGGCGACGAATCGCCGCCGGCCGCCTGGGGAGCCGACGCGCTGATCGAAACGCCGCAGCGCCTGCTCGATCTGCTGATCGCCCGTTGATGACCGGATGAACGAACGCATGACGTTCGTGGAGGAGACCCGCATCGTGTTCCTGAACCGCCGCAACCTGCTGCGTCTTGCCGCCGTGACCGCCGCCGGCGCCGCCGTGCCCGCGTTCGCCGCCTACGATTCGATCCGCGTGATGATCGGCGCCAACCCCGGCGGCGGTTACGACCAGACCGGCCGCAGTCTGGGCGCCGCGATGATCGCCTCCGGCCAGGCCAAGGCCGCCACCTACGACAACAAGGGCGGCGCCGGCGGCACGATCGCGCTGGCCCAGTTCGTCAACTCCGAGAAGAACAATCCGGCCGCGCTGATGGTGGTCGGCTCGGTGATGGTCGGCGCGATCGAGAGCAACAAGCCGCCGATCACGCTGAAGAACGCCACGCCGATCGCGCGGCTCTATGCCGACACGATGATCGTCGTCGTCGGCGCGGCCTCGCCGATCAAGTCGATCGCCGACCTGACGGCGCGGCTCAAGGCGAATCCGGGCGCGGTGTCGTGGGGCGGCGGCTCCAAGGGTTCGGTCGACCACACGCTCGCGGGCCTGTACGCGAAGGCGGTCGGGGTCGATCCGCGCAAGGTCAACTACGTGCCGTTCTCCGGCGGCGGCGAGGCCTCGGCGGCGATTCTCGGCGGCCATGTGACGGTCGGCCTGGCCGGCGTCTCGGAGTTCCTGCCGTTCGTGAAATCCGGCAAGATGCGCGCGCTGGCGGTGTCGGCCGACAAGCCGATCGAGGGCATCGCACCGCTGAAGGCCCAGGGCGTCGACATCGAGGTCTACAACTGGCGCGGCGTCTATGGCGCGCCCGGCCTGAACGCCGAGCAGCGCGCCGCGCTGGTCGCCGCGGTGGTCAAGGCGACCGAGCACCAGTCCTGGCAGGACTCGCTGAAGAAGAACGAGTGGACGCCGTTCCTGCTGACCGGCGACGAGTTCGGCCGCTATGTCGACGGCGAGCATCAGCGGATGGGCGCGATCCTGCGCGATCTCGGCGTCGCCAAATGACCGGCGGCGCTCGCTGAGCCCATGCAGATCCGTCCCAACGTGGTGGTCGGCATCGCGGTGCTGCTGGCGGCGGCGTTCTTCGGTGCCGGGCTGACCTCGATCGACGACCAGGGCGGCTATTCGGGCCTGTCGCCACGTTTCCTGCCGATGCTGGTGACGATCGGTCTGGCGGTGTGCGGCCTGCTGCTGCTGACCCGGCCGGCGAGCGTGCCGGCGCAGGCCGAGGACAGCGGCGGACGGCCGGTGCGGCTGAGCGGCCTGGGCGGGCTGCTGGCGGGGGTGGTCGTCGTGCTGGCGCTGATCGGCTCGCTGGGGTTCGTGCTGGCGAGCTGCGTGCTGATGGTCTGCGTCGCGCGCGGCTACGGCAGCCGCCGGCCGCTGCGCGATGCGCTGGTCGCGCTGCTGCTGACGTTGCCGGTCTGGGCGCTGTTCTCGAAGGTGCTCGGTCTGTCGCTGCCGCTGCTGCCCGTGCTCGGCATCCAGTAGCGGCACGAGGAGAGGCGCGACGATGGAGACATTCACCGCCCTGCTCGGCGGCTTCGCCGAGGCGCTGACACCGGCCAAGCTGCCGTGGGCGCTGGTCGGCTGCTTCATCGGCACCGCGATCGGCGTGCTGCCCGGCATCGGGCCGGCGCTGACGCTGGCGATGCTGCTGCCGGTCACCGCGAAGGTCGATCCGGCATCGGCGCTGATCATGTTCGCCGGCATCTACTACGGCGCGATGTACGGCGGCTCGACCACGTCGATCCTGATGAACACGCCCGGCGAGTCGGCGACGATGGTCACCGCGATGGAGGGCAACACGATGGCCCGCAACGGCCGCGCCGGCCCGGCGCTGGCCACCGCGGCGATCGGCTCGTTCGTCGCCGGCACGATCGCGACGGTGCTGCTGTCGTTCGTCGCACCGGCGGCCGCCGAGTTCGCGCTGAACTTCGGGCCGGCCGAGTACTTCATGATCATGGTGCTGGCCTTCACGACGGTGTCGGCGGTGCTGGGCTCCTCCACCTTGCGCGGCCTGACCAGCCTCGCGCTGGGGCTGGGCATCGGGCTCATCGGCATCGAGGCCACGTCGGGGCAGACCCGCTACTCGCTGGGCATCGCCGAGCTGTACGACGGCATCGACATCGTCGTGGTCGCGGTGGGTCTGTTCGCGGTCGCCGAGGCGTTGTACGGCGTGCTGTATCACGACAGCGACGGCACCATGAACCGGCTCACGCAGGTGAAGATGAACGCGGCCGACTGGCGGCGGTCGATTCCGGCGTGGCTGCGCGGGTCGGCGATCGGCTTTCCGTTCGGCCTCATCCCGGCCGGCGGGGCCGAGATCCCGACCTTCCTGTCGTATGCGGCCGAGAAGCGTTTGTCGGCCCACAAGGACGAGTTCTCGTCCAACGGCGGCCCGGGCGCCATCGAGGGGGTGGCCGGGCCCGAGGCGGCCAACAACGCGACGGTCACCGCGTCGCTGGCGCCGCTGCTGATCCTCGGCATTCCGGTTTCCAGCACCACCGCGATCCTGCTGGCGGCGTTCCAGAACTACAACCTGCAGCCGGGGCCGGCGCTGATGCAGACCTCGGGCCCGCTGGTGTGGACGCTGATCGCGTCGCTGTACGTCGGCAACGTGATGCTGCTGGTGCTGAACCTGCCGCTGGTCGGCATGTGGGTCAGAGTGCTGCGGATCCCGACACCGCTGCTGCACGGCGGCATCCTGATCTTCTCGACCTTGGGCGCCTACAGCCTGCGCCAGTCCTGGTTCGATCTGCTGCTGCTGCTGCTGATCGGGCTGCTGGGAGTGGGCATGCGGCGCTTCGGCTTTCCGACCGCGCCGGTGATCGTCGGCATGATCCTCGGGCCGATGGCCGAGAAGCAGTTGCGCAACGCGCTGGCCATCAGCCAAGGGGATTGGAGCGTGTTCGTCACCCAGCCGATCAGCGCGATCCTGCTGGCGGCGGTGATCGCCGTGCTGCTGATCCCGTGGCTGCTGAAGCGGCGCGCGCCGGCGCTGAACGCCGACGCGATCGACTGACGCCGCCGACAGGCGACGTCAGGCGGCTTTGCGGCTGCGCTGCTCGAATCGGTCGTTCGTCGGCCGGCTGCCGCGCGGCCCGCCGCGCTGATCCGCACGCTTCCCGCCGGCCGCTCCGACGCCGAAGCCGGGCTTGTGACCGAACCCGGGCTTGTGGCCAAAGCCGGGTTTGTGGCCGGCGCCCTTGCGGAATGCTCCGCCCCGGCCGTCCGAGGGCCGCTTTTCGATCGGCCGGAAGCTCGCCTCGAATCCTTCGATCGCCGACACCTGCACGCGGCGCCCGATGAAGTGCTCGATCCGGCGCAACGTGAACAAATCTTCACGGCCGACGAACGACAGCGCCTGGCCGCTCGCGCCGGCCCGCCCGGTGCGGCCGATCCGGTGCACGTAGTCCTCGGCGAACTTCGGCAGGCTGTAGTTGATCACATGGGTGACGCTGGCCACGTCGATGCCGCGCGCGGCCACGTCGGTCGCCACCAGCACCTTGCATTCGCCGCGGCGCAGACGGTTCAGCGCCCGGGTACGTTCGCGCTGGTTCAGATCGCCGTGCAGCGCATCGGCGCTGATGCCGGCATCGATCAGCTCGCCGGCCAGCTCCTCGGCATGCCGCTTGGTCGCGGTGAACACGATCGCCTGGCCCAGGCCGGTGTCGGACAGACACGCCTGCAGCAGCCTGCCGCGGTGCTCGGGGCCGTCGACGTACAGCACGTGCTGGTCGATCGCCTCCTCGCCGTTGTCGGCCGGCTGGCCGGCGACGTCGAGCCAATGCGGCTCGCGCAGCAGCCGCGACGCCAGGTCGCGCACGCCGCGCGACAGCGTGGCGCTGAAGCACACCGTCTGCCGTTCCCGCGGCAGCGCATCGGCGATCGCCAGCACGTCGTCGGCGAAGCCCATGTCGAGCATCCGGTCGGCCTCGTCGAGCACCAGCACCTCGACGCGCGACAGATCGACCCGGCCCTGGTCGAGCTGGTCGATCAGCCGGCCGGGCGTGGCGACCAGCACCTCGTGCGGCGCCGCCAGCCGGCGGTTCTGCGCGAAATACGATTCGCCGCCGGTCACGCAGACGGTGCTCAGCCGGGGCAGGCCGCGCGAGAACGCCTGCGCGCTCTTGGCGACCTGCTGCGCCAGCTCGCGGGTGGGTGCCAGCACCAGCACCCGCGGGCCGCGGCCCGGACGCCCGGGCGAGCTGGCCACCCGGTGCAGCGCCGGCAGCAGGAACGCGGCGGTCTTGCCGGTGCCGGTGGGCGCCGACGCGATCAGGTCGCGTCCCTGCAGCAGCACCGGGATCGCCTCGATCTGGACGGCGGTCGGCTCGGTGATGTCCAGACGGGACAGGGTGACGTCGAACGGGGATTGGATGCCGATATCGGCGAAAGAGGTCGGGGCGGTCATCGGGAACTCCGGATCGGTGAGCGAACCCGCCAGGCCGCGTTCGATCACGGCCCGGTGAGGGTCATCGGCGGCGATTCCGGCCCAGTCGCGTCCCGGCACGGACGTACGACGAAAGGGCGGCATCGATGCGCCAGGGGCGCCGAACGTTCCGGTTCAGCAGGCGGCGGATCGCAACAGCATCGACGCCAACCTGTGAAGACCGAACCGGCGGTTCGGCGGAGGGCCAGAGTTCGATGGAACCGGAGGACGCGGAGCCGTCGGGCAGGCGTCTACCGGACAGCCGGGACAAGCAAGCCTGCGATCATCGCATGTTGCGCCGCAAAAGTCGAGCGACGGTGCACACGAACAAACGGGGGGACCGAAGTCCCCCCGTCCGGCTGTCTTCTGTTGCCAGGCTCAAGCGGCCCCGTAGACCGGTTTTTAGGCGGCTACAGCAAATTGCTCATCGTTGGCATTTGCAGATTCGCTACCCTTACGGGGTTCGCCTTTCGAGTCGCCTGCTAGCCTTCTACGCCACGTCGAAGCCAGGTCACCCCCACCGGAGCGGTCTGTGCACGGGCCAAACCGCTTCGGTGGAGGTGGGCGGAATCGAACCGCCGTCCGTAACGCGCCCGGTTCGCCGGGATTACGACCATGCCCTAATGATGGGGCCTGATGCGTCCGGGTTCAAGCCCCGTCCATCGTCGCCCCCGGCGGGCGCCCCGGCCGCTCAATCGGTGATGTCCTCGCTGACCGGTTCCGGCAGCCGTTCGGCCAGCACCTTGTCGACGCGGTTCTTGTCCATGTCGAGCACCTCGAAGCGCCAGCCGAACGCGTCGAAGTTGTCGCCGGTCTTCGGGATGCGCGCCAGCGAGGTCATCACGAAGCCGCCGAACGTGTGGTAGTGGCCGTCCTCTTCGCCGGGCAGATCGCCCTCGATGCCCAGCGCCTCCTTGGCGCGCGCCACCGACACCGCGCCGTCCAGCAGATAGGACCCGTCCTTGCGCTGGACCACGTCGGAATCGCCACTGCCCTCCTGGCCCGAAACGTCGCCGACCAGTGCATCGGTCACGTCGTTCAACGTCACCAGGCCCTGCATCTCGCCGTATTCGTTGACGACCATCGCCATGTGCTGGCGGTGCTCCTTGAACTGGCCCAGCAGCTCCATCACCGTCAGCGAGTCGGGCACGTACAGCGGCTTCGTCAGGTGGCGGGCCACCTCGAGCTTGCCGTTGCCGAAGCCCTCGACCAGCATCGCCCGGGCATTGGCGATGCCGATCACGTTGTCCAGCCCGCCGCGGGTGACCGGGAAGCGCGAATGCGCGCGCTCCAGGATCACGTTGCGGTTGTAGATGTCGTCCTCGTCCAGGTCGAGGTAGGCGATGTCGGTGCGCGGCGTCATGATCGAGCGCACCCGCTCCTCGTCCAGGCTGAACACCCGGCTGACGATCTGCCGCTCGTGGCTCTCGAAGATGCCCGCCGACGCGCCCTGCTCCATCAGCACCTTGATCTCTTCCTCGGTGACCGGCGGCTCGGTCGATGCCCGGGCGCCGAACACGCTGAGCAGCCCGTCGGTCACCAGCGCCAGCAGCCGCACCAGCGGGCTGGCCAGCGACGCCAGCAGCCCCATCGGCCGCGCGACGAAACAGGCGATCGCTTCCGGATTGAGCAGCGCCAGCCGCTTGGGCACCAGTTCGCCGAACAGCAGCGACGCGGTGGTGATCGCCAGCACCACCAGCACGACCGCGACCCCTTCGGCATACGGCGCGATCGGCGGCCAGGAGGCCAGCCAGGCGGCCAGCGGCTTGGCGATCGCGGCCTCGCCGAACACCCCGGACAGAATGCCGATCGCGGTGATGCCGACCTGCACCGTGGACAGGAAATGGCTCGGGTGGTTGGCCAGCGCAAGCGCCGCGCGGGCGCCGGCCCGGTTCTCGTCGGCCCACTGCTGAAGGCGCGTCTTGCGCGACGACACCAGCGCGATCTCGGACATCGCGAAGACCCCGTTCAGCAGTATCAGGGCCAGCAGGAACAGAATTTCCATGGATTCACAGAATGGGACCGCGCGAGCAGCTTCGGGCGCCGCACCGGGCGGCGCCACGCGGGTTTCCGTCAGCTTGACCGGTCTGGTCAGGGGTCACTAGACTGCGCGCTCGCTTTCACCGATCACAGGCTGCGAACTGTCGTCGCAGCAAGGGCAGGAGACCATTGATGTCGAGATTCCGTACACTGGCCATTGCCGCCGGGCTGGTCGTTTCCACGGCAGTATTCACCAACAGCGCGTTTTCGCAAAACCTGTCGATCGCCACCGGCGGCACCGGCGGCGTCTATTATCCCCTGGGGGGCGGCTTGGCGGCCGTGCTGTCCAAGGTGCCCGGCATCCAGGCCACCGCGGAGGTCACCGGCGGATCGGTCGACAACCTGAAGCTGGTCGGTTCCGGCAAGCCTTACGTGGGTTTCACGATGGCCGACGCGGCGCTGGACGCCGCCAAGGGCGAGGACAAGTTCAAGAGCGGTGCGATCCCGGTGCGCACGCTGATGGTGCTGTATCCGAACCGCATGCACGTGGTGACGGTCGAAGGCACCGGCATCACGAAGATGGCGGACCTGAAGGGCAAGCGGGTGTCCACCGGTTCGCCCGGCAGCGCCACCGAGGTGATGGCATTCCGGGTGATCGAGGCGGCCGGCCTCGACCGCGACAAGGACATGAAGCGCGAACGGCTCGGCGTGGCCGAGTCGGTCAACGCGATCAAGGACAAGAAGATCGATGCGTTCTTCTGGGTCGGCGGGCTGCCGACGGCGGCGGTCACCGACCTGGCGAACACGCCGGGCACGACGCTGAAGATGATCGACCATGGTGACCTGGTGCCGAAGATGAACCAGAAGTACGGCAACCTGTACGTCGACGACGTGATCGGCAAGTCCGTCTACAAGGGCATGACCGCCGACAACCGGCAGGCCACCGTCTGGAACATCCTGGTCGCGCACCAGAACATGGACGAGACCACCGCCTACAACATCGTCAAGGCGGCGTTCGAGAAACGCGACGATCTGGTCGCCGTGCACAAGGAAGCCGAGAACTTCAAGCTCGAGAACCAGAAGGCCGCATCGTCGCCGATCCCGTGGCATCCGGGCGCGATCAAGTACTTCGCCGAGAAAGGTATCAAGCTCAATTGAGCACCGCCGGGCCGATCAGCGACGAGGCGCTGAAGAAGGCCGAGACCTACATCGAGGAGGAGGAAGGCGCGGCCAACAAGCTGGCCGGGCCGCTCGGCCTGTTCGTGACCCTGGCCGCGGTGGCGATGTCGCTGTTCCATCTCTACGCGGCCTATTCGATCGTGCCGACGCAGACGCTGCGTTCGGTGCACGTGGGTTTCGTGCTGTTCCTTTCGTTCCTGGCCTTTCCGATCGCCCGCCGGTTCCGCCACCGGGTGATGGTCTGGGACTGGCTGCTGGCGCTGCTGGCAGTGGCGACGATCGCCTACATGCTGCACGGCGGCGACGACTTCACCGATCGCAACACGTCGCCCGAGTTGTGGGACATCGTGTTCGGCGTCGCGCTGATGCTGATGATCCTGGAGGCGATGCGGCGGGCCAACGGCTGGGTGATGCCGGTGGTCACGCTGCTGTTCGTCGCCTATGCGTTCGCCGGCCCCTGGCTGCCGGCGCCGTGGACCCACAAGGGCTACGACATGGGCCGGCTGGTCGGCCACATGTACATGACCCTGGAGGGCATCTTCGGCGCGGCGATCGACGTGTCGTCGTCGCTGATCATCCTGTTCACGATCTTCGGCGCGGTGCTGCAGTTCTCCAACGCGGGCAAGTTCTACATCGACTTCTCGTTCGCGGCGATGGGCGGCAAGCCCACCGGCGCCGGCCGCACCGTGGTGCTGGCGTCGTTCCTGCTGGGCGGCCCGTCCGGTTCCGGCGTCGCGACCACGGTGACCTTGGGCTCGGTGGCCTACCCGATGCTCGCCAAGGTGGGCTACGAGAAGAACGCCGCCGGCGGGCTGCTGGCGGCCGGCGGGCTGGGCGCGATCATCTCGCCGCCGGTGCTGGGCGCCGCCGCGTTCCTGATCGCCGAATACCTGAAGGTGTCGTATCTCGACGTGCTGGTGATGGCGGCGATCCCGACGGTGCTGTTCTACCTGGCGCTGTTCCTGATGGTCGAGATCGATGCCCGCAAGTACCGGATGAGCGAGATCGCGATCGCGCGCGTCGAAAGCGTCTGGAAGCTGGTCCGCGAGTACTGGTTCCACTTCGCGTCGCTGATCTCGATCATCGCGTTCATGCTGCTCGGCTTCTCGCCGGTGCTGTCGGTGTTCTGGGCGACGGTGCTGGCGGTGCTGACCAGCTTCCTGCATCGCGACACCGCGCTGCTGCCGCGTGATCTGTTCACGAACCCCCAGGGGCTGTGGCGCGGCTTCATCGACTCGCGGCTGATCCGTGCGCTGCGCGAAGGTTCGATGGGCATGCTGAACGTCGGCGCCACCTGCGCCGGCGCCGGCATCATCGTCGGCGTCGTCACGCTGACGGGGCTGGGGCTGAAGTTCTCGTCGATCATCCTGGCCTATGCCGGCGGCTCGCTGCTGCTGACCGCGATCTACACCGCGCTGATCGTCTGGATCGTCGGCCTGGCGGTGCCGGTGACCGCGTCGTACATCATCTGCGCGGTGATCGCTGCGCCGGCGATGATCAAGCTGGGCGTGCCCGACTATGCGGCGCACATGTTCATCTTCTACTACGCGGTGCTGTCGGAGGTGTCGCCGCCGACCGCGCTGTCGCCGTTCGCGGCCGCCGCGATCACCGGCGGCGATGCGTACAAGACGACGTTGCAGAGCTGGAAGTACACGATGCCGGCCTTCCTGGTGCCGTTCATGTTCGTGCTCGACCCGGCGGGCCAGGGGCTGCTGCTGATGGGTTCGATCAAGAACCTGGCGAATGCCGACTGGCTGTCGATCGGGCTGGTCGCGCTGACCGCCGCGGCCGGCATCGCGGCGCTGGCCGGCGCCTGCCAGGGCTGGCTGCTGCGTCGCACCGGCGGCATCGAGCGCCTGCTGCTGGTGGTGGCCGGCCTGGCGCTCGTATATCCGACGCCGCTGGCCGACGTGGTCGGGTTAGGGCTGCAGGCGGCGGGCCTGCTGCGGGCCTGGCGGACCCCGCCGGCGACGAGGGCCGCCTCCTAGCAGGGTCGCCTCCTGACGGCGGCGGCGCGAAGAAGCGGCCGCGCGACTTCGAACGGCTGCGCTACTTCGCCGGGGCGGGCGTACCGGCGCCGCCGGCCGGGGCCGATCCCGGCGTCGTTCCCTGCGGCGCGGACCCCGGCGAAGTGCCCTGCGGGGAACCGCCCGGTGAACCCTGCGGCGAACTGCCCTGCTGCGGCGACCCCTCGCCGGGCGGCATCGCCCGCACCAGCGCCTGCGCCAGCACCTCGGCGGCCTGCCCCAGGTTGGCCTTGGGATTGTCCTGGCAGAAGCGGTCGATCCAGGCAAGCAGCTTCTGCGGATCGGCCCCCTTCATGAAATCGACGTCGGCACCGCGGGCCACGCCGCTCAGATAGCCGAACAGCCACGGGCGCTCCCAGGTCGCGCCGCTGTCGCCCTTCTGACGTTCGGCGGTCCAGGTCTCGCAGGAGTTCGCGCCGTACACCACGATGTCGGCCTGCACGGACAGCGGCATCAGCAGGCAGGCCAGCGCCAGCAGCCGTCGGAGATTCATCATCATCGTCCCTTGAAGTCGGGTTTGCGTTTTTCCATGAACGCCCGCGCCCCTTCGCGGTAGTCGTCGCTGTTCATGCAGGCGGCCAGCGCCCGGTCGATCGACGGCATGTCGCGGGCGGCCGGTTCCTGCAGCAGCGTATTGACGGTCAGCTTGAGCGCCTTCAGCGTCAGCGGCGCGTTCTCGGCCACCATCGCCGCCCAGGCATCGACCTCGGCATCGAGCCGGTCGGGCGCGGCGACCTTGGCCACGAAACCCATCCGCAACGCGTCGTCGGCGCCGAAGATGCGCGCCGAGAAGAACAGGTCGAAGGTGTTCTGCGCGCCGATCACCGTCAGGAACCGCTGCACGCCGGGGGCGGCGTATCCGAGCCCGAGCCGGGCCGCCGGCATCCTGAAGCGCGCATCGGACGAACAGATGCGCACGTCGCAGGCGGCCGCCAGACCCAGCCCGCCGCCCATGCAGATGCCGCGGATCTTCGCGATCACCGGCTTGCTGCAGTTCACCGGCGCCTGGTAGGCGGCCTCGACCGCGCGGCTGTAGTCACGCTGTCCGTCCTCGGTGCCGCGGTTGGTTTCGAACTGCGAGATGTCGGCGCCGGAAACGAACGCCCGGTCGCCGTCGCCCTCGAGCACCACCAGCCGGACCGCCGGATCGGCCTCGAGCCGGGCAAGCTCCAGCGGCAGCGCACGCCACATGTCGACCGACATCGCGTTGAACTTCGCGGGATTGGAGAACACGATGCGCCCGACCGCACCCTCGCGCCTGACCAGTAGCTGAGCCAACCGTTACACCTCGACAGAATTCACCGTCACCGATCGTTCGTCGTCGCCTCACGCCGTCACCGCCGCCCGCCCGGCGTCAGCGGCTTGGCGGCGCCGCACGACCCGCTTCGCGCCGGGTGATCCAGATCGTGGAGGCCAGCACCACCAGACCACCGATGAGCGACGACTGACTCGGTATGTCGCCGAACACCAGGAAACCCAACGTCGCCGACCAGATCAGGTCGAGGAACTTGACCGACTGGGTCGACGAGATGTCGACGTTCTTGAACGAACGCGTCAGGCAGTAATGACCGGCGCTGCCGAGCATGCCACAAACCAGGAATCCGCCCCACTGCATCGCGGTCGGCCAGCTCCAGTGCATCAGCGCCATCGGCAGCGTGAACACCGATACCGTCAGCGCCTGCCACACGACGATGACCGACGCCGAATCGCGACGCGTCAGCGCCTTGGTGATGAGGAACGACGCGGCGAACATCGGCGCCGACGCCAGCATCACCAGGTTGTAGTAGCCGCCACCGCCGGAGAGCTTGGGCCCGACGACGATCAGCACCCCGACGAAGCCGATCAGCGCGGCGACCCAGCGCTCCCAGACCATCCGTTCGCCGAGCAGCCAGACGGCGCCTATCATCACGAAGATCGGGCCGGTGAAACCCAGCGCGGTCATGTCGGCCAGCGGCACGTGCGGCAGCGCGAAGAACCACAGCAGCAGACCGATGGTGTGGACGATCCCCCGCCACAACTGCCCGCCGAGCCCGTTGGGCCGATAGTGCGCCAGGCCGCTCCGGACGATCACCGGCAGCATCACCGCCAGGCCGAACAGATAACGCAGGAACTGCGCCTGGAACGGATGCAGCTCCATCGCCAGCAGCCGCAGGCTGGCGTTCAGCAGGCTGAAGATCATGCCGGCCGCCACCGCCCAGCCCAGCGCCCGAACCGCCGGACTGCCCCGCCGCAGGCTGTCGAGCACGCCCGCCACGATCGGCAGATGCGACCGCCAGCGATCTCCCGGCATGCGACTCATCCGGCGAGTATACCGGCGCGCTGGCGGGCCCGCCGCCGGGCACGTTCATTGCATGACAATCGCCAGGGCTTGCGGGCGGCCGTTGCGGTCTGCCCGTTGTGCCAGACGAAACGGCCGTATCGGCCCACCCTCCTCCCTCTTCTGCGGACCTTCGGGCCCGCTTTTTTTTGGGCGCCGCGGTCCGGGGCGCCGCGCGATCCGGCCGGCAGACCGGTAAATCCTGCCGGCAAGGATTGCAGCACCGGTCTGGCGTTGCTGCAACGACGTGAGCAGCGCCGTTCCGGCGGATCCGCTCCGTCTAGATCACCCCGCGCTCGCGCAGCCCGGCGATCACCGCGGCATCGTACCCGAGCGACGTCAGAATCTCGTCGGTATGCTCGCCGAGCATCGGTGCCCGCACCGGCCGCCGCGGCTCCCCGGCGCTCATCGACAGCGGCATGCCGGCCACCGGCGCCGGCCGCGGCAGGCCCGGAAAGTCGAGCGGCGTCAGCAGCGCCATTGCCGCCACCTGCGGATGATCGAGCGTCTGCTGCGGCCTGAGCACCGGGCCGCACGGAATCTTGGCGGCACCCAGCCGCTCGAACGCCTCGTCGCTGGTCCACTGCGCGCACCAGCGCGACATCCGCTCGCTGATCACCGCGGCATTCACGCCGCGCGCCTCGTCGTCCCGGAACCGCGGAACGTCGAGCCAGTGCGGCTCGCCCACCAGCCTGACCCAGCGCTCGAACAGCGGCTGGCCCACCACCTGCACCAGGATCCAGCCGTCGCGGGTCCGGAAGATGTCCACCGGCGCGGCGGTCTGGCCGCGGTTGCCGGTGGGCTCGCGGTTCGGCGCGGCCACGCCCTGCTCGATCAGCATCGGGTTGGCGAACGCCAGCGCGGTGCCGAGCAGCGACCCTTCGACCTTCTGGCCGCGCCCGCTGCGCTTGCGCTCCATCAGCGCGGCCAGGGTGCCGAACGCGCAGTGCATCGCGGTGCCGAAGTCGACCCAGTTGATCTGCGCCCGATACGGCTGATCGGGTTCACCGGTCATGTAGACCGCGCCCGACATCGCCTGCGCGACACCATCGAAACCGACGTGGCCCGACAGCGGGCCGACCGATCCGAATGCGGACGCGGTGGTCAGGATGATGTCGGGCTTCAGCGCGCGCAGGCTGTCGTAGTCCAGCCGCATCGCGCGCAGCGCCGGCGCCGACAGGTTGGCCACGACCACGTCGGCGGTGCGCACCAGCCGCTCGACGATCTCGCGCCCGTCGGCGCTCATCGGGTCGAGCGTCAGCGAACGTTTGCCGCGCGCCACCTGCAGGAACAGCGCCCCTATGCCCTGCTCGCCCAGCGGCGTCACATAGCGGTCCTCGCCGCCTTCGCGGCGTTCGACGCGGATCACGTCGGCGCCGAGGTCGCCCAGCATCGTCGCACAGTAGGGGCCGGCGATGTAGCGGCCGAAATCGAGCACACGGATGCCCTTCAGCAGGTCGGTCATGGTGATTCGTTCAGGGATGGTTCGTTCGGGATGGTTCGTTCATGACGATTCGTTCATGACGATTCGTTCACGACGCAGATGCCGGCGCCTGCCGGCACCGCACGAAGTTCATCGCCTGCATGCTCATCACCGTCTCGCCCTGCTCGTTCAGGGTCTCGAACAGCGAGCGGACCAGGCCGCGATCGGGCTTGCTGCGCGAACGGGTCGCCTGCAGCACCGTGGCGCGCACCGTCAGCACGTCGCCCGGCCGCACCGGCCGGATCCAGCGCAGCTCGTCTATGCCGGGCGATCCCAGGCTGGTGTCGCCATGCAGATAGTGGCCGACCAGCTCACGCATCATCATCGCGCTGGTGTGCCAGCCACTGGCGATCAGGCTGCCGTAGATCGACTGGCTGGCCGCCTGCGCATCGACGTGGAACGGCTGCGGGTCGTAGCGTTGCGCATAGCGCAGCACCTCGTCGCGATCGACGACGATGCGGCCGAACGACCACATCGACCCTTCCACGTAGTCCTCGAACCAATGGGGCGGTGCTGCCGCCCGGCCGTCAGTGCCCATCCCTCGCTCCATTCAACCCGGCGTAGCGGGTGCCTCGTTCCGTACCGGTCCGGCGCCCGGCATCGCCGGCAGGCCGCGCAGCCGCGGCTCGGCGCGCAGCGCATCGGCCAGCTCCCTGTGTCCGGCCTCCTCGCAGGCGCGCAGCAGCACCCAGGCCGGCAGATCACGCTGCGCGCGGCTGCCGCCCACCCGCTGCACATCGTGCCGCAGCGGATGCAGCCAGCCAACCGCGGCCCGCGCATCGCCGGCGCGCAGCGCGCCGAACGCCCGCGCCATCGCCGGCACCACCGCGCCGGCCGGCAGCCGGCCGGCCGCCAGCAGCGCCTCGAGCGCGTCGACAAGCTGCTCCAGACGACGGTGGTCGCCGAGCGCGGCCAGCGCCATCGCGACGTGGCAGTCGGCGAACGCCAGCCCGGGTTGCGGAAAACGCGCCGCCGCATAGTCGCATACCGTCTGCCAGTCGCCGCGCGAGACCGCATGGCCCGACAGCTCGGCGCGCCACAGGAAGGCGGCGGCATCGGTCAGGATGTTGAGCTGCGGGCCGTCGCGGCCGGCCGGGTGAACCTGCGCCCGGTAGACGGCCCACGCTTGGTCGGGCTGGCCGGCACGCAGCAGCGACAGCGCCAGATGCCAGTTCAGATGCACGTTGAACTGCGCGTCCGCCGGATAGCCGGGCAGCCATTCGCGCAGGAAGCTCACCGTCGTGGCCGGATCGTCGACCTCGTACAGCAGGTGGGCATACGCATGCGCGCCGTGCGCATTGCGCGGCGCGAGCTCTAGCGAGCGCCCGATCAGCCGGCGGGCGCGGTCATGATCGCCGGCCTCGCCGACCGCGAACGCATGCAGCGACATGAACCAGCCGTCATCGACCCAGGCCGGCGCCAGCGCATCGAGGAAATCGCGCAGCTCGTATTCCCAGCCCGGGCGGCCGGAAAAGCCGAACAGGCCGAACACGTTGGTGCACGGCGCGACCACCATCGCATCGCGCGGGAACTCGGCCAGGTGCTCGCGGGCCGCGGCCAGCGCCTGCACCGGCCGGCCTTCGACGACCTCGGCGATCATCGCGACGTGCTGGCGTTCGCGCCGGCTCGACCCCTCCGCGCAGCGCCGGGCCACGGCCGACGCCTCGCGCGCCGCCGGCAGCTCGGCGCGCATCCACAGCAGCCGCGCCCGCGCGATGTGCGCCAGCGCGAAGTCCGGCTCGCACGCCAGCGCCTCGTCGAGCGCCTGCTCGGCGCCGACGTCGGCGGTCAGCATCGCCCGCACCGCGCGGCCGTAGGCATCGCAGGCAGCGGCGCCCGCCGACACCGGCAGGCCGAATTCATCGAGGCGGTTGACGGACGACAGGGGGGTCGGCATGTCGTCAATGCTAACCCGCCGCCCGGCGCTACGCCGGCGGGTTCGCGGGAATCGCCGCGCGGCTTGGTGCGATGCGTCGTGAACCGGTATGTCCGGTGCCGTGGCCGATGACCGGCGGCCGCGAAGCTGAGCTACCATTCGCGCGATTCCAACGCCAACGGAGACGACGATGACCCCGCACAACCGAACCGCGATCGTGACCGGCGCAGGCAGCGGCGTCGGCAAGGCCAGCGCGCTGGCGCTGCTGGCCGACGGCTGGCGGGTGGCGCTGGCCGGGCGCCGCGCCGACGCGCTGGCCGCGACGATCGCAGCGGCGGGCAATGCCGGCGAACGTGCGCTGGCGATTCCGACCGACGTGTCGCAGCCCGATTCGGTGCGGGCGCTGTTCGACGCGGTGATCGCCAGGTGGGGCCGGCTCGACATGGTGTTCAACAACGCCGGCGTCAACGCACCGGGCATCCCGATCGACGAGCTGACGTTCGAGCAGTGGAAGAACGTCGCCGACATCAACCTGACCGGCGTGTTCCTGTGCATCCAGAACGCGTTCCGCGTGATGAAGGCGCAGACCCCGCGCGGCGGCCGCATCATCAACAACGGCTCGATCTCGGCCCATGCGCCGCGGCCGAACTCGTCGCCCTACACCGCGACCAAGCACGCCATCACCGGCCTGACCAAGTCGGCCTCGCTCGACGGCCGGCCGTTCGACATCGCCTGCGGCCAGATCGACATCGGCAACGCCCGCACCGAGATGGCCGAGCGGATGGCGCGCGGCGTGCCGCAGGCCAACGGCACGATCGCGGTGGAGCCGCTGATGGACGTGCAGCATGTGGCCCAGGCGGTGCTGCACATGGCCAACCTGCCGCTGGAAACCAACGTGCAGTTCATGACGGTGATGGCCTCGAAGATGCCGTTCGTGGGCCGCGGCTGACGAGCCGGCGCGGCCGCCTTCCGGGACGGCCGCCTTCGGTGCGGGCGCAGCCTCCGCGGCCCCCGCCGCCTTCAGGCCGCTACGGGCAGGCTGCCGGCCGATCCGCCTGCGCTCACACGCCGGTGCCCGAGCGCCGCGCGTCCAGCGCGCGGTCGAGGAAGTCGAGCCGGTCCTGCCCCCAGAAGCGCTCGCCGTCGAGCAGGTAGGTCGGCGCGCCGAACACGCCGAACCGCTCGGCCTCGTCGCCGTATTCGCGATAGAGCCGCTGCACCGGCGCCGAGCTCTCGGCGGCCTGCAGCGCGCGGCCGTCGTAGCCGTTCTCGTCGGCGATCGCGATGCGCACCGCGGCATCGGCGGTATCGCGCTCCTCGGCCCACAGCGCGCGCAGCAGCGCATGCGACAGCGGCGCCGCATCGAGCCCGGCGAGCTGCGCGGCGATGACCATCCAGCCAGGCGGCTTGTTCCACCCGTCCGGCTTGCCGTCGGCCGGATAGTGGCGCGGCTCCAGGTTCAGCGGCATCCGCAGATGGCGGCGCCAGCGGTCGAGCTCGAGCGCATGGTAGCTGCGACGCGCAACCGGCCGGGTGCGCAGCGGGATGCCGCCGGTGCGCGGCACCACCTCCTGGAAATCATAGGGCTTGAGCACCAGCTTCACATGATGCCGGCGCACGATGTCCTGCTGGCGCGGGCCGGCGAAGTAGGCCCAAGGCGACGACAGGCTGTAGTAGCAGGAGACTTCGATCATGATCGCGGATAATGACGTGCACGGGCCGAGAATGGTACGCCGGTCCCTGTGTCATGCCGGTCCCTGTGTCATACCCGTCCCTGTGGTGCTCGTTCCCGTGATGCCCGTCCCTGTCATGCACGTTCCGCACGAGACTGCCCCGCCGTCCCGCACGAGGCCCGATCCGAGATGAACAGCGAAGCCGGAAACGGCACGGTCCCCGATGGCCTGACGGCCCTCGAACGACAGGTCGCGAGCGACCTCGCCCGGCTGAACCAGCCGGCCGCCAACTGGGTGCTGCCGCGCGAGGGCCAGGACGGCAATGCGCTGCTGGACGTGCTGGTGGTCGGCGGCGGCATGTGCGGCCAGACCGTCGCGCAGGCGCTGATGCGCGAAGGCGTGCGCAATCTGCGGGTCATCGATCGGGCGCCGTTCGGCGCCGAAGGGCCATGGGGCACGTTCGCGCGGATGGAGACGCTGCGTTCGCCCAAGCACCTGACCGGCCCCGATCTCGGCATCCCGTCGCTGACCTATCGCGCCTGGCACGAGGCGCAGCATGGCGCGGAAGGCTGGGCGGCGCTGCACAAGATCGACCGGCTCGACTGGCTGCGTTATCTGCTGTGGGTGCGGCGGATGACCGGCATCCCGGTGGAGAACGACACCCGGCTGCTCGAACTGTCGCCCGGCGCCGGGTACGCGACGGCGGTGATCGACGGCCCCGCCGGCTGCGAGCGCATCCACGCGCGCGAGGTGGTGCTCGCGCTCGGCCGCGACGGCAGCGGTGCGCCCCGCTGGCCGCGCTGGCCGTCGTTCGATCCGGCCAAACGCCACGGCCCGGTGTACCACTCGGCCGACACGATCGATTTCGCCGCGCTGCGCGGCCGCCGCGTCGCGGTGCTGGGCGCCGGCGCCTCGGCGTTCGACAATGCGGCCACCGCGCTGGAGGCCGGCGCTGCCGGCGCCGAGATATTCGCGCGGCGCAGCCAGCTTCCGCAGGTCAACAAGTCGAAATGGACCGCGTTCCCCGGCTTCCTGCACGGCTTCATGGCGCTCGACGATGCGCAGCGCTGGCGCTTCTACACCTACATCTTCGACGAGCAGGTGCCGCCGCCGTGGGAATCGGTGCTGCGCTGCGAGCGGCATGCGGGCTTCGCGCTGCACCTGGCCACGCCGTGGGACGACGTGCGCGCCGATGCCGACGGGGTCGCCCTGCTGACGCCGCGCGGCGAGCTGCGCTTCGATGCAGCGATCGTCGCCACCGGCTTCGACGTCGATCTGATCGAGCGCGAGGAATTCGCCGGCTTCCGCGATCGGGTGCTGTTGTGGGCCGACCGGATCGATCCGCCGCGCGCCGCGGCCCACCCGGAGGCCGCGCGTTTTCCGTATCTGGGGCCGGGCTTCGAGCTGATCGCCAGGGACCCGGCCGCCGCCGCGGGTCTCGATCGGCTGCGGCTCTTCAGTTGGGGCAGCACGATGAGTCACGGCGCGATCGCCGGCGACATCCCGGGGCTGGCGATCGGCGCGCAGCGGCTGGCGCGCGCGGGGGTCACGCGGTTGTTCACCGATGACGCCGAACGTCACTGGCAGCGGCTGCTCGCCCACAACGAAGAAGAACTGCTGCCGACCCGCTGGTTCGTGCCGCTGGCCGAGCGGACCCGCTGACGGGGCACGCCGACCCGGCGATCGCCATCCTGGTGTGCTGTTCCGCCACCGCTCGAGCCCGCCACGGCCGGCCCGCGCGCGTTCGCCGCGCAAGGCCGCTCAGGACTGCATCAGTCCACCGTCGCCCCCGATGCCTTGACGACCTCGGCCCACTTGATCCGGTTCGTGCGCACCGTCTCGCGGAACTGCGCGAGCGTCTCGTATCGCGGCGTGTTGCCCGAATCGATCAGCTTCTGGCGGATCGCCGGCGTCTCCAGCGCCGCCTTGACCGCCAGGTTGAGCCGCTCGGCGATCTGCGGATCGAGCCCCTTCGGCGCGAAGATGCCGAACCAGGTGTAGTTGTCGAAGCCCGGCAGCGCCGCCTCGGCGATCGTCGGGATGTCGGCCACCGCCGACACGCGCTTGGGCGTCGTGACGCCCAGCAGCCGGACCTTGCCGGCGCGCCATTGCGCGAGCACCGTCTGCACCTGGTTGAAGATGCAGCACACCTCGCCCCTGAGCACCGCCTGCAGCGCCTCGGGCCCGCCCTTGTACGGCACGTGCACCATGTTGAGCCCCGCCTTCGCATTGAACTCGGCGAATGCCAGATGGGTGCCGGTGCCGTTGCCGGTCGATGCGTAGTTGTACTTTCCGGGGTTCGCCCGCACCAGCTCGATGAACTCCTTGACCGACTTCGCGTCGATGACGTCCGGGTTGACGGTCAGCACGTTCGACACGTCGACGACCGGCGAGATCGGCGTGAAGTCGGCCTCGACGTCGAACGGCAGCTTCCGGTACAGCGCCGCGTTGATGCCGTGGGTGGCGGCGGTGCCGAACAGGATCGTGTAGCCGTCGGGCCGGGCATGCGCGACATGCTCGGAAGCGACGTTGCCGCCGGCGCCGGGCCTGTAGTCGATGACGATGCGCGTGCCGAGCGCCTGCTCCATCGCCGGCTGAAGCTGCCGGGCGACCACGTCGACGCCGGAGCCGGCCGGGAACGTCATCACCATCGTGATCGGGTTGGCGGGCCAGGTCTGCGCGAGGGCTGCCGGCGCCGACAGCGCCGCGACGAACAGCAGAACGACGTGGGCAGGCAGCCGACGAAGCAGACGGCTGAACAGAACGGCCATCGCAGAACCCCCGTGCTTCAGATCAACGATCCAGGAAGTCTATCGGGGATCCGGCGACGGCGCAGGAACACAGGGGCCTGATCAAGGGAGAGTCCCCCAGGCACCGGCGCATGCATCAGGCGCGGCTGGAGGCCTTCGCAGCGTCGGCGATCACGCCTGCGGCAGCCAGCTTCTCGAGCGCTGCCTCATCGAGCGCGAGCTGCTCGCGCAGTACCTCGTAAGTATGCTGGCCCAGCAGCGGCGGCGCCATCCGGTAGCTGACCGGCGTCTTCGAGAAGCGCAGCGGACTGGCGACGCCGGGCGCCTTGCCGCCCAGCGGATGATCGATCGCGAGCCGGCTGCCGCGGAACTTCGCCTGCGGGTGCTCGATCGCCTGCGAGTAGTCGTTGATCGGGCCGGCCGGCACGCCGGCCTCGGTCATCAGTTCCTCCCACTCGGTCCGCGTCCGGCGGCGGGTCGATTCCGAGCACAGCTCGTGCATCTCGGCATAGTTGGCGATGCGGCCGGCATTGGTCGCGAAACGCGGATCGGTGGCCATCCATTCGAGCCCCAGCACCTTGCAGAACGCCACCCACTGCGACTGGTTGGCGCTGGCGACGATCAGATCGCCGTCGCTGGCCGGGAACACGCCGTACGGCGCGATGTTCGGCGACGCGGTGCCGGTGCGCGGCGGCACCTTGCCGCTGACGAAGTAGTTCGACAACTGGCCGGAGCTCAGCGCCAGCACCGTGTCGAACAGCGACAGGTCGATGAGCTGCCCTTCGCCGGTGTTGTTGCGATGGTTCAATGCCGCCAGGATCGCGATGCTCGAGTACATGCCGGTGAACAGGTCGACCAGCGGCACGCCGACGCGCTGCGGCCCGCCGCCGGGCAGATCGTCGCGTTCGCCGGTCACGCTCATCACGCCGCCCAGGCCCTGGAACAGATAGTCGTAGCCGGGGCGGTCGGCGAACGGGCCCTCCTGGCCGAAACCGGTCAGCGACAGATAGATGATGTCGGGCCGCACCTTGCGGATCGACTCGTAGTCGAGCCCGAAGCGCGCCATCGAGCCGCGCTTGAAGTTCTCGATGAACACGTCGCAATGCGCGGTCAGATCGCGCACCAGCCGCTGGCCTTCGGCGACGGTGATGTCGATCGCGACGCTGCGCTTGTTGCGGTTGGTGGACAGGAAGTACGCGGACTCGCGGGTCGGCTTGCCTTCGCCGTCGGCCAGCCACGGCGGCCCCCAGTGACGCGAATCGTCGCCGAAACCCGGCCGCTCGATCTTGATGATGTCGGCGCCCATGTCGCCGAACGTCTGCATCGACCACGGTCCGGCGAGCACCCGCGACAGATCGAGCACCCGCAGCCCTTGCAATGGTCCCGGCATTTTTGCTGAGTCTCCTTCACACGCACGTTGCCTGCGCCGCTACGGGCGCGGCCCCGATTCTAAAGCATGGTCCGTCGGGGCCACCGATGGTGCCGCCCGAGCTGTCCGCCGCCGGCGCACAAGACCCTTCGGGAACCGATCCGCCCGGCACGGTTTATCCTCCGCCGCACGATGACCGCTTCTGCTGCCCGCGCGACGCAACCGGCGGATCGCGCGATCCCCGCGTTCCTGTTCGCCAACTTCGTCATCGGCACCGGCGTCGTGCTGCTGATGGGAATCATGAACGAGCTGGCCGCCGGCCTGGCCGTGTCGGTCGCGCAGGCGGGACAGCTCGCCAGCGTGTCCGCCGTCGTGATGGCGGTCGGCGCGCCGCTGCTCGCCAGCATCACCTCGCGGATCGACCGGCGGCGGCTGCTGGTCGCCTCGCTGCTGCTGTACGCGCTCGGCCATCTGGCCTGCGCAGTGGCGCCCGGCTACCTGTCGCTGATGGTGATCCGCACGGTGGCGATGCTCGCGCCCGCCGTGTTCACGCCGCAGGCGGCCGCGACGATCGGCCTGATGGTGCCGCCCGAACGGCGTGCGTCGGCGGTCACCGCGATCTTCCTCGGCTGGTCGATCGCGTCGGTGGCCGGCATGCCGATCGGCAGCCTGATCGGCGCCCACATCGGCTGGCGGGCCAGCTTCGCCTTCGTCGGCATGCTGGCGGCGATCGCGACCGTCTGGGTCGCCCGGGTCACGCCTGCCGGACTGCGCGTGCCGCCGGTGTCGCTGGCCGCCTGGGGCCGGGCGCTCGGCGATCGCCGGCTGATGCTGGTGCTGGCGGTGACCCTGGCCTCGGCCGGCGCGCAGTTCGTGCTGATGGTCTACCTGACGCCGTCGCTCGCGATGCTGACCCGGGGCGGCCCGAACCTGATCGCGGCGCTGCTGGTGCTGTTCGGCATCGCCGGCGTGATCGGCAACACCTGGATATCGCGCCGGATCGACCGGCTGGGCACCGACCGGGCCGTGACCGCATGCCTCGCGCTGATGCTGACGGCGATGCTCGCCTGGGGCGCCGCCAGCCTGTCGGCGGCGCTGCTGTGGCCGACGCTGCTGATGGCCTGCATCGGCTGGGGACTGGGCTGCTTCTCCAGCAACTCCGCGCAGCAGGCCCGGCTGGTGGCCACCGCGCCGGCGCTGGCGTCGGTATCGATCGCGCTGAACACCTCGGGCATGTATGCCGGGCAGGCGATCGGCGCGACGGTGGGCGGAGCGACGCTGACCGCCGTTGGGCTCGGCGCCCTGCCGTGGGTCGCCGCGGCCGGCTTGGTCGGCGCGATCGCGTTGTCGCTGGCCGCCGCGCGACAGCCGGCGCGCGCGGTCGCCTGAATCCACCGGCGGATAGCACGCGCTCGTCCGATCCGTTCGGCGTGCCCGGATCAGGAACCGCGCAGCGCCTGCACGAAGAAAGCGTCGTCGCCGACCTGCCCGCCCTTCAGCAACACTTCCAGGCCTTCGAGCGCAGGCGGGCCGCCGACGATCCGGAACAGATGCAGGTTGCGCCGCAGGTCGCTGCCGAGCACATCGAGCGCATGCGCCCCGCTCGCGCGCAGCGCATGACTGGAGGTGTCGCCGCCGGCCAGCACCAGGCGGCGCAGCAGGCCGCCCTCCGCACGCAGGCGTTCCATCAGCCGCGCGAACAGGTGCCCGATCGATCGCGCCAGCCCGGCCTGGTCACGGCCGGTAGCGATGCGGGCCGCCGCGATCGACGGATCGGCCGGCCCGCGCGCGGTGTAGACCACGACGCTTCGTCCGGCGGCCAGCGCCTCGCGCACGGGCGCGGCAAGGATCGCCGCGGCTCTGTCGCCATCATCCGCTCCGCCCAGGCTCGACGGGTCGACGCGCAACGATGCGAATCCTTCCGCTTCGGCACGCGCGATCTGCAGGGCGGTGGCCGGAGAGGCGCTGCCGGCCAGCACCAGCAGGCGGTCGACTCCGGCGATCGCGGCAGCCGGCGGCGGACAGGTCGCGTATCCCTGCGCCGCCAGGTGTTCGCCCAGGCCGTGGGCGAAACCCTGGGCGGCCAGAGCGAACACCGGTCCGCGCATCGCCCTGCGCCAGATCAGCTCGCAGCCCCGCCGGAGGTCTTCGTGGGACAGCGCATCGAACACCACCGGATCGCCGCCGATCCGGTCCAGCAGCGCCTCGCACGCCGGCAACCCGGCCGCCAGCGCGACCAGGTCCAGCAGGGCCACGCGCTCCACACCCAGCGCCGCCAGGTGCCGGGCCAGCTCGGCCTCGTGCATCGGCGTGACGGCGTGGCGCGACATCGACGGATGCCGGTCCAGCCGGTAGACCTGGTCGCCCTGGCGGGCGAAATGATGGCCGAACGCCGTGTACCGGCCGAACTCCGGCACCGCCGCGAGGACCGGCACCGCACAGCCCGGCCAGTGACGCGCGGCCTCGCCCAAGGCCACCGCGAAGTTGCCGGCCGTCGGCGACGAATCGAACGTCGAACACAGCTTGTACTGGATCAGCCGCGGGCGCAGGCGGGCCAGCAGTCCGAAGGCCGGCCGCAGTTCATCGGCCATCGGCTGCGGCGCGAGCGACCGCGCGATGCCGGCGAACCCGACGACATCCAGCCCGGCGTCACGCACCGACTGCTCGTCGATGGCCGCCGCATCGAGGAAGAGGCGCGCCCGCAACCCGTGCCGCCGGAACTGCGCGAGATTGTCGGACGCGCCGGTGAAGTCGTCGCCGTAGAAACCTGCGAGCGGCCGAACGATGTGCGGTCCCGCGTCGGGGCGGCGATTCAATGACGCGCCTCGGTCGCGCCGAACGCGGTCAACGCCTGCGCGAGCGCCGGCGACCGCTGCGCGCGCACGACCAGCGGTTCGCCTTCGCGTGCGGCTGCCCAGGCCTCGTGCAGGCTCTGCACGCCGGCCGCGATGCCGCCCGGATGCGCGGCGATGCCGCCGCCGCATGCGTGGATCAGGTCCTGCGAACCCAGCGCTGCATGGGTATCGTGAACCTGCCCGGCCCATTGCCCGGACGAGAACACCGGCATGATCCGGCAATCGGGCGCGGGCGGCGCGAACATCGGCTGCAGGCAGGCGCGCGCCGAGGCGATCACCGATTCGTCCGATTCGCAGAACTTGTTGCGCAGGCCGTTCACGTGCAGATGATCGACGCCGGCCAGCCGCCAGAACTTCTGCCAGGCCACGTTGTCGAAACCGAGTATGGGGCAGCGGGTCAGTGCGCCCCAGCCGTTGCGATGGCCGTGGATCACGAGCTGCGCGTCGCGCCTGAGCGCGAGCAGCCCTGCCAGCCCGACGCTCAGCAGGCTCACCATGATGCAGGTGCCGCCCTGCGCAAGCACGAAATCGTGCCGGCGGCGCATCTGGTCCAGATCGCCGGTCACGTTGAAGGCATACATCACCTGGCGGCCCACGCGTTGCGCATGATCACGGATCACCCGCATCACCGCGCTCACCCGATCCTCGAACGGGCAGTCCACGCCGTCGGACTGCAACTCATCGTCCTTGATGAAATCGATGCCTCCGTCGCACAGCGCCCGCACGTGCGCGGCCGTCTCCCCGGCCGACAGGCCGATGCTGGGCTTGATGATCGTGCCGATCAGCGGCCGGCCGTATACGCCGGTGGACGCGCGCGTGCCGTCGATGCCGAAGGCCGGCCCCGGACCGGCGGCCGCGAACGCCGGCGGCAGCTCGATGTCGAGCAGCCGCAGGCCGGAGAACTGCCCGAGCTCGAACAGGTTGCCGGCGACCATCGTCATCAGATTGGGCAGCGACGGCCCGCAGTTGCGCAGCGGCCAGGACAGCGTCACCTCCGCGCGCCGCCAGACCGGCGGCTCGCCACGGGGCACGCGCGCGCCCGGCAGACTCGGCCCGGCGCATTCGCCGAGTTCGCGCACCGCCTCGACGACCGCGCCGTTGCGCTGGCGCAGCAGCGGCGTTTCACCGGGCACCGCGACGAACGTTCCGGTCGACTGCTCGCCGGCCATCGACCCGGCGGCCTGCTCCAGTCCGAAGGCGGTCTCGATCAGGTAGCGCGCACGGATCCGATCGTCCACACCCACCTCCGTCGCCGTCCTTCAGCGCGCCAGCAGGCCGCGCTCGCGAAGCTGGTCGCGCACCCTAGTGATCCCCAGCAGCGGACTGGTCAGCACCGGCGTGCCGAAGTCCGGATCGCGCCCTTCGAGCAGCCGCGCCATCGACGCCTGCGCCAGCACGATCACGTCCTGGGTGGCCGACAGCCGATCGATCGCCGCCCGCAGCAGCGCATCGTGCCGCTCCGGATGACCGCGCGACAGCTCGTCGAACGCGTCGTCGCACAACTCGCGGTGCAGCGTGATGGTCGCGCCGAGTTCGGCCGCCCTGGACTCGATCAGCCGGCAGGTGGGCGCGAGCGTCGTGGGCAGCGTCGCGACAACCCCGATCCGCGGCCCGCGGCGCACCGCCTCGATCGCCATCGCCTCGTCGATCTTGAATACCGGCAGCCCGACCGACTCGGCCATCGGCCCGGTCATCTCCGAGATCGACGAGCAGGTCACGACGATCGCCTCGGCCCCCGCGGCCAGCGCGCAGCGGGCCAGCGCGCCCAACCGTTCGTGCACCGGCGCCGTGATCCGGCCCTCCCGGTAGATCTCCGGCACGATGCTGTCGTCCATCAGATTGACCACGCGCAGGTCCGGCATCAGCGAGCGGACGATGTCGTTGATCGGCTTGATGACCACCGGTCCGGTGTGCAACAGGGCCAGAGTCTGCATGCGATGCTCCCTCAAACTCACAGTTCGAAATCGATGGCGGGCACCGAGCGCTCGATCCGACCGACCTGCTCCGAGCGCAGCGCCGCGCGGTCGTAGAGCGGCATCCGGCTGCCGCCCGGATCGATGCCGACGACCGTGTCGGCGCGCCAGCCGACCCGATAGGTGGTGTCGAGCACCGTCTCGTCGGTGATCGATTCGACGACCGGAAACTCGACCTCGACCAGCGTGCCGGGTTCGACCTTTCCGATGCCGAGAAAGGCGGCATCGACGAAGCGGCCGGCGACCGGCTGGCCGCCGACCCGCACCGAGAGCCGATGTCGGTCGACCCATGAAGGGATGCGGATCTGCAGCTCGGCCGCGATCCGCGGCTCGATCTCCAGACGGCCGCGATGCGGCAGCCAGCTCCTGACGACAGCCTGCCGGTTCGCGTTGTTGATCAGCAGGTTCACCCGCATCACGCCACGCTCCACCTGCAGCGCCTGCGTCCAGGCATTGAAGAGTCCCCGCACGCCCTGGGCGCTGCAGCAGGTGTAGAGGTCCCAGCGATGCATGACCTTGGAGAAGAAGTCGTTGGGCTGCGACCAGCCGGCGAAGCCGCCGAGCGAGCGGGCGGCGACGTCGCGCGTCGATTCCCATTCGCCTCCCTGCTCCGCTCCGGTACCTGCGGGCAGCCCGTCGATCCGCGTGAGCTGGCTTTCGACCAACTGGTTGCGCAGAAAGCGTTCGGCGGTTTCCCAGTGCTGCACGTGCCCGGCACGCGCCAGCCAGATCGCCGACTCCATCATGTCGACGATCGCGCAGGTCTCGCAGCCGTGCGCCCGCGACTTGATCAATCGCTCGGGAAACCAGCCGAAGCGGGTGCCGTAGCGCAGCGCCCGTTCGAACACCTTGAGCCCCCACTGCACCGCCCGCGCATCGTGCTGGCCGACTCCATGGCGGATCACGCCCAGCATCGTCACCGCGCGGCTGTGGAAATGCCCCTCGCGGAACTCCATGCCGGTGGCGAAGCTGCCGTCGTCGGCATAGGCGCTGCTGGCATCCATCACATGACGCGCGTAGGCACCTGCCAGCGCGCGCGCCACCGGATCGTCGTTCAGCTCGGCGAGCCGTGTGAGGCCGAAGATCAGCCGGCCGTTGGTGTTGGCCGGGTCCACGCCCCAGCCGAGGATCTCCCAGTCGCCGCGCGGCCAGCCGTCGGGCAGGCGCTCGACGGCCGGGAAATAGGCGTAGCCGTCGCGATGGATCGACACCCGGTCGAGCGCGCGCACCAGCGCACGGCCCCGTTCGCGGGCGCCGTCGCGCTGCCCGGTCAGCGCCAGCGAGATCAGCGCATTGATCACCGAACGCTGATAGTGCATGTTCGCGTGACGGAAGCTCCACGGATTCTCCGGCGTGTAGTGCAATCCGTCGTCGCCGAAGCCTTCCTCGAACAGCGCCTCCAGCGCCGGCAGGTTCCGCGACGCCGCCGCATCGCCGGTCATCGCGCCGGCCAGCAGCAGCGCGTCGATCACCCGCGACGTGTGGTCGCTCCAGTCGAACTGCGTATGAGCCATCCGCGGCGGCGACCCGGTCAGGTCGGTCAGACAGAACGGCAGATGCCGATGGGCCGGGTTCAGGCAGCCGTTCAGGCAGTTGATCGCCAGCCGCGCGCGATCGGGCAGGAACAGCGTGTCGGGAAAACGTTCGGTGTACATCGCCGTGCCGCTCACCGTCGCGCCGGCTCGCCGCCCAGGTGGCCCATCCAGGTCGCGAGACTGCGCTGCACGACGCGGGCGTAATCGGCGGCGGAACGACGCTTCAGCGCATCGAGGATCTCCAGGTGATCGGCCAGCGCGATCGCGTAGCCGCCGTCGGCGGTCAGCGCATGCTGCATCGTCGACGCGAACGCCGACATCGCCGCCTTCCCGAGCCGCGCGAACATCGGGTTGTGCGTGGCATCGAACAGCAGGTCGTGGAACTCCAGGTCGAGCCTGCGCAGCACCGACGGCGACTCGTCGGCCTGCACCGCCTCGCGAAACCGTTGAACCTGTTCGTCGAGCCGCTCGAAATCGTCGGGCCGCGCGTTGCGGATGACCAGTTCGCCGCAGGCGCTCTCGAACACCTGGCGCAGCTCGATGAGGCTGCCGGACGACGTGGTGGTCAGCATGAAGGCCATCGCCAGAAGCTGCAGCGGCGCCTCCTGCGGCGCGGTGGCGATGAAGGTGCCGTTGCCGCGCCGGACCTCGACCAGCCCGACGGCCGACAGCGTCCTGATCGCCTCGCGGACCGCGGTACGGCTGACCCCCAACTGTTCGCACAGCACCGGCTCCGGCGGAATGCGGTCGCCGGGCCGCAGGCTGCCGTTGATTAGCAGTTCCTTGAACTGCTCGACGACCTGCGACACGACGTCCTGGCGGGCGTTGACGGATCTCAAGACGATCGGCTTCATGGTGCGGGCGAAGAAATCGGGATGAACGGAGCGTGCCGCCCGCGCGGCGCCCGCCTCCTCCCGATTCCCGCGCCCGTGCGACCCCGGTTGCGTCATCGTCAGAGCCTGTTCGCCCGCTGCTGCTGCATCAGGAATGTATCGTAGGTTCCCTCGGCGACCTGGAACCACAGATAGCCTTCGCGACGGAACGCGGTCATCGCGTCGTACACCTTCTTGAAGGTGGCACTCTTCTCGGAGAACTCGGCATACATCGCGGCCGAGGCGTCGAACGCGGCCTGCATGATCTCGCGGCTGAACGCATGCAGCTTGGCGCCGCTGCCGACGAGCTTGCGCAGCGCGAGCGGGTTCAGCGCATCGTAGCGCGCCTGCATGTCGCAGTTGGTGGCCTGCGCCGCCGCCCGGATCACGCCCTTGTAGCTGTCGGGCAGTGCGTTCCACTTCTCCAGGTTGATCATGATGTGCTGCATCGCGCCGCCTTCCCAGAAGCCCGGGTAGTAGTAGTGCGGCGCGACCTTGACGAAGCCGAGCTTCTCGTCGTCGTACGGGCCGACCCATTCGGCGGCGTCGATCGTGCCGCGTTCCAGCGACGTGTAGATGTCGCCGGCGGCGATCTGCTGCGGCACCACGCCGAGCCTGGCCATCACGACGCCGCCCAGCCCGGCGACCCGCATCTTCAGACCCTTCAGATCATCGACCGAGCGGATCTCGCGGCGGAACCAGCCGCCCATCTGCGCACCGGTGTTGCCGCATGGCAGCGCATAGATGCGGTTGGCCGCGAAGAACGGTTCGAACAGTTCGATGCCGCCACCGTGATACATCCAGGCGTTCTGCAGCCGCGCATTCAGCGCGAACCGCCCCCCGGTCGCGAGCGCCCAGGTGGGTTCCTTGCCCCAGTTGAACTGACCGACGGTGAAGCCCAGGTCGACCGAGGCGTTCTGCACCGCGTCCAGCACCTGCAGCGGCGGCACCAGCTCCCCGGCCGGATGCACGGTGATCCGGAAGCGGTTGTCGGTGGCGGCGGCGACGTAGCGGGCGAAGGTTTCGCCGGCGCCGAAGATCGTATCCAGCGACTTCGGATACGACGACGCGCAGCGCCAGCGGATTTCCGGACCGCCCTGCGCCTGCGCTCGCAGCGGGGCCAGCACCGCGGCGGAGCCGGCCGACGCCGCTGCCAGCGCGAAGGCTGTTCGCCGACTGCGCGACGGCACGCGAGAATGATCTGCCGGACCGGTTGCTTCGGCGCCGGCGGCGCCTGCTGTCCCCCTCGGGCCTTCCTGTGTCACGTCCGCCTCCTTTGATATGGCGTCATACGTATGACGTCTTATGATAATGATCATCGGCTACCGCCTCCGGGTTGTCAATCCCTTCCGCTTCAGCGCATCGCGCCGAACACCTTCTGCAGCAGCTTGCCGCCGGCCTGGACCGGGTTGGCGCGGATCGCCTTCTCCTGCTCGGCGATCACCGCGTAGAGACCGTCCAGCGCCTTGCCGGTCACGTAGCGTTCGACGCTGGCCTGCTCTTCCTTGACCAGGCCGAACTTCATGCCCTGCTCGGCCAGCCGGTTGTAGCGCTGCGCGAGGCCCAGCTTGCCGACGGCCTTGGTGACCTCGGGCAGGAACTTGTCGGTCAGCCCCGTGTAGGTCTTCTCGCGGAAGAACCGGGTCACCGAGTCCTCGCCGCCGGTCAGGATGCCCTTGGCGTCCTGCACGCTCATCGAGCGGATCGCATTGGTCAGCATCTGCCGGGCCTGCGGCACCGCCATCTCGGCGGCGCGGTTCATCGACGCCTCGAGCGCATCGAGCTCGTCGCCCTTGCCGGCCAGCCGGATCAGCTTCTCGGCCTGGCGCAGACCGTCGGGCAGCGGAATGCGCAGCTTCGGATCGTTCGAGAAGCCGCCCGGCACGCCGAGTTGCGAGACGGCGGCGGCAGCGCCCTTTTCGAGCGCCTGGCGCAGCGCGCCGCTGGCATCGGCATTGGTGATCGAATCGAGCGCGGCGGCGCGCACGACACCCGCGGCCGGCCCCAGCAGCACCAGCGCGGCAAGCAGCCGGCGGCGCGGCACGAGGCCCGGACCGGCGATGTTTCGAGGAGTTTTCATCGGGAAGGAGCTCATCGGCGGGTCGGAATCTGATTGTATGGGATGCCGCGATCGGCACGCAGGTCGGCCGGCAGGCCGAGCACGCGTTCGGCGATGATGTTGCGCAGGATCTCGTCGGTGCCGCCCTCGATGCGGGTCGCCGGCGAGCGCAGCAGCATCGCCTGGAAACGGGCCGATGCCTCGACCTGCGCCGGATCGGTGGCGATGCCCGCCTGGCCCTGCAGGTCCAGCGCGAACATCGCGATCTCCTGCAGCGTCTGGCCGGCCACCAGCTTGCCGATGGAGTTCTCCGGGCCAGGCGTCTCGCCGCGCGACAGCGCCGAAATGCTGCGGTAAGCGGTGTAGCGCAGTCCGCTCGAGCGCACCGCCCAGGTCGCCAGCTTCGAGCGGACCGCCGGGTCGTCGATCGCCAGCCCGCGGCCGGTGTCGAACGTGCAGCAGAAGTCGAGCAGCTCCGGAAAGCCGGTGGGCATGCCGGCGCCGATCGACAGCCGCTCGTTCATCAGCGTCGTCAGCGACACCTTCCAGCCGTTGCCGACCGCGCCGAGCCGCTGATGGTCGGGCACCCGCAGGTCGGTGAAGTAGACCTCGTTGAAGCCCGATTGACCGTTGACCTGCTTGATCGGACGAATCTCGATGCCCGGGCTCTTCATGTCGATGAAGAACATCGTCAGGCCGTCGTGCTTGGCCACCGTCGGATCGGTGCGGGTCAGCAGGATGCCGAAGTCGGAGTAGTGCGCGCCGCTGGTCCAGATCTTCTGGCCGTTGATGCGCCAGTGATCGCCGTCGCGTTCGGCACGGGTGCGCAGGCCGGCCAGGTCGGAGCCGGCCACCGGTTCGGAGAAGAGCTGGCACCAGACCTCCTCGCCGCTGGCCAGCGGCGGCAGATAGCGGCGCTTGTGCTCCTCGGATGCGAAGGCCATCAGCGTCGGGCCGCACATGCCCTGGCCGATCAGGAACGGCGACGACAGCTTGGCGAACACGCCCTCCTCCTGCTGCCAGATCACCCGCTCGATCGGCGTGGCGCCGCGGCCGCCGTATTCGGCCGGCCAGTGCAGGCAGGCCCAGCCGCCGCCGTGCTTGCGCCGCTGCCAGGCCTTGGCGGCGGCCAGCACGTCGCCACTGCGCAGCGCCGGCTGCCCGAAGCCGGCGGCTTCCAGCTCGGCGTGCAGTTCGTGCGGCGCATTGGCCTCGATCCACGCGCGCGCGGCGGCGCGGAACTCGGCTTCCTTCGGAGTGTCGTCGAAGTTCATCATCGGTCCCGTTGCGATGCGATCAGGCGGATACGATCAGGCGGATGTTCAGGCAGCCTCGCGGCGTTCGCGCAGCCGTTCGACCAGCCGGTCCTCCCAGGTCGACGGCGCGCCCAGCGCGACCGCCAGCAGATTCGAGCGCCGGTAGTACAGGTGGCAATCGAATTCCCAGGTGAAGCCCATGCCGCCGTGCACCTGGATGTTGTTGCGCGAACAGTGCTGGTAAGCCTGCGTCGCGCTGACCCGCGCGGTGGCCGCCGCCACCGGCAGCTCGGCCGAGCCGGTGGCCAGCGCCCAGGCGCTGTAGTAGCAGTTCGAGCGGGCCAGGGTCGCCGACACGTACATGTCGGCCAGCATGTGCTTGATCGCCTGCAGCGAACCGATCGGCCGGCCGAACGCGAAGCGCTCCAGCGCATAGTCGCGCGCCATCTCGAGCGCCCGGTCGGCACCGCCCAACTGCTCGAATGCGATCAGCACCGCCGCGCGGTCGAACAGCCGCTCCAGCAGCGACCAGCCGGCGCCCGGCTCGCCCAGCGGCTCGGCGGCGGCCTCGTCGAACGTGATCCGGGCATGGCTGCGGGTCGGATCGATCGTGGCGATCGGCGAGCGCGTGACGCCCTCGCCGGCCAGATCGACCAGGTACAGCGACAGCGGCGCCTGGCGCTGCGCGGCTGCCGCACCGACCGCCGACGACGCCCGGCCAGCCGCGCCATCGGCCGGCACCGCGGCGACGATCGCCAGATCGGCGATGTCGCCATCGGCCACCGCGGTCTTGCTGCCGGTCAGCCTGACGCCGCCGCCACCGCCCTCGGCGGTCGCGGTGGTGGCGATCGCGCCCGGCAGCAGCCCGCCGGTGTGCTCGACCAGCGCCGCGGTGCCGATCAGCTCGCCGCGGGCCAGCCCCGGCAGCCAGCGTTCCTTCTGCGCATCCGAACCGGCCATCATCAGGCATTCGGCGGCCAGCGCGATCGTCGATGAATAGGGAACCGGCGCCACCGCGCGGCCCAGCTCCTCGGCGATCACGCAGGCTTCCGGATAGCCGGCGCCCAGCCCGCCATAGGCCTCCGGAATCGTCGCGCCCAGGTACCCGAGCTCGGCCATGCTCTGCCACAGCGCCCGGTCGTAGGACTGCGGGCCGTCGAGCACCGCCCGCACCGCCTTGCGGTCGCAGCGGTCGGCGAGGAAGCGGCGCACCTGCTCCTTGAGCTGCTTCTGGTCGGAGGAGAAATCGAAGTCCATCGTCGTGTCCCCGTCAATCAGTATCGAGTCGCCGCAGGTGCCTGCAGGCCGGACCGGCCGTAAGAAGCCGAAGGGTCGAAAGCCGAACCGTCGAAAGCCCAACCGTCAGAAGCCGAACAGCTCCGGACCCTCCCGGTCCACCCAGACCGATGGCCCGTCGGCCCATACCAGCAGCCGCGCGCCGAAACGCGAAGTCAGGCCGGTCTCGGTGCCGGGCTCCAGGATGCCGAAGTGATTGCCGTGCGCAAGCCGCCCGTCGATGTCGACGATGCCGGCCTGCACCCAGAACTCCGTGCGAGCCGATACCCGCAGGCGCGGCACCACCGCGCCCGGCCGCAGCATGAGCTGCACGAACCGCCGCTGTTCGCCGGTGCCGGCATAGTCGAACAGCATCCGGCGGCCGACGCCGGCGACACCGGTGCCGGCCACCGCGACCTGGTCGGGGTGGACCATCAGATCGGCCGGCGCATCGGGGTCCGGATTCTCGAACCGCTCGGCGCGGGCACCGGCATGCAGCTCGAACACCGGCCCTTCCTCGGGCAGGTAGCTGACCGGCCCGTCGAGCCGGCTGACCAGCAGCGTGCGGCAGTAGGCGATCGCATCGTGCGTGGCGCCGCGCAGGTTGATGCCGACCTCGCCCTTGGCGCCCTGCCCCTGGTAGTCGGTCAGGGAGCCGTCGATGAAATAGCTGGTGGCCACGTCCTGGTGCTGGTGCGTGCCCGAGCGCACCATCGGCTCGAACCCGACCAGACCGAGGAATTCGCCGCGCTCGCCGTCGAACCGCACCGGCCGCAGCATGATGCCGCCCTTGCCGGAGGTCTGCCAGTCGAGCGCGCTGGCATCGCACAGATACACGCCGCGGTCGTCCCGCCTGACATAAGCTTGTTTCATCGATGCACCTCTCTGCGATCCGGCGAACCGGGGGCATGCCGACAACGTGCCGCTCATATGCGTGCCGCCTGTGTGCCGGTGTACCTGCCTGCCACCCGCACCCCGCCGCCGTGATCGGGCCCGCGATCCGCAGTCTACCGGCTCCGGCGCCCGCGCACGAACGCAGGTACGACGCCGGCACGACGCCGGCAGTCCAGCGACGCCGCCTGCCGATTCGCGAGGCCCCGACGTCAGGCGTACACTTCGCGCCCATCGCATCGAGTGCCGCGCGGCCCGCGGCCTATCTGCATGGACACACCTCGTTCCCGGCCGCTGGAGGAGCGCATCGCGGTGGCGGCGATGGCGCTGCTCGTCGTGATCACGCTGCTGAACGTGATCACCCGTTACCTGACCGATGAATCGTTCGCCTGGACCGAGGAGATCTCGGTATTCCTGATGATCGTGCTGACGCTCGCCGGTGCCGCGTCGACCACGCTGGGCGACCGTCACATCCGGATCGAGTACTTCTACGACAGCGGCTCGCCCGCGCGGCGCCGCCGGCTGCGCCTGCTGAGCGCGCTGGTCTGCACCGCGTTCTTCCTGCTGTTCACCGGCCTGTACGGCGTGATGGTGTGGGACGAGGTGCGCTGGGGCGAGACCTCGATGGGCCTGGGCATTCCACGCTGGTGGTACAGCGTCTGGGCGCTGCCGCTACTCGCGGCGATCACGGTGCGCTGCGCGGTGCTGGCCCGCAACGCCTGGCGCGCCCCGCCCGACGAGCCGTCCTCGCCCACGCCCACGCCAACGGTCTGATCGGCGATGATCGTTTCGCTGCTGTTCGGTTCGTTCCTGCTGCTGATGCTGGCCGGCTTGCCGATCGGCGTCTCGCTGGGCATCGGCGGCTCGCTGGCGATCGCGCTGGCCAATCCGCAGGCGCCGCTGTTCGGGCTGATGGCGGCGCCGCAGAACTTCCAGGCCGGCATCGCCAAGTATCCGCTGCTGGCGCTGCCGATGTTCGTGCTGGTCGGCTCGGTGTTCGACCGCTCCGGCGTCGCCCGCCGGATGGTGGACTTCGGCATCGCGGTGGTCGGCCGCGGGCCCGGCATGCTGCCGGTGGTGGCGATCCTGGTGGCGATGGTGCTGGGCGGCATCTCCGGCTCCGGGCCGGCCAACGCCGCGGCGGTCGGCGGCGTGATGATCGCGGCGATGGCGCGTGCCGGCTATCCGGCGGGCTTCTCGGCCACCGTGGTCGGCTCGGCCGCGGCCACCGACATCCTGATCCCGCCGTCGATCGCGTTCGTCGTCTACAGCGTGATGGTGCCCGGCGCGTCGGTGCCGGCGATGTTCGCCGCCGGCCTGGTGCCGGGCCTGCTGGCCGGCATCGCGCTGATCCTGCCGGCGATCTGGCTGTCGCGCAAGCACGGCTTCGGCGCCGGCGAGCAGGCGCTGCCCCGGCCGCCGTTCTGGAAATCGCTGCGCGAGGCGTCCTGGGGGCTGGCCGCGCCGGTGCTGATCCTGGGCGGCATGCGCATCGGCGCGTTCACGCCGACCGAAGCGGCGGTGGTCGCGGCGGTCTATGGGCTGTTCCTCGGCATGGTCGTGCACCGGACGATCAGGCTGCCCGATCTGTTCCCGATCTTTCGCGAGGCCGCCGAGATCTCGGCGGTGATCATGCTGATCCTCGGGCTGGCCAGCATCTTCGCCTATGCGGTCAACACGCTGGGCTTCGCCGACCCGCTGGCGAAATGGGCCGTCGAATCGCATCTGGGCAGCACCGGCACCTTGATCCTGGTGATGATCGTGCTGCTGACGGTCGGCATGTTCCTCGACGGCGTATCGGTGTTCCTGATCTTCGTGCCGCTGCTGTATCCGGTCGCGGTGGCATTCAAGTGGGACCTGGTGTGGTTCGGCGTGCTGCTGACGTTGAAGGTCGCGGTCGGGCAGTTCACGCCGCCGCTGGCGGTGAACCTGATGGTCGCCTGCCGGATGGCCGGCGTGCCGATGGAGCACACGGTGCGCTGGGTCACCTGGTTCATCGTCAGTTTCCTGGTGGTCATCGGCCTGGTGATCTACATTCCGGAACTGGCGTTGTGGCTGCCTCGAAGACTGGGCTATTAGGAAGCAACGGGCCTGCTTGGCCGAAGGGAGACAGAGATGGAACGTCGTCAATTGCTGAAGGCCGGCGCCGCCGGCGTCATCGCGGGAGCGCCGATGGTGCTGCGCGCACAGAGCGCCTATCGGGCCGAGTACAAGATGTCCACCGTCGTGCCGCCGGCATTCGCCTGGGGCAAGGGCGGCGAGATCTTCGCGAACCTGGTGCGCGAGCGCACGAACGGGCGGATCAACATCAAGCAGTACCCGGGCGCGAGCCTGGTGCAGGGCCAGCAGGACCGCGAGTTCTCGGCGATGCGCCAGGGCATCATCGACGTGCTGTGCGGCGCGCCGGTCAACTGGACCAGCACCGTGCGCGACTTCGCGGTGTTCACGCTGCCGTTCCTGTTCCCCGATCACAAGGCGTACGACGCGGTGATCGGCTCCGAGGTGATGACCAAGGACTACTTCGACCTGGTGCGCCGTTCGGGAGCCGAACCGCTGGCGGTCGGCGAGACCGGCTTCCGGCAGATCTCCAACTCCAAGCGGCCGATCGTCAAGCCGGCGGATCTGACGGGACTGAAGATCCGTGTGGTGGGTTCGCCGATGTTCGGCGACATCATGAACGGTTTGGGCGCCAACCCGACGTTCATGAGCTGGGCCGACGCGCAGCCGGCGCTCGCCTCGGGCGCCATCGACGGGCAGGAGAATCCGCTCGAGGTGTTCCTGGCCGCGAAGATCCACACGCTGGGCCAGAAGTACGTGACCAAGTGGAACTACTCGAACGACATCCTGCTGTTCGCGATCGCCAATCCGATCTGGACGAGCTGGTCGGCGCAGGACCAGAAGATCGTCCGTGACGCGGCGCAGGATGCCGCGCGCGAACAGATCAAGCTGGTGCGGCAGTACTTCGCCGAGGACGTGCAGAAGGTGTCGGCGCTCGGCGTGCAGGTGCACGTCCCGACGCCCGCCGAGCAGGCCGAATGGCAGGTCGCCACGCGGCGCGTCTACGCGCGCTGGAAGGGACAGTTGAATCCGGCGATGGTGTCGAAGGTCGAGGCGGTGGTCGAGAAGACGCGCAAGGCGTAGAGACCCGCTGGCCACGCAGCGGCGCCGGCCGGCTGACGTGGGCAGCCGGCCCACGCCCGGCCCACGGCGGCCGCGAGTCCCGTCGCCGCCGCGCGGCATGCGGGCACCCTTGCCTGCACGCGGATTCCGGAATTGCGGCATCATCAGGTTTACCCGGACTTGCCCCGGCCGCGGCTTTGGGACAAGAATCCGACACCGGCTCCAGCTCTCGGTGGAGGAGACATTTTTGGCTTCAGTGAGCATCGAGCAGGCTCAGAAAGCCTTCGGCAGCACCCGTGTGATCCACGGCGTCGACGTTTCGATCTCGGATGGGGAATTCTGCGTGCTGGTCGGGCCGTCCGGCTGCGGCAAGTCCACGTTGCTGCGGATGATCGCCGGGCTGGAGGAGATCACCGCCGGCACCATCCGCATCGGCGAGCGGGTCGTCAATGACGTGCAGCCCAAGGAGCGGGACATCGCGATGGTGTTCCAGAACTACGCGCTGTATCCGCACATGAAGGTGCGCGAGAACATGGCGTTCTCGCTGATGCTGGCCAAGCGGCCCAAGGACGAGATCGACCGGCGGGTCAACGAGGCGGCCGGCATCCTGAGCCTGACCCCGTATCTGGACCGCTATCCCCGCCAGCTTTCGGGCGGCCAGCGCCAGCGGGTCGCGATGGGCCGCGCGATCGTGCGCAAGCCCCAGGTGTTCCTGTTCGACGAGCCGCTGTCCAACCTCGACGCCAAGCTGCGGGTCCAGATGCGCGTCGAGATCAAGAAGCTGCACCAGCGCCTTGCCACGACCTCGATCTACGTCACCCACGACCAGGTCGAGGCGATGACGCTGGGCGACCGCGTCGTCGTGATGAAGGACGGCCTGATCCAGCAGGTCGGCGAGCCGCTCGAGCTCTACAACAATCCGGCCAACAAGTACGTGGCCGGCTTCATCGGCTCGCCGGCGATGAATTTCGCCGATACCACGATCGAGGAAGCGGGGGGCGCGGTCTACGCCGTCAACCCGACGATGAAGATCCGTGTGCCGGAGCAGATCGCCGCGCGCATGGGCCCGCACAAGGGCAAGCGCGCGACGCTCGGCATCCGGCCGGAAGACCTGCGCATGGCCAACGGCGCCGACCCGGAAGACCTTTCGTTCGACGCGGTGGTGGAGGTCGCCGAGCAGCTCGGCTCCGAGATCATCCTCGACTTGAAGGCTGGCGGCAGCGCGATGGTCGCCAGCGTCGAGCCGACCGTCAGGGTGAAGCCGCAGCAGAAGATTCGCCTCGCCATCAATCCGGCGGGTCTCCGGTTCTTCGACGCTGCGACCGAGATGGCCATCTGATTGCCGCGCGCGTTGCGACCGGGCCGGTTGCGTCGGGTCTTGAGAACAAGAAGGAGTAGGGTCTTGCACGTACTGATCCTCGGTGCGGCCGGCATGGTCGGCCGCAAGCTTGCCGAGCGCCTGCTGAAGGACGGCCGCCTCGGCAACCGCGAAATCACGGGCCTGACCTTGCAGGACGTCGTCGCACCGGAGAAGCCGGCGAACGCGCCGATGCCGGTGAAAGTGGTCGCCTCCGATTTTGCCGATGCGGGCGCCGCGCCCGGGCTGCTCGCCGACCGCCCGGAAGTCATCTTTCATCTCGCCGCCATCGTCTCGGGCGAGGCGGAGGCCGAGTTCGATAAGGGCTATCGCATCAATCTCGACGGCACGCGTTACCTGATCGAGGCGATCCGCCACGCCGGCGGCGGCTACAAGCCGCGCCTCGTCTTCACCTCCTCGATCGCCGTGTTCGGCGCCCCATTCCCGGAAAAGATCGGCGACGAGTTCTTCCACACGCCGCTGACCAGCTACGGCACGCAGAAACTGAGCCCTTGGCGGGGCAGGAGGCCGTGATGCCGGTCTCGGAGGACGTCCGCCATTGGCACGCCACGCCGAAATCGGCGGTCGGATTCCTCCTGCATGCCGGCACCATGGACCTCGGCACGGTGGGCGCGCGGCGCAACCTGTCGATGCCGGGCCTGTCCGCAACCGTCGGCGAGCAGATCGCAGCGCTGGAGCGGGTCGCCGGCAAGAACGTGGTTTCCCGCATCAAGCGGGTGCCGGACCCGGCCATCATCAGCATCGTCAACGGCTGGCCGCG
>DAISWF010000007.1:0-40552 GCA_036826495.1 Burkholderiaceae bacterium
AGCCGGCGCCATGTCGACCCCCTCACTCGACGGAAAGGTCGCTCTGGTCACCGGAGGTACGCGCGGGATAGGACTCGCGATCGCAACCGCGCTGCTCGACGCCGGAGCACGGGTGGCGGTTACCGGAGTGGATCCGGCATCGCTCGCGGCCGCCGCACCGCATCTGGATGCGGCAGCCACGCGCAGCCGCAGCGCGCCGGGCACCTGGTCCGGCCGGATCGACGACCTTGCCGACCCGGATGCGCCTGCGCGCGTCGTCGACGACGCGCTGACGCGCTTCGGCCGCCTCGACGTGCTGTTCAACAATGCCGGCATCGCCGGGCCATCGGATCCATGGGCGACCGACGTCGCCGCCTGGGACCGGGTCCAGGCGATCAACCTGCGCGCGGCGTACTTCTGCGGCCGCGCCGCCGCGCTGGCGATGAAGGAAGGCGGCCAGGGCGGCGCGATCGTCAACGTGTCATCGGTGGCCGGCCAGATCGGCGGCGCCGCGACCGGGCCGGCCTATGTCGCCTCCAAGGCCGGACTGATCGGCCTGACGCGGTCGATGGCGCGGCACTTCGCGCCGTTCGGCGTCCGGGTCAACTGCCTGGCGCCGGCCGACATCGATACCGACATGGTCGCCGGCTGGCCGGCCGAGCTGCGCCAGCGCCTGACGGCGATGACGCCGCTCGGTCGCTTCGGCCACGTCGACGAGGCCGCAGCCGTCGCCTGCTTCCTCGCCAGCGACGGTGCGAGCTACCTGACCGGCCAGACGCTGAACGTCAACGGCGGCATCTACATGGGGTGAGCCGAAGCCCTTCGGACGGTCACCCCGGACCGGGAGCGTGATCGGCGACCCCCTTCACCCCCGCATGGCGCGCGCAATGCGCACAGCAGTACTGCGTGCCGCCGGCCTCGATGCCGTGGCCGACGATCCTGCAGCCACAGTGACTGCAGGCGGGAGCGAGCAGGTGGATCGCGCATTCGAAGGAATCGAAGGTCTCTTCGGTCCCGTCGCTCATCCGCACGGTGAACGACCTTGCGTAGTCGTTGCCGCAGACTTTGCAGTTGGCCATGGCTCCATCTCCGGAAGGGTGCGATGGGCTCGTCCAAGCAGGAGGCGTGCCTCGCGCACCCTGCGCCTCTACGGAAGGAATCGCAGCCCCGTCTGATCGATCCCGAACACATCGCAGAGCCAATCGAGCATCAGCTCCTGGCCCAGCGTCGGGTTGTCGTGCTGGCAATGCTCGGCACCGGTTTCCTCGGCCTGCGTCATTCGCAACGTCGCGTCGACGCCGTGGGCCAATGCATAGTCGTAGACTTTCTGCGCCGCGGCCACGCCGAGCACGTCGTGCCCCCCGTGAATGACGAGAAACGGGCACTTCATCCGTTCCAGAACGCCTTCCAGCGTGAAGAGACGGGCCCGCTCGACCACTTCGGCCATGCTCTTCGCGCCGAACACCCACTTGAAATGTCCGCTGAGTCCGCCGCTCTCGCCGTACTGCGCGAGACGGTCGGCCAGTCCCCATATCGCGCCATGCGAGATGCAGGCGGCAAGACGCGGTTCCATCGAGGCCGCACGCGCGGCATAGTGGCCGCCGAGACTCGATCCGCTCAGCGCGATGCGGGAGACATCCACGTCCGTTCGCGCCTGCAGCCAGTCGATGCATCGACCGATCGGCACCTCGTAGTCGTACCGCGTCACCAGACCGTGGCGCCGCAGCGAGCCTCCCTGGCCGGGTCCGTCCACCAGCAGCACCGACAGGCCGCGCTGCAGCGCCCCGCGCCCGGTCATGAACCACAGCTCGTCCTTGAACGAATCGAGCCCTCCTATCGAAATTAGCACGGGCTGACGCGCGCCGCCCGCTGCCGATCTGATGAAATAGGCCGGCAGCGATTTGCCATTCTCGTAGGGGATCTCGACGACCTCGCCGCGGGGCGACAGTCCCGCCAGGAACTTGTGCGAGGCGCGCTCGCAGCGCGTGAAGGCCGGCAGGCGGCGCGGATCGTCGGCAGCAAGCCAGAACTCGGCCTCGCGAAAGTAGTTCGCGGCGCGCAGCCAGCAGTTCATCGCGGTGCGCAGATGCCCCTTGTCCCGTTCGGCATCTCCCCTCAGGTCGTTGCGATCGGCAATGTGGTGCCA
Source organism: Burkholderiaceae bacterium (assembly GCA_036826495.1). GTDB lineage: Bacteria > Pseudomonadota > Gammaproteobacteria > Burkholderiales > Burkholderiaceae_E > DAISWF01. Next base: position 2,126 of record DAISWF010000007.1, read on the forward strand.
TTCACGGTACCAGCTCTCGTAGTCGTTCGGCGTTATCCTGCTGGCCGCCAGGAATACTTCGCTGACCGCGCCGCCGCCTTCCTGGGTCTCGCCCAGACCTCGCCGGTGCTGGTAGGACATCCAGGGGTCCGACGGCCAGTGATGCCATCCGAATGGTTCATAGCGCGGTGCACCGCCTGGTTCCGAGGGTGTCTGCATGGGCGTACCTCTTGGGTCGTGCGTCCAACGCGCACTATTGCGGTTTGAAGCCGATATCCCTCGCGAGCTTGCCGAACTTGTGGTACTCGCGGCCGATGTGCTCAGCGAATTCGCGGGGACTGCCTGGCGCCGGAATCAATCCGAATGCCGCCATGGACTCCAGCACTTCGGGCTGCGCCAGAGCATGATTGAATCTCGCATTCAGCAGCTCGACGACGTCGGGCGGAGTCCCCGCCGGGGCCATGATGCCGATCCAGCCCATCGAATCGAAGCCGGGGACCGTTTCGGCGATCGTCGGCAGCTTCGGAAAGCGCGGATCGCGCTCGGGGCTCGTGATGCCGAGCAGACGGAGCTTGCCGGTGTCGATCAGCGGGCCGGCGCTGGAGTAGTCGATCATCGCCAGATCGAGCCGTCCGCCGACGAGATCCTGCACGATCTGATTGTTTCCCGTGTACGAGATCATCGTGAACGGGATTCCGGTCATCCGGCCGAGCTGCTCGAAAGCCATGTGCGGCAGACCGCCGAGGCTGGTGGCACCCACCGACACGCCGGCGGGTGAAGCCCTGGCCGCGCGCACCAGTGACGACACGGTGTCGTAGGGCGCATCGGGACGGGAAACCAGCGCCATGTAATTGCGGGCCAGCAGCGCAACAGCCGTCAGATCCTTCAGCGGATCATACGGAAGCGACTTGTAGGTGTGCTGGGCGAGTGCGATGTTGGTGACGACGCCCACGCCGAGCGTGTAGCCGTCCGGGGCGGATTTCGCGACGGCCGTGATGCCGATCTGCGTATTCGCCCCGGGCTTGTTGTCGATGATCACCGGCTGGCCGAGCTGCTTTCTCAGCTCGTCGCCGATGCGGCGGATCACCGATTCCAGACCCACGCCGGGCGGCCCCGGATAGACGATCCGGATCGGACGGGAAGGAAAGGGTTCGGCCGCCCACGCGGGTCCGCCGGACAACGGGGCGAGCAGCACCGAGAGCATCAGTCGTCGTCTTTCGAACATCGGACACTCCTCTTCAGGCCGGGTCAGCGTTCGGCCATCGCCGGTTGCGATCGATACCAGTCCAGGATCTGCGATCCGGTCCACATCACGACACCCTCGTGGGCGAGCAGGTAGTCGTACAGCGCTTCCAGATACTTGATCCGGTGGGGCACGCCGGTCAGATACGGATGGATCGATATCGCCATCACCCGCGCACCCCGGGCGCCGTCGAGATACAGCCGATCGAACTGATCCCTGCCCCGGAGCAGGATCTCGTCGGACCGGAGCTGCTGGACCGCGCTGATGACGACGTCGTTGATCTCCACCGTGTAAGGCATCGAAACGATCGAGCCGCCGTGTGTCCTGAGCAGAACCGGCTGCTCATCGAGCACCCAGTCCGCGACGTACTCGATGCCGGCATCGGCGAGCAGGTCCAGCGTGCGATCCGTCTCGGCGATGCCCGGGCTTTCCCAGCCTCGCGGGCGCGCGCCGACGACGCCTTCGATGGCGCGAATCGTGTCCGCGATCGCCGCTGCTTCGTCCTCGACCTCGTGCATCGGCTTCTGCACGAAACCGTGACCGATGAACTCCCAGCCCGCATCGCGCGCAGCCACGCAGGCCTCACGATACGTTTCACAGGCGGCGCCGTTCACCGCAAAGGTGGCCTTGAGGCCACGGCTTCCCAGTGCATCCAGGAACCTCCAGAACCCCACGCGCATGCCGTACTCGTGCCAGGCCCAGTTCGGGACGTCCGGCAGGCGCGGATGCCCCATCGGAGGAGGGAGGATCGTGCGCGGCATCGCCGCGCGCGGATTCCATTCCTCGACGTTGACGATGGTCCATACCGCGACCCGCGCACCGTCGGGAAGGCGCAATGCCGGCCGGCGATGGATCGGGCTGTACGGAAGCCTGCCCCGCACGCCTGCTCCGTTTCGGCTTCCGTTCATCCGCGTCCTTTACGCTGAAGACGAAGCGATGGTAGAAGCGTTCGATTTTCGATGTCGAGAAATTTCGATTTTCTTATCAACTAATGAGAATTGATGGTGCGCTCGCCTCCATCGATTCGTCCGATGAGAAAGTAAAGCTCTTGGGGAAGGGTCAGCCGGCTCCGAGGGAGGAATTCTTCTCATATAATGAGACGATGACCAGCCCACCCGCTCAGACCGTTGCCCGCTCGGTGCAGATGCTCCGGCTGATCGCATCGAGCAAGACCAAGAACCTCAGGCTGGTCGACCTCGCCGAGATGGCCTCGCTGGACAAGTCGACCGCTCATCGCCTGTTGCAACGGCTGGTGGCCGAACGCATGCTGGTTCGCGACGCAGGTCAGCGCGGCTATCGGCTCGGGCCGCTGCTGTACGAGTTCGGATTGGCGGCGCTCCCCTCATCTAACCTGCGGGAAGTCGCGCAGCCCGGTCTGCAGGCACTTGCCAAGGCCACCGGCGACATGGCCTTTCTGGTGGGCAGGAGCGGCTACGAATCGGTGTGTCTGGCGCGCATCGCGGGCAACTTCGCAATTCAGACCATGACGCAGGGAGTCGGCGACCGGCATCCGCTGGGCATCGGCGCCGGCGGCCTTGCGATCCTTGCCGCCCTTTCCGAAAGCGATCAGGCGATAGTGATTCAGACGATCTCGCCGCAACTGAAACGCTACAGGCTGACCTCCCGGGCTCTCCGCGCAAGGATCGACGAAACCCTGGAGCAAGGCTTCGCGATCGACGAAGGAAGCGCCGCGGCGGACGTCACGGCCATCGGCAAGGTCATCTGCGACCGCGCAGCCAATCCGGTCGGTGCGGTTTTCGTGGCCAGCATCCGCAGCCGGATGGTCGAGAGTCGAAAGGAAGAAGTCGAGAAGCGCCTCGCGGTGTGCGCGGCGAACATCCAGATGAGCCTTCGCCGTTGAGGCGTGACATCATTGGCCCATCGAAGGAGCGAGGACCCGATGAAGTTCGATGACGTCGTGCGCGGCCGCCGGAGCATCCGCGGCTATCAGAGGAAGCCGGTGCCGAAGGCGCTGATCATGGAGATCCTGGAGCTCGCGATGCGGGCGCCCACGTCGCTGAACACCCAGCCATGGAACTTCTACGTCGTCAGCGGCGACGTGCTCGACCGCATCCGCAAGGGCAACGTCGAACGCAATCTTGCGGGCGTGCCGGATTCACGTGAGTTCCGGATGGGCCCCGGCTACAGCGGCGTGCATCGCGAGCGCCAGATCGGCATCGCCAAGCAGTTGTTCGCCGCGATGGGCATCGCGCGCGACGACAAGGAAGCCCGCCAGGACTGGGTGCTGCGCGGCTTTCGCCAGTTCGATGCGCCGGTGTCGATCGTCGTCACCTACGACCGCTCGGTGCACGGCAGCGACATCGCGCCCTTCGATTGCGGCGGCGTGGTGAACTGCCTGGTCAACGCCGCCTGGTCGCGCGGGCTGGGCTGCGTGATCAACAGCCAGGGCATCATGCAGTCGCCGGTCGTCCGCGCCGAAGCCGGCATTCCGGACGATCAGGTCATCCAGACCTGCGTGGCGATGGGCTGGCCGGACGAAAGCTTTCCGGCCAATGCGGTGGTGTCGCAGCGCAAGCCGGTGGCCGAGGCGGCGGTGTTCCGCGGGTTCGAGGACTGATCGGCCTCCACGCGCGAGCGCAGCGCTGGTGCGTGCCGATACCTTCAAGGCGGCGCCGAGCTACGATCCGTTCAAGTTCCTGGTGCTCGCCGCCACGGGAGACGACGTCGACCGCGTGATCGTCGGCGGCAGGACGATCGTCGAGAACGGGCGGGTGCTCGCGGTGGACATGCCGGCGGCCGTGACGCGGCTGAACGAGGCGGCCCGGCGCGTGCGCGCGAACATCATGACTTAGCACCAGATGTCGACATGGGCATTGTTGGCCAGCGTGGCCGTGCTGGCGGCCGCGGGGTTCGCCCACGGCGTGTTCGGCATCGGCTTCGCGATGATCGCGACGCCGCTGCTGGCGCTGTTCCTCGACTACCGTCTGGCGGTGCTGCTGGCCGCGGTGCCGTTGCTGATCATGGCGTCGTCGTGGCTGCTGGCCAATCGCCGCCTGCTGCGCGGCTACCGCATGCCGGCAAGCCTGCTGCCGGCCATCGGCGCGGGCTCGCTGCTGGGCGTGACGCTGCAGATCGGCTTGCCCGAGCGGGCGGCGCTGCTGCTGCTGGCATCGCTGCTGGCCGTCAGCGTGCTGGCGCCCTGGCTGCTGGCGCGGCTGCGGACGCCGGCGATGTCCTCCATGGAACGCACAGGGGCTCTGCTCGGCGGGCTGGCCGGAATCACCGAGGCCGCGCTGAACGTCGGGGCGCCGTTCGTGCTGATCTATGCGGCGCTGGCCCGCCTGCAGCGCCTGGAGCAACTGATCGCGCTCAATCTCTGCTTCGCGCTGGGGAAGACGATCCAGTTGAGCGTGATGTACATGACGGACTTGCCGCCGGTCAGCCCGGCTGCGCTGGTATTGGGCACGCTGGCCAGCGGCGCCGCATTCCATGTCGGCAACCGAATGGCCAGCCGGTTCTCCGAGACGCGGTTTCGCGAGCTGCTGCGGTATTTCCTGATGGTGATGATAGTGGCGCTGATCGGGCGGGCGATGTTCGTGTACTAGGGCCTGTTCACACTAAGCGCCCGCCGGGCGCCCGGCAGCGCGCGCCACGCGAGCCGCCTCGCGCGCTTCGCCCGGCGTCGACCCGAAGCGCTGGCGAAACGCGCGGTGGAACGTCGACAGGTCGTTGAAGCCGACCGCCAGCGCGACGTCGGCGATCGAGCGCGCGCCGCCAGGCGGAAGGTCGAGCAGTCGGCGCGCCTCATCCAGCCGGCGGAGGGTCAGCCACTCGCTGAAGCTGTGCCCTTCGCCCGCGAACAGCATGTGCAGCTTGCGCACCGACATTCCCAGCGCGTCGGCCGCACGCACCGGCGACAGGTCCGGATCGACGAAATGGCGCTCGACGTGGTGCAGCACCCGCTGCAGGTCGGCGGCGCGGACCGCCTCGCGGCCGGCGTCGCGAAGCTCGGGGGCGATGCCCACCGTCATGGCCACCAGCCGCATGAGATTTTCGGATACCGGCTCCACCAGCCGCGGATCGATGCGCGCGCCCTGCGCCGCCAGCGCATCCAGGCAACGACCGACCAGCGTGCACTCGGCGGAATCGGAAGGCAGGTGCACCATCGGCAGATGCTGCGGCTGCGCGAGCCAGGCATCGAGCTGGCGGCGCGGCACTCGCCAGATGCGGAACTCGAAATCGCCCGATGAGCCGGTGGTGAACGGCACGTTGGGATCGGCGATCACGATGTCGCCGCGCAGCGCCAGCACGTGCCGGCCCCGCTGCTCGAACCAGGCGGCCTCGCCCACCTGGCAGTAGACGTAGTAGGTATCGCTGACGGCGTGCCGGATGTCCTCGGCCCGCCGCGCCACGCGGTGCCCCTCGCAGCGCAGATCGATCACGTCCAGCCCGCCCAGACGCTGCGCGGTCAGCACGCCACGGAACCGGCCGTGCTCCTCGCGCTCCGGGGTGATCGCATAGACGTGCTGGCAGCAGGCCTCGCGCCAGGCGGAGAACTGCTCCCGGACCGGAATCACGTCGCTGCACCAGTTCATCGCAGACCTCCGCCGTGCATCCAGGGAGGACCCTCCCCAGCTCGTTGCGCTGGCCGCCACAGCGCGTTGCGCGGATTCCCACGACGGGGGCGCCCGCGCGGCGCACGATGGTGACGACTATATCAAGCCGGCGGAGACACCGCGATGATCAGCCCCCTCGTCGACCCTCACGTGCTGGAGCGCGTCGTGGGCTGGCGACCCTACCTGCAGGCCAAGCTCGGATTCCGCAACCACTGGTATCCGGCCGTCTTCTCGGGCGAACTGACCGAAGGGCGGCCGGTGGCGGTCACGCTGCTGGGCGAGCACATCCTGCTGAACCGGATCGACGGCGTGGTCCACGCGATCCGCAACCGCTGCCTGCACCGCGGCGTGCGCTTCGACCGCCGGCCCGAGAGCTACCGCAAGGGCACGCTGACCTGCTGGTACCACGGCTGGACCTACGACTGGCGCGACGGCCGGCTGGTCGACATCATCACCAATCCGTCGAGCGCGCTGATCGGCAAGCATCGGTTGCGCAGCTATCCGGTGCGCGAGGCCAAAGGGCTGGTGTTCGTGTTCGTCGGCGACGCCGAGCCGGCCGACCTGTCGGCCGATGTGCCGCCCGGCTTCCTCGACGAAGGCCGCGCGATCCACGGCAAGCGCCGGCTGGTCCGCAGCAACTGGCGGCTGGGCGTGGAGAACGGGTTCGACGCCGGCCACATCTTCATTCACAAGCAGTCAAGGCTGGTGCGAGGCAACGACATCGCGCTGCCGCTCGGCTTCGCGCCGACCGATCCGGCGAACAGCACCCGCGACTCGATCGGGCAGCCGGGGCCGGTGGGCCTGTACGACCTGCTGGGCGAGACCGCGATCCCGGTGTTCGAGGGGACGGTGCAGGGTGAGACGGTGCTCGAAGGCCACTTCGGCGAGAAGCGGGTGGCCGACAACATCTCGATCTGGCTGCCGGGCGTGCTGAAGGTCGATCCCTGGCCGCAGGAAGGCATGAACCAGTTCGAGTGGTACGTGCCGGTGGATGCCGACAGCCACATCTATCTGCAGACGCTGGGCCGGATGACCGACAGCGAGGCCGAGGCGGCCGCGTTCCGCCAGGAGGTCGAGGACAAGTGGATCGCGCTGGCGCTCGACGGGTTCAACGACGACGACGTCTGGGCGCGCGAGGCCACCGAGGAGTTCTATGGCGATCGCGACCGTGGCTGGGTCGAGGAGATGCTGTTCGAGACCGACGTGCCGATCGTGAAGTGGCGGCGGCTGGCGAGCCAGCACAACCGCGGCATCCAGATGCCCGAACATCTTTGACCGGCGAGGACCGCGATGACTCCGTACGCCGTGAACCGCCTGCTGCAGGAACTGTTCCGCGTCCCCGGCCTGCTCGAGCGTTTCCGCACACGACGCCACGAGGTCTACGACGACTATGGCCTGGACGAAGCGGCGCGCGCCGGTCTGGACGAAGGGTCGCCGGCCGCGCTGGCGGCGATCGGCGCGCATCCCATCCTGCAGATGCACTACCTGCTGGCCAGCCAGCCGCAGGTGGCCGAGCTGATCTCGGTCGACGCCTACCGGCGCAAGGAGAGCTGACCGTGGGCAGACTCGTATCCGTCGGTGCCTGCTCGCATATCCTGATGTCGCCGCAGGGCGTGGAGGCGCGCGCCCGCCGGATCGTCGACGGCATCCGCGACATCGGCCGGCGCCTGCTGGCGGCAAGGCCCGACCTCATCGTGGTGATCAGCTCCGATCACATGTTCAACGTCAACCTGAGCCTGCAGCCGCCCTTCGTGGTCGGCGTGGCCGATGCCTACCGGCCGTTCGGCGACATGAACATCCCGACCACGCCGCGGCCCGGTCATCGCGCATTCGCCGAGGCGTTCGTCGTGCACGCCGCGACGCGCGGCTTCGACCTGGCGAAGGCCGAGGAGCTGCGTCCCGACCATGGCGTGGCGCTGCCGATGATGCTGATCGACCCGGCGGACCGGGTGCCGATCGTGCCGCTGCTGGTCAACATCAACATGCACCCTGCGCCCAGCGCCGCCCGCTGTCATGCGCTGGGCGGCGTGCTGCGCGAGACGATCGACCGGCACCGGCCGCCCGACGAACGCGTCGCGGTGCTGGCCACCGGCGGTCTGTCGCACTGGCTCAACGTGCCCCGGCACGGTGAAGTATCCGAAGCTTTCGATCGCATGGTGCGGACCGGCTTCGAGCAGGGCCGCCTCGGGCAGCTCACCCGCCTGAGCGTCGACGAGATCGCCGAGCAGGGCGGCAACGGCGGCCTGGAGATCATCAACTGGCTGATGGCCGCCGGCGCCGCACCCGGCTGGCGCGGCCGCACCATCTATTACGAACCCATGCCCGAGTGGTTCACCGGCATGGGCGGACTGGAGCTCCACGCATGACGAACGAGCGTATGACGAACGAACACCTGACGGACGAACACCTGACCAACGAACACATGGCCGGCAGGTCACGCACCATCGAAGCAGGCGGCCTGCCGACCCACTACCTCGAAGCGGGAGCAGCCCGGCCGGGCCAGGATCCGCTGATCCTGCTGCACGGCGGCGGCGCCGGCGCCGACGGCCCCGGCAACTGGGGCAGCACGATCTCGACCTTCGCCCGCCACTTCCACGTGATCGCGCCCGACATGGTGGGATTCGGCGCGACCGCCAAGCCCGACCCGGCGGGTTTCGAATACTCGCAGCCGGCACGCGTGAAGCACCTGCGCGACCTGCTGCGCGCGCTGAAGATCCCGCGCGCCGCGTTCATCGGCAACTCGATGGGCGGCTGCACCGCGCTGGGCCTGGCGGTCGAGGCGCCCGAGTGCGTGAGCCGGCTGGTGCTGATGGGCAGCGCCGGGCTGACCACCACGCTGCACGCCGACCTGATGCCGGTCATCAACTACGACTTCACCCGCGACGGCATGGTCCGGCTGATGCGCGCGCTGACCCATCCTCGCTTCGAGATCGACCCGGCGCTGGTCGACTATCGACATCGACGCTCGCTCGACCCGGCCTGCCGCGCCGCCTACGGCGCCACGATGGGCTGGATCAAGGCGCAGGGCGGCCTCTTCTATCCGGAAGCCTGCATCGCCCGGGTCGCCTGCCCGACGCTGGTCGTCAACGGCAAGGACGACAAGGTCGTGCCGCTGGCCAACGCCTACCGCTTCCTCGAGCTGATCGACGACTCCTGGGGCTACATCCTGCCGCACTGCGGTCACTGGGCGATGATGGAACGGCCCGACGCATTCAGCCGCGTGTGCCTGGATTTCCTCGAACGACGATAGGACACAGCGCGATGCCGACTCTCGACCAGATCACCGAGCGCGTGCGCGCCGCCGTCGGCGCCGATTCGGGCGTCGACGCCCGGATCAAGTTCCTCTTCGGCCAGGACGGCATCCTGCTGATCGACGGCAGGTCGCAGCCGAACCAGGTGCTGAACACCGACGGCGACTCCGACATCACGATCACCGTGTCGATGGAGAACTTCGAGCGGATCATCGACGGGAAGCTCAATCCCAAGTTCGCGCTGATGACCGGAAAGATGCGGCTGAAGGGCGACATCCGCATCGCGATGCGGCTCGATCGGGTGTTCGGGCTGGAGTGACCCGCCGTCGGCATGCTCACCATCGGCGCGGTCGCGTTCGGGTGCAGTATCGGACAGCCGGGTCATCACGAGCATCACATCCGCGATGGATGAAATCGCGAAGCTGCGGCACACTGGCAGGCTGCCGTCCTCTCCCGACGACGGAGCCCATCACCTTCGATCGGACCGCTGACATGTCCCGCACCCCAGGTCGCCTGCGCCGCTCCGTTCTCTACGTGCCCGCCAGCAACCCGCGCGCGCTGGGCAAGGCCCGCAACCTGGGCGCCGATGCGATCGTCGTCGACCTCGAGGACGCGGTCGCGCCTGCCGCCAAACCTGCTCCCCGCGCCGCGCTGCTCGAACAGTTCGCCTCCGGAGGCTTCGCACCCGCCGAGGCGGTGATCCGCGTCAACGCGGTCGGCACGCCGGAGCTCGCGGCGGACCTCGAAGCGGTCGCGCAGGCCCGTCCCGACGCGGTGCTGCTGCCGAAGGTCGACGGCCCCGAGGACCTGCAGGCGTTCGCGCAAGCCGCCGCACGCGCCGGCGTCGATCCCGGCATCGGCCTGTGGGCGATGGTCGAGACCGCCGCCGGGCTCTGCGCGCTGGAAGCGATCGTCGCCGCCGGCAGTTCGTCGAGGCCCGTGCTCGACTGTCTGGTCATCGGTACCAACGACATCGCGAAGGAGACCGGCGTGTTCCCCGGCGAGCAGCGCATGTATCTGATGCCGTGGCTGATGAACGTGGTGCTGATCGCGAAACGGCACCGGATCTGCGTGCTCGATGGCGTCTGGAACGAGTTCCGCGATCAGGCCGGCTTCGAGGCCGAGGCCCGCCAATCGGCGCGCATGGCGTTCGATGGCAAGACGCTGATCCATCCGACCCAGGTAGAACCCGCGAACCGGCTGTTCTCGCCGTCAGCCGAAGCGATCGCCGATGCGCGCCGGATCGTCGCGGCGTTCGCGCTGCCCGAGCACGCGAACTCGAATGTCATCAATCTCGGTGGCCGGATGGTCGAGCGGCTGCATCTGGAGCAGGCGCAGCGGCTGCTGGCGGTGCCTGCGGCGGGCGCGACGAACGGCGGCTGAGCTCAGCAGCGCCGCGCGGCGATCACGCCGGAGCCCTGCGCCGACAGACTGTCCGACTCGCAATGCCCTGACGGCGCGCCAGCTCGATCGCCTTCATCGTCTCGGCGATGCCCGGCGACTGCCCGCCCGTCGTCCGACCCGCCGACCCTCGCCCGAGTGCCGGTATTCGATCCCCGGCTGACTACTGGATATAATCACAGTCCAATGCCGGATTCGACGCACCGCAAGCTGATCATTCTCGCCGATGCGGCCAAGTACGACGCGTCGTGCGCGTCCAGCGGCGGCGCGCGTCGTGACTCGCTCGGGCAACAGGGTATCGGCTCCAGCGGCGGGTCGGGCATCTGCCACAGCCATGCTCCCGCGGGCCCGTGCATCTCCGTGCTGGAGAGCCCGCCGGCGAACTGGTGCATCTATGACTGCCTGTACTGCGTGAACCGGCAGTCGAGCAACGTGCAGCGCGCACGCTTCTCGATCGACGAGGTGGTCGATCTGACGCTGGATTTCTACCGGCGCAACGTGATCGAGGGGCTCTTTCTCAGTTCCGGAATCATCCGGTCGCCCGACTACACGATGGAGCAGGTGATCGAGGTCGCGCGCCGACTGCGCGACGTCCACCACTTCCGCGGCTACATCCATCTGAAGACGATTCCCGACGCATCGCTCGACCTGATCGCCCGGGCGGGACAGTATGCCGACCGCCTGAGCATCAACGTCGAGCTGCCGTCGCAGCAGGAGCTGGCCCGCCTGGCGCCGGAAAAGGATGCCGGCGCGATCAGGCGTTCGATGGCGCGCATCCGGATCAGGCTCGACGAAGACAGCCAGGCGATCCGCCAGGCGCGCCGGCAACGTTCGATGCCGGGTGCACCGGCCCGCGCGCCGCGGCCGCCGCGGTTTTCGCCCGCCGGGCAGAGCACGCAGATGCTGGTGGGGGCCGATGCGTCGGACGACCGCAGCATCCTGCGCGCCAGTGTGGCGCTCTATCGCAACTACGACCTGAAGCGGGTCTACTACTCCGCGTTCAGCCCGATCCCGCACGCCAGTGCCGCGCTGCCGGCGAAGCCGGCACCGCTGATGCGCGAGCACCGCCTGTATCAGGCCGACTGGCTGATGCGTTTCTACGGCTTCGAAGAGCGTGAGCTGGTGACCGACGACGGCATGCTGTCGCTGGACGTCGATCCCAAGATGGCCTGGGCACTCGCGCACCCCGAATGGTTTCCGCTGGACATCAACCGCGCGTCGCGCGAACGGCTGCTGCGGGTGCCGGGGCTGGGCGTCAAGTCGGTCGAGCGGCTGTTGAGTGCACGGCGGGTGCGCAGCCTGCGCAAGGCGGACATCCTCCGGCTGGGAGTCTCGGGCAGCAAGGTGCTGGCGTTCGTCCAGTTGCCCGATCACCGGCCGGCCCGTGACGCGCTCGATGCGCTGATGCGGGTGCAGCGGCGTGCCGGGTCGCCGGCTGCAGGGCAGGCGGCCGTCCGCCCGCCCGCCGTCGCGGCCGACCAGTTCGATCTGTTCGCGTCCGCATCCACCGCGTCGACATCCACCGCGCCGGCATGACCGTTACGGCGCCGTCGATCACGATCCGTCTGTCCCGCCCCGATGACGTGGACGGATTTCTCCAGGCGCTGAAACGGCTGCTGAGCATGGACACCGCGCCGGGTGCGGTCCATTGGGTCGACGGGACCGCTGAACAAGCCGGATTGTTCGATGAGCGGCCCCCGGATGCCGGTGCCGGCGCGGGTGCAGGGGCTTGTGCCGATGCAGGGGCTTGTGCCGATGCCCGTGCTGGTGCCGATGCACGATCGGCGCCGATCGCAACCGACCGATCGATCCGCCTGCCGCGCTCGTTGCTGGAACTGGCCCGCACCGTCGCGCTGCATGACGACCCGCTGCGTTTCACGCTGATCCATGCAATGGCCGATGCGGTACTTCGGAATCGGCGGGTGTGGGACGACAGTCTGAACGAAACACGGCTGCGGCTCGAACGGATGGGCCGGGAGGTGGGGCGCGAAATCCACAAGATGCATGCGTTCGTGCGCTTTCGCGTCGTGCCGGACGATGATGCGGTCACTCATGTCGCCTGGTTCGAGCCGGGGCACTGGGTGGTGCGGGCCGCGTCGCCGTTCTTCGTGAAGCGGTTCGCGTCGATGCGCTGGGCCATCCTGACGCCGCGCGGATGCGCACGCTGGGATCGGCAGAAGCTGTCATTCGCGGGCCCTGCCTCCAGGGCCGATGCGCCTGCCGCCGACGCGGGCGAGGCGCTGTGGATCGCGTACTACCGCAGCATCTTCAATCCGGCCCGCGCCAACGTCGGCATGATGCGGCGGGAGATGCCGGTCCGATTCTGGCCCAATCTTCCCGAAGCCGTTGCCATCGACGATCTGTTGAGGGCAGCGACCAGCCGGGGGGAGCGAATGGTCGCCACCCTCGACATCCCGTCGCGGCCCGCCGCACGGCAGCGGACCTGCCGGCCGGCTCACGCCGCCGAGCCCCACGCCGCGGACGCGGTCACCGCGGGCGACGACTGGGAAGACCTGCGAAGACGCGCACAGAGGTGCTCGCAGTGCGGCTTTGCCGATCAGGCCACGCAGGTGGTGTTCGGCGAAGGCCCGTTGACGGCCAGGCTGATGCTGGTCGGCGAACAGCCGGGCGACGAGGAAGACCTGCACGGCAGGCCCTTCGTCGGTCCGGCCGGACGACTGCTGCGGCGCGCGCTGGCCCGGCTCGGCTGGCCCGCCGAGCGGCTGTACCTGACCAATGCCGTCAAGCACTTCAAGTACGAATGGCGGGGTAAGCGGCGGATGCACAAGACCGCTGCGCAGCGCGAGGCGATGGCCTGCTCGGAGTGGCTGGAGGCGGAGATCGCGCTGGTGCGGCCGGCGGCAATCGTCGCATTGGGCCGCACGGCGGCGACCACTCTGCTGAGCCGTGACGTCCGGATCACCGACAGCGCCGGCACGTGGCAGCAGCGTGCCGACGGTCTGCCAGTGCTCGTGGTGCCGCATCCCGCGGCGGTGCTGCGGGCGCCGGGGCATGGTAACGGGCTGAACGAAAGCACCTGGATCGAGCTGCTGGGCCGCGCGGTCGAACGGCTGCCGGCCATGACGGTATGACGGACTGCGGCGGGTAGAATCCCCCGAAGCCGCCGGCAGGCGTTTTGGGAGACGACGTGGATATCGAGGACAAGGTGGTGGTGGTGACCGGCGGCGCTTCCGGTATCGGGGCGGCGCTGTGCCGGGCGTTCGCGAAGGCCGGCGCCGGCGCGGTGGTGGTGGCCGACCTCGACGAAGGCGGCGCGGCGGCGGTTGCCGCCGAGGTGGGCGGGCTGGCGGTGCGGACCAACGTCGCTCACGAATCCGAGGTGCGCGAGCTGGTCGAGCGCGCCACCGCGCGATACGGCAGGGTCGACATCTTCTGCAGCAATGCCGGCGTCATCAGTCGGATGGATTCGGACGCATCACCGGCGATCTGGCAACGCCACTGGGACGTCAACGTGATGGCGCACGTGCATGCCGCCAACGCGGTATTGCCGCAGATGCTCGAACGCGGCGAGGGCTGGCTGCTGCAGACCGTGTCGGCCGCCGGGCTGCTCAATCAGGTCAACGCCGCGCCCTACGGGGTCAGCAAGTATGCAGCGCTCGGCTTCGCCGAATGGCTGAGCGTTGCCCACGGCGACGCCGGCATCCACGTGAGCTGCCTGTGCCCGCAGGGCGTGCGTACGCCGATGATGCTGAGCTCCGGCGGCGATGTCGGCAGAGCGACCTTCCTCGCCGAGTCCGCACTGCTCCCGGAGCAAGTTGCCGAGAGGGCGCTGCAGGGGCTGCGGGAAGGCCGGTTCCTGATCCTGACCGATGAGGAGACGCTCACCTTCTGGCAGCGCAAGGCTCAGGACTACGAGCGTTGGCTGCGGGGGATGAGGAAGCTGCGGGCCAAGGTGGTCGGAGGGAATTGAGGGTACGCCGCCGTCACGCCCTGAGCGCCTGTTCCAGATCGGCGATCAGATCCTCCGCGTTCTCGATGCCGACCGAGATCCGGATCAGCGCATCCGACAGCCCGATCTCCTCGCGCAGCGCCTTCGGCACGCCCGAGTGGGTCGTCGAGGCCGGATGGCAGATCAGCGTCTCGGTGCCGCCGAGGCTGACCGCGAGCTTGCAGACCTTCAGCTTGTCGAGGAAGGCGAACGCTTCGGGCTCGCCGCCGCGGACGTCGAACGAGAAGGTCGAGCCGGGCGCGGTCGACTGACGCGTGAAGACCGCCTTGCGGGGGTCGTCGTCGGACAGGAAGCCGAGATAGTCGACCTTGGCGATCCGTTCGTGCCCGCGCAGAAAGTCGGCGAGCCGCCGCCCGTTGGCGCAGGCGCGCTCGGCGCGGATCTGCAATGTCTCGAGCGAGCGCAGCAGCATCCAGCAGGAATGCGGGTCGAGCTGCGTGCCGGTGGCGCCGCGCGTGCGGACGATGCTGCCGACGAGCTCGGCGCTGCCGGTGACGCCGCCCGCGACCAGGTCGCTGTGGCCGCCGGCGTACTTGGTCAGCGAATAGACGGCCAGGTCGGCACCGTGACGCAGCGGCTGCTGGAACATCGGACCGAGCAGCGTGTTGTCGACCGCCACCAGCGGCCGTCTGCCCTGCCGACGGCCGATCGCATCGGCCGTCTGTGCCATCAGCCGCAGGTCGATCAGGCCGCTGGTGGGATTGGCGGGCGTCTCGACGAAGATGATGCCGACCGGGCCCTGCTTCATCGCCTCCTCGGTCGCGGCCTCGACCCGCTGCGCGTCGAGCCCGTCGACGAAGCCGACCGCGATGATGCCGAGGCCCGACAGGAAGTTGTGCAGCAGCGTCTCGGTGCCGCCATAGAGCGGCCGCGAATGCATGACGACGTCGCCCGGCTTCAGGAACGTCAGCAAGGTCGTGGCGATCGCCGCCATGCCCGACGCGAACACCGCGCCGCGCTCGGCGCCGTCCCAGACCGCGATCCGGTCCTCGAGGATCTCGAAGTTGGGATTGTTGAACCGCGAGTAGACCAGGCCCGCCGCCTCGCCCTTGCGCGGCGCACGCCGGCCGGCGGCGATGTCGAACAGGTCCTTGCCCTGCTGCGCCGATTCGAACACGAAGGTCGACGTCAGGAAGATCGGCGGCTTCAGCGCCCCTTCCGACAGCGCCGGCGAATAGCCGTAACCCATCATCAGGGTTTCGGGCTGCAGCGTGCGGTCATCGATCGTGCGCTGCTTGTAGTCGTCGGATTTCATCGGGGCTCTCCGTTCGCGCCTTGCACGCGGCATCCCGAGCATTCTGCGCTCCGGGCCGCGTCGCGCGGGCACATTGGCCCGACGATCCCCAGGGATTCCCGAAGGAGGCGACGCAGCGTCAGGCCGCGTCCGGCGTGATGCGCCACGTCGGATCCAGCACGCCGAAGAATCCGTGCAGCATCCGGTATGTCAGGCCCCAGACGATGTCGCCCTGCACGTCATAGCCCGGGAACGGTTGCATGCCGCCCGGCACCGCCATTTCCCGGCGGATGGCGGAACGGCCGTCGAACATCGCATGGATCGAGCCCCACAGCACGGCCGCGACCTCGTGGTTGGGCTGGAACGACGGCAGGTCGCGCTCCGCCGCGAACACGTAGGGGACGATCAGCATGTCGTAGTGGGTGCCGATCGGATTGACGTTCATGTGGTCCAGATGCCCCAGCAGGCGCCCGTGCCGCGTCAGGTCGAGGCCGATCTCCTCGTGCGTCTCGCGCATCGCGGTGGCCGCGAGATCCGCGTCGCCGGGCTCCCAGTGCCCGCCGGGAAATGCCATGTGGCCCGACCAGAGGTCACCGGGGCGCTGGGCGCGCTTGATCAGCAGCGCCTGCGTTTCATCGCCCTGCTCGCGCAGAATGACCGCCACGGCGGCGCGGCGCGAGACGTTGCGGGAATCCAGCACGAGCGGCTGGTGCTCGCGCAGGCGCTGTTCGATCCGGGGCAGGGTCAGCAGAGGCATGCGGGGATTCTAAATGCCTGCCTCCGATCCTTCAGGCGGCTGCCCGGCGCGCCGCAGCGGCCCCGGGCGGCACATCCGGCGGTGCATCCGGCGGTGCACCCGGCGGCGGATCGGCCGGCACCTCCGACAACCACCGGCCGAAGCTCTGCCTTCCCGGCGGCGTGATCTCGAGGGCGCGTTCGCCGGTGCGGCGGCGCAGCCAGCCGCGTTCGACGAAGTGCGCGAGCAGCCGCGTCGCCAGCGGACCGGCCAGGTGGTCGCGGCGCTCGGACCAGTCGAGACAGGGCCGGCCGCCGCGGCCGCTGCGACCGCCGAGCGACGCGGGGTCGATGCCGATGCCGGCGAGCCAGTCCTCGCCGGCCGCGGTCAGCACGAAGCCGTCGGTGTCGCTCGTGAGCCAGCGATGCTCGCGCATCGCCGAGAAGAGGGCGACGCCAAGCTGCCCGGCCAGGTGGCCGTAGCAGGTTCGCGCGCAGCGCAGCCTTCGGCGCGCCGGGCTGGCCCAGCCGCGTTCATGACGGCCGCGCTCGGCCACCAGCGCCAGCGCCTCGAGAACGCGGACGACGTCGGCATCGGCGAGCCGGTAGTAGCGATGGCGGCCGCGCGTCTCGGCGACGAGCAGGCCGTCGTCGCACAGCCGCGCCAGATGGCCGCTCGCGGTCGACGGCGACACCGAGGCGGCGGCGGCGAGCTCGCCGGCGCTGGCGTGGTCGCCGCCCATCAGATAGGTCAGCATCCGTGCCCGCGCCGGCTCGGCGATCTGCGCGGCGATCCGGGCGATCCGCGGTTCGTCCCGAGGCGCCGGCATCACGGCCTCGCGGCGGCCATGACGCCGTGGTCGGGGTGGGCGGCGCGCGAGTCCGCCGGCGCATCGGTGCGCTCGGCGAGGCCGTAGTCGCGGACGACCTCGGCGACGCGCAGCCGGTAGTCACGGAAGATGCCGGCGCGGCCGAGCCGCTGGGCCTCGCGGTGGGCGGGAAGATTGCGCCAGCGGCGGACCGCCGCCTCGTCGCGCCAGACGCTCAGCGACAGAAAGCGCCCGGGCGTCGACAGGCTTTCGAAACGCTCGACCGACACGAAGCCGTCGATCGTCTGCAGCTCCTCCTTCAGCGCCGCGGCGAGCGAGAAGTAGTCGGCGGCGCGGCCTTCGGCCGGCTCGAGCTCGAAGATCACGACCATCATCGTCAGACTCCCTGGTGGGCACGGGTCCGGGCAGTATCGCCGGTCGGGAGGTGCCCATGTTTCGGTGTCGGCCGAAATGTCGAGCCGGCAGCGTTGCCGCTGACGGAATGCCGCCGACGGCCGCCGGATGGACACGGCCGGCGTCATCTGGTGTAACGTTGACCGATCACGACCGCAGCCGGTCGTGCAGGGAGATCGGGCATGAACGATTTCTTCAGCAACCCGGGCGCCGATCCGTCAGACAACGATTGGCGCAGGCTGGCCGGCCAGCTCGGCATCGATCTGCAGAAGACTCCGGTCGAAGGGCCGCGCCGCGGGGCGCTTTCCGGCCCGACCGACGAAGCGCCGCTCGACAAGATGCTGCGGCTGTCGGCGCAGATGGAGGAGCTCGCCGCGGAGATCGCCTCGCTGCGGTCCGCCACCTACCGGGCTCAGCTCTGGCATCAGTGGGATGCGCTGTGGCGAAGCCGCCCGGAGCACCAGACGTGGCGGCGACGCGCCGGGCCTCAGAGCGATGAGGGCGGAGCGAATCCGTTCGTCTGAATGGGGCAACCTCCGCGGAATCGGTGCTCGACAGCTCACGTTCCCGCGGAAACGCCATGAACGCAAACGAACCCGCCCGGCGAGGCCCAGGCAACCCCCGACGCTCGACGCTCATCGCCGGCGCATCGGGGCTGGTCGGCTCGCATCTGCTGCGAGGGCTGCTCGACGACGCGACCGTGAGCAGGGTGCATGCACCCGGTCGCCGCGAGCTGTCCGTCCGCCATCCGAAGCTGACGACCCAGGTGGTGGATTTTCTCGCGCTGCCGCCCCTGCCCGCCGTCGACGAGGTCTATCTCGCGCTCGGCACGACGATCCGGCAGGCCGGCAGCCAGGCCGCGTTCCGCGCCGTCGACCTCGATGCCAACCTGGCCGTAGCCCGGGCCGCGCTCGCCGCGGGAGCCCGGCGCATCGGACTGGTCAGTGCGATGGGAGCCGATGCGCACTCGCGGATCTTCTACAACCGCGTGAAAGGCGAGCTCGAGGACGCGCTGACCGGGCTCGGGCCCGAGGCCCTGGTCATCGCCCGGCCGTCGTTCCTGATCGGTGATCGCAGCGCGCTCGGCCAGCCGGTTCGTCGCGGCGAGGCGCTGGGCATCTGGACGAGCCGGGCCGCCCGGATCCTGCTGCCCGAGAACTATCGGCCGATCGAAGCGGCGCGCGTCGCCGACGCGCTGCGCGCCGAGGTGCCGGTCGCGATGGGCAAGCGGGTGCTGTCATCAGGAGAGCTGCAGCGGGCGGGTGCCGCGCCGCAGGGATACTGATGTGTGCCATCAGTTGCCGATACTCAAGCCCGCCGAGCGGACCACGTCCGCCCACATCTTCGTCTCCGAAGCGATCAGGGCCGCAAAGCTCGACGGCGTACCTCCGGCCGGCTGCATGCCCATGGAGGCCAGCCGTTCCCGCACCTCCGCCGTCTTCAACGCCTGGTTGACCACCTCGTTGATCCGGGCAACGTAGGCCGGCGAGGTTTCCCGGGGTGCGAACAAGCCCACCCAGGTCTGGGTGAAGAATCCCTTCAGTCCCGATTCGTCCGCGGTCGGCACGTCGGGAATCTCGGCGAGCCGCCGGGGACCGGTGACCGCCAGGATTCGCAGCTTTCCGGCACGCACCTGGGGCATCTGCGTCGGCACGTCGTCGAAGAGCACCTGCACCTGGCCGGAGATCGTATCCTGCATGGCGGCCGAGCTGCCCTTGTACCCGACGTGGACCATCCGTGTCCCCAGACGCTGGTTGAAGAGCTCGCAGGACAGGTGGCCGATCGTGCCGTTTCCCGCAGACGCGCACGACACCTTCTGCGGATTCGATCTTGCATAGGCAGCCAGCTCGAGAATGTTCCTCGCAGGGACGTCCGGATGGACCGCGATGGACTTCGGGATGATCGCGGCTTGCACGATCGGGATCAGGTCCTTCTGGTGATCGAAGGGCAGGTTCGGTTGAACGCCGGGATTGGAGGTCAGCGACGCGGGAGACAGCAGCAGCGTCGCGCCATCGGGCGCGGCCTTCGCCACCAGATCGGCAGCGATGCTGCCTGCCGCGCCCGGTCGGTTCTCGACGATGAATTTCTGGCCGAACGCATCGGAGAGCACCTGCGCCAACAGCCGCGCGGACGAATCCGAGCCGCCTCCTGGCGCGAATCCGACGAGGATGCGCACCGGCCCGGCCGGCATGGCCTGGGCCGCTGCGGGGACGGTCCGGCCGCCCGACACCAGAAGGGCCGCCACACCCGCGAGGGTCGCGCGCCTGCCGCTATTCAGCATGGTCCGAATCCTCCTGATCAGGTCTTGGGTTCCATTGCACATCGCCTCCGAGCCGCGGCGCGCCATGCGCCAGCCGCACGGGGGTACGGCTCAGTCGAATCGGCGCAACCATCGAAGGAAAGGTTCCGCATTCATCGGACTGCGGCGACCGGATCACCTGTCGCTCACGGACATGAGGCATCGCCAGCGCCTCGGTGAACGACTGGACGGGACCGACCGGCACGCCCGCCTTCTCGAATGTCGTCAGCCAGTGCGCGCTGGGCTTCTCCCGCAACACGGCATCGATCAACGGCACCAGTTCGCTCACGTGCTCCATCCGATGCTGATTGGTCGCGAAGCGACGATCCTCGAGCAGCCCCGGACGGCCCAGCACCGCGCACATCCGTTCCCAAAGCGGCTGCGAGGCGGCGGCCAATGCGATCGCCCCGTCCGCCGTTCGGAAGATCTGATACGGCGCGGCGTTGCGCGCCGCATCGCCGAGTCGGGCCGGCTCCGCTCCCGTCGCCAGCAGATGCCCGATCTCCAGCGGCGCCAGCGCGAGGGCCGATTCCAGCAACGAGACGTCGACCATCTGACCGCGCCCGTGACGGTTGCGCGCCTGGAGCGCCGCCAGGATCCCGATCGCGGCGAACAGCCCGGTGGAGACGTCGACGAGAGGCACGGGCAGCTTCTGCGGGGGGCCGTCGGGCGCCCCGCAGATCGACGCCAGACCGGACATCGCCTGGATGACCAGGTCGAAGCCGCCCTTCGATCTCAGCGGCCCGGTCTGTCCGAATCCGGAGATCGCACAGTAGACGAGCCCCGGGCACCGCTCGGCCAGCGCCGCATGATCCAACCCGTATCGTTCGAGCACGCCGGGCCGGTAGTTCTCGATGACCACATCCGCGGAAGAGATCAGCGCGAGGCACTTCGCCCGATCCTCCGGATGCGCGAGATCCAGCACCACCCCGCGCTTGTTGCGGTTCAACATGGAGAAGTAGGCGCTTTCACCGTCCGACGTCGGCGGCCCCGACCGGCGCTGATCGTCGCCGCCCGGCTTTTCGATCTTGATCACCTCCGCGCCGAGGTCGGCGAGCAGCGCCGCGCAGTACGGCGCAGCGATCCACTGGCCCAGCTCCACCACCCGGATGCCGTCCAGCGCCGCGCTCACGGGCGCCCCCCGACCAGCCGGGCGGTACCCGTGGCGACGCGCCGGGATCGGTCGGGAACGTCCACGGCATAGACCACCTCTTCGCCCGCGACCCAGGCGGAGACCCGAAGCCGGTCGCCCGGAAAGACCACCTTCAGGAACTCCATCGACATCTCCGGCACCCTGCCGCCGTCATACGCTGCGAGCCCCCTGAGCAGCGCGTGGTGCGTGAAGCCCATCGTGCAGAGGCCATGGAGGATCGGCCTCGGAAAGCCGGCGGCCGCGGCCGCCGCGGGCGAGGAGTGGATGGGATTGACGATGCCATGCAGATCGAACATCAGCGCCGACTGGGGCAGCGTCTGCACGTCGACGACGACGTCGGCGCGGGTGGCGGGCACGCGCACCGGATGCGGTCGATGCACGTCGTGCGGATCGAAGCCGCCGTCGTTTCTCGACAGCGCGTCGTTCTCGACAGTGCCGTACACCTCGCCGGTCATCGCATCGACCACCTGCCGTTCCTGACGGATGAGCGCACCCCGCTGCGGACCGCAGTCGAGCACGCCGGAGACCCTCAGACGACTGGTGACACGCGCCGACGGCGGCAGCGGGCGCAGCGAACTGAAACGCTGCCTCGCCAGGACCACGCTGCGCCAGTCGACGCCGAGGTCCGAATCCATCAGCCAGAAGCCCGGCGAGGCCAGCACGAGCAGCATGCTCGGCAGGACGCCGGGTGCCTCTCCATGAACGTACTTCAACTGTCCGGGGTCCATCGGATCCGCGCCGAAGCCGACGCTCAAGGCATACAGGCACGCGTCGCGCCGGCCGTACGTCTGCTCGACCGGATCGAGTCGCACCGATCGGAGCGCTGCTGCGTTCATGATCTCCTGTCTGCGATGGGTCTTGCCGGGCGGAGAAAGGAACACGCCGCCGGCCGGATCCGATGAGACAATCCTCGAAAAGGGGCTGTCATCCGTTGTTCCGCTACGAGGAACGGCCGGTAACGCCCCGCTGATTTCGGAGGAGGGGATGCCCCACGCCATCAAGGACTCATGGTTCTCGGACGACCGGATCCAATCGGAGCACGAAGCAGCCGACCGGGATGTTTCCGAGAGCATCACGCGGGCATTCGACGTGCTGCGGGCGTTCGATGCCGCCCACCCGGTGCTCGCCCACTCCGAGCTGATGCGGCGCACGGCGCTGCCCAAGGCAACCGTCTCCCGACTCACGCACACCCTGACCAGGCTCGGTTACCTGGAGTATCTGCCCGATACCCGGCGCTACCGGCTGGGCCTGGGCATGCTCGCCGCTTCGTATCCGCTGACGGCGAACCTGAAACTGCGCCACTTCATCAGGCCGTGGCTGAAGGAGTTGTCCGAAGCCACGGGCGGCACCGTGTCGATCGCGACTCGCTGGCGGACCTTCATGATGTACCTGGAGGTACATATCGGGCATCGGGCCGCGTCGGTCCAGCCCGAAGTGGGCGCGACCGTTCCGATCCTGGAAACCGCGATCGGCCGGGGCTGGATGGTGGGACAGTCCGAGGCACGACAGACCGAGGTCCTGAACCTGCTCAAGGTGAACGGGTCACTGACCGATCCCGGCCTGCAACGACTGGAGCGGGCCGGCGTCGAGTTCCGCGAGCGGGGATTCGTGATCGCCAGAGGCGAGTATCAGAAAGGCATCCACGCGGTCAGCGCGCCATTGGGGGTACCGGTGGAAGGTCATTCTCTGGTTTTCGGATGCGGCATGCCGGTCGGGGTCCTCGGGAAGCGGACCCTCGAGGCGGATGTCGGGCCCCTGCTCAGGGATCTGGTGTCGCGGGTGAAGGAGGAACTGATCGACCCACCGCCCACGGGCAGATGCCCGGATCGGCTATCGTAGCCGGGCATGACAGCAACGCACGCGAGGAGATGGCAATGACCCGCAGCTTCGACCGCGCCGCCGAGGACGTCGGCAACATCGTCGCGCTGGAGCACGTCAACGTGCAGGTGCCCGATCAGGGTCCGGCCACGCTGTTCTACGTCAGCGGGCTCGGGCTCACGCGGGATCCGTACATGATGACCGGCATCGACAACATGTGGGTCAACGTCGGTCGCAACCAGTTCCATCTGCCGACCGGCAAGCCGCAGCGCCTGCGCGGCATCATCGGGCTGGTGATTCCCGATCGCGACGCACTGCTGGCGCGGCTGCGGAAGGTCGCGCCGATGCTGGCCGGCAGCCTCTTCGGGTTCACCGAGCACGACGACGCGGTCGAGGCCACCTGTCCGTGGGGCAACCGCATCCGCTGCCACGCACCGGATCCGCGCTTCGGTGGCATCACGCTCGGCATGCCCTACGTGCAGTTCGATGTGCCGCAAGGCAGCGCTGCCGGCATCGCCGCGTTCTACGCCGACACGTTCGGCGTACATGCCCGCGCGATGGCCGGTTCGTTCGCAGCTCCGCACGACGACGCGCCGACCGCGCAGGTGCCGGTCGGGGTCGGACAGTGGCTGCTGTTCCGCGAGACCGCGGCGCCGGTGGCCGGGTACGACGGCAATCACATCCAGATCTACGTGGCCGACTTCTCCGGACCGCACCGCCGGCTGCTGGCGCGCGGGCTGGTCAGCGAGGAGAGCAACCAGCACCAGTACCGGTTCGTGCGGATCGCCGATCCGGCCAGTGATGCGACGATGACCGAGATCGAGCACGAAGTGCGCAGCATGCGCCACCCGATGTACGCCCGACCGCTGGTCAACCGCAACCCGGCTCAGACCAACCGCGCCTATGCGATGGGCCACGACGCATGGATACCGGGCATCGCGCCGGACCTGATGGACGACCCGCGCGCCGAGTCGCGGCGGCGGGCGTTCGAGGGGCAGTCCCGATCGTAGCCGCTGCCCGGCGAGGCGCGGAGACGGAGCCGGTGACTTGCCGGACCCGGCCGACGATCAGACGTGCTGCACGGCCTCCTTCATCAGCAGCTTCGCCGCATCGATCAGGTGCGCAACGATCGCCGACCGGCGTGATTCGCCGTAGCGCACCGCCGGCATCGCCACGTTGATCGCACCCACCACCGCGTCGTCGGCATCGAACAGCGGCACCCCGATTCCGACGATTCCGGGGGTGAACTCCTCGTATGAGTACCCTATCCCGCTCCGGCGGATTTCATCGAGCTGCGACTTCAGCGCCTGGCGGCTCGACAGCGTCTTCGGGGTGATCCGGTCGAACCGCAGGCCAGCCAGATAAGCCGAGCGATCACTCTCGGCCATGAACGCCAGGAGCACCTTGCCGCTCGAGGTGGCATAGAGCGGCGCGCGATCTCCCTCGCGCATGTGCGAGACCAGCCGATGAGGGCCGAGCTCCGAGCAGACCACCTCGGCCTCGTCGGCCGACAGCAGGTTCAGCGCCGACGACTCTCCGCATGCCCTGGTCAGACGCTTCAGCACGGGGCGGGCCGCGGAAACCAGATCGGCGAGCAGGGCACGCTGGCGCGCGAGCGCCAGCAGGCTGGGGCCCAGACCGTAGTTCCGGCGGTCGGCCGCGAGCTCCAGATAACCCCGGCCGACCAGCGTGGCCAGCAACTGGCTGAGGCTGCTCTTCGGGATGCTCAATGCGTCGGCGATCTCCGCGTGAGACATGTGCCTGCGCCGTCGCGCGAACAACTCGAAGACATCGAGCACGCGCTCCGCTGACTTGACGGTTCTGAGCGGACTTTCGTCGTCCATCGCCTGATTCCTCGGTCAAGGTCGAAAACAGGGCCGGCATCGATCCCTGCCCGATGCGTTGACAGCCCGACGAAACCCGGCGCACAATCGCACGCCAGATCACATCCGTGATCTTGTTCGCATATGCGAACATTATCTCAAGACCGCGGCGGCCGCAAGCACAGGGCGAGGCGGCGCGAAGGGCCCAGGAAAGGAGACGATCGATGCACCTGCTCACCCTGCTGCTGTCGGCATTGCTGCTGGCCGCCCATGTGCCCGCCCACTCGCAGACCTGGCCTGCCCGGCCGATCAGGATCCTGAACGGCGGCGGACCGGGATCTCCGCTGGACATCTTCGCGCGCGGCATCGCCCAGCGGCTCGGCAAGGAACTGAAGCAGACGATCGTCATCGAGAACCGGCCTGGTGCCAATCAGCTCATCGTCGCCGAGCAATGCTCGAAGGCCGCCCCTGACGGTTACACCCTGTGCATGGTTTCGCAGGAACCGATCACCAACAATCCGTACATGTTCAAGTCATTGCCGTACGACGTCGAAAAGGGATTCACGCCGATCGCGATGATGGCGACCCCGGTGGCGATGGTGCTGACCAACGCGCAGACCGGCGTGAAGACCCTCTCCCAGGCTGTGGCGCTGTCGAAGTCCAGGCCCGGCACAATGAACTGGGGCTCCTATGGCATCGGCAGCGCATCGCACCTGTATCTGGAAGGCATCCGCAACGAGACGGCCTGGGACGTCACCCATGTCCCGTTCACCGATCCCACGAAGGCGCTGACCGCACTGTTGCGCAACGACGTGCAGTTCATCTATACGCTGCCCAATGCCACGGTGAAGCCGCATCTGGACAGCGGCGCGCTGGTGCCGGTGCTGTTCGCCGGAAGCCCCCGCCATCCCCGCTTCCCGGACGTACAGACGTTCGACGAGGCCGGCCTCGGCAAGTATTTCGTGCGCGGCATGTGGTCGCTGCTCGGCCCGGCCGGGCTGCCGTCCGAGGTCGTTCAAAGGGTCAATCGGGTCGCCAACGAAGTGATCCGGGATCCCGAGCTCGATGAAATGCTGACCGCCCTGTCCTTGAACCGGCTGACCGGTACGCCCGATGATCTTGCCGATTCGCTCAGACGGATCCGGTCCCAGATGGGGCCGGCATTCGCCCGAGCCAACGTCCAGCCGAATTGACCGGCAGGACACATCGCATGTCACTGGACGTCTACTGCTCCGTCGAATCGATCTGGACGTACATCGGATTCCAGGCATTCAGGTCATTGCTCGAGCGTCACGCCGTGCGTCCGCGTTTCCGGCCGGTTCCGCTGTTGCCGCTGTTTGCTGCGACCGGCGGCACGCCGCTGCGGGAACGTCCACCGGGACGCCGGCGCTACCGCGACTTCGAAGTTCAACGCTGGTGTGCGCGGCGTGGCGTGTCGCTGGGTCTGACCTCTGCTCATCTGCCGCCGCGGGCCTCGCTGCCGGACCGGATGGTCATCGTCTGCGAACGACAGGGGTGCGACCCGGTGAATTTCATCGACCGCGCGCTGACCGCCGCATGGCGCGACGGTGCCGATGTCGGCAATGAAGAGGTGTGCGAAGCGCTGGCCGAAGCGGCCGGCCTGCCCGCGCGGCAGTTGCTGACGGCCGCGGCCGACCCGTCGATCGCCGAGTGCTACCAGGCGAACCTGCAAGCGGCGATCGAGGCCGGCGTGTTCGGTGCTCCGACCTTCGTCCGCGACGGCGAAGTGTTCTGGGGTCAGGACCGCATCGAGATGCTGGACGAGGCGTTGACGACCGGGCGAGCACCGTACCGCCCGTTGCATCGGTGACCGGCGGAGCCCGCCAACGGCACCGCCCCTCTCTCATTCCCAGGACGGCACATGTTCCACGATATGAACGCAGGACCTTCGATGTACCCGCCCCGATCCACATCCGGCGCGGCTGATCCGCGTGCCGATGAAGCCATCGTCGCCTCCGTGAATCGCGAGGCAGAGGCGGGCCGTAAGGATTTCTACGACCGTGCCGGCGCGCAGTCGCTGGCGCCGCTGTGGCGGGTTCTGCATGGCCTGGTCACCGAAACGCCGGCGTCGGCGATGCGGCCGGCGCTGTGGCGATACGCCGATATACGTCCGTTCGTCATCGAATCCTGCGACCGGATCTCCACCAGCGAAGCCGAGCGGCGCGTGCTGGTGCTCGAGAATCCGGCACTGCGCGGCCAGTCGCGGATCACCCAGAGCCTGTTCGGCGGACTGCAGGTGATCCTGCCAGGCGAGATCGCGCCGGCCCATCGTCATGCCGCCTCGGCGCTGCGGTTCGTCATCGAAGGCAGCGGCGCCTACACCGCGGTGGCCGGTGAACGGACGATGATGCACCCGGGCGATTTCGTCATCACGCCTTCGATGACCTGGCACGACCACGGCAACACCGGCAGCGCGCCGGTGATCTGGCTCGACGGCCTGGACATGCACATCGTGAACCTGCTGGGCGCGAGCTTTCGCGAGGGCTATCCCGGAGACGTCCATCCGACCCATCGCCCCGAAGGCGCGGCACTTGCCGAAGCCGGCACCAACATGCTGCCGGTGGACCAGACCTATGGATCGCTGACGTCGCCGATCTTCAACTACCCCTACGAACGCACGCGCGACGCGCTGGACCGGCTGTCACGCTTCCGGCCGCTGAACCCGTGGCACGGCCACATGATGCGTTACATCAATCCGGTCAACGGCGGCTGGGCGATGCCCACGATCGCCACCTGGATGCGGCTGCTGCCGAAGGGCTTCGACGGGCGGCCGTACCGCTCCACCGACAGCACCGTGTTCGTCGTGGTCGAAGGCAGCGGACGCAGCCGCGTCGGCGACCTGACATTCGAATGGGGACCGCACGACATCTTCGTGGTGCCGACCTGGACCGTCCATTCCCATCGGGCCGACAGCGACGCGGTGATGTTCACCTATTCGGATCGGGCCATACAGGACAAACTGGATCTGTTCAGAGAGGAGTGCCTCGTTTGATGGATTGCACCTTGGCTACAACCGGTACACGTCCCGGCGGCGACGTGATTGCCGAACCGCAGCGGCCGCGCCTGCCGCTGGCCGACGGATCCGGCACATTCCCGGTTCGCCGGATCTACTGCGTGGGCCGCAACTATGCGGATCACATCAGGGAGATGGGCGGCGACGAGCGCGACCCACCCTTCTTCTTCCAGAAGCCGACCGATGCCATCGTCCTGGATGGATCGTCGATCGACTATCCGTCCGACACCGATGATCTGCAGCATGAGGTCGAGCTGGTGCTGGCGATCGGCACCGCCGGCGAACGGATCGGTATCGACGCCGCCGCGCGGCATCTGTTCGGATTCGCGGTTGGCATCGACCTGACCCGGCGCGACCGCCAGATCGAAGCCCGCAAGGCCGGTCGCCCATGGGAAATCGGCAAGTCATTCGATCACAGCGCGCCCTGCGGCGCGCTCACGCGCTGCGCGGCAGCGCCGTTGCCGACGTCGGACAACCTGTGCCTGGCCGTCAACGGCACGGTTCGGCAGTCGGGCAAGCCGTCGCAGATGATCTGGAACGCCTCGGAACTGCTGAGCCGGCTGTCGCGGCAATACCGGCTGGTTCCAGGCGACCTGATCTTCACCGGCACGCCGGCAGGTGTCGGGCCGGTGCGGCCGGGCGATCGGCTCGACGCCTGGCTGGGCGACCGGGCGCGGCTGTCGATCCACATCCGGTCGGAGGGCTGAGGACATGGAACAGAAGCTGGCCGGCAAGGCGGCCATCGTCACGGGGGCCGCCCGGGGCATCGGCCGCGGGATCGCGTTGCACCTCGCACGGCTGGGCGCCGACGTGCTGGTGGCCGACAAGAACTTCGCGGCGGCGACCGAGTTCGGCGAAGTGCTCGGCGCGGATTCGGTCGATCTGGAGATCGAGGCGCTGGGCCGGCGTTCGGCACGGCATGAAGGCGATCTGTCGCTGCGCGAGCAGGCCGAGACGATGGTCGAGGCGTGCCGGCGCGCGTTCGGCCGGGTGGACATCCTGGTCAACAACGCCGGCGGCATGGTCGTGCCGATGGAGCGGAGCTCCCCCTCGCAGGTGCCGTTGGACGACGTGGCCCGGCTGTTCGACCTGAACTATCTGACGATGATGAACTGCTGTCAGGCCGTCGCCGCGCCGATGCGATCGAGCGGCAGCGGCGCGATCGTCAACATCTCGTCCTCGGCCGCGCGCTTCATCATGCCGGGCGGCAAGAGCGCCACCTACGGCGCGATCAAGGCCGCGGTCACGCACTACACCCGCAGTCTGGCCCTGGAGCTGGCCCCTTCCGGCATCCGCGTCAATGCGATTGCGCCGAGCATGGTGTCGACCGCACGGATCCTGGCGCAGGCCGATGCGAGAGGCATCGGCACCGCGCGCGATGCGGCGTCTGCACCGCTCGGGCGGCTGGCCAATGCCGAGGACATCGCCTTCGTCGTCGAATTCCTGGTCACCGAGTTGTCTCGCTACGTGGTCGGCCAATGCATTTCCGTCTGCGGCGGCCGCCACGTCACCCCTTGTTAGGAGCAAACACGGATGCTGTTCGAACTGAGGCACTACCAGTGCAAGCCCGGCACGATGGCCGAGCAGCACGAGATCTATCAGCGATGGGGCATGCAGGCGCAGGTGCGCATTCTGGGCATGCCGATCCTGTTCGCCACCGATGAGGTCGGCGCTCTGGGCAGCTACACCCACGTCTGGGCGTACGAAGACATGGCTGACCGCCAGCGCAAGCGTCAGGCGCTCTACGCCGATGCCGGATTCCAGGAGTATCGCCAGCGCTTCCTCGCGACGGGCAACATGACCAGCATGCGCAATTCCCTGATGACCGGCGTGCCGTTCTTTCCGGACATCGGCCGCGGCCGGTGGGCCATGTCGGGGAGCAGCGAATGAACGCGGCACGCAGGCTTGCCGGCGGCGCACTGCTGGCATCCGCATTGGCGACGCTCGTATCGATGCCGGTTCCCGTGCAGGCCCAGGCAGCCTGGCCGGAGCGGCCGCTCCGCATCATCACCGCCGCCGCGCCGGGATCGGGCCTCGACATCCTGACCCGCACGCTGGCCAGGCAACTGCAGCAACGGCTGCAGCAACCGGTCATCGTCGAGAACAAGCCCGGCGCCAATCAGATCATCGCGGCCGATGCCTGCGCCAAATCGGCACCGGACGGCTACACCTTCTGCACCACCGCGGTCGAACCCTACACCAGCAATGCCTTCCTGTTCAGGAAGCTGCCCTACGATCCCGACGGCTTCACCCCGGTCGCGATGCTGACGACGCTGATCGCCGGAATCGTCGCGCGCACCGACCTCGGGGCGCGGACCCTCGCCGAGATCGTGGCGCTGTCCAAACAGCAGCCCGGCAGGCTGAACTGGGGGTCTTACGGTCCCGGCAGCAACTCGCACCTGTACCTGGAGGCCGTGCGAACGCAGTTCGGCTGGGACGTCACCCACGTGCCGTACAAGAGCACGATCGATGCCACCCAGGCGATCGTCGCCCGCGACGTGCATCTGGTCTACATGCAGATCGGACAGCCGCTGCGCAAGCACATCGACGACGGAGAACTGCGGCTGATCGCGTATGCCGGTGAACGCCGCTCACCCTCATGGCCGGACGTGCCGACATTCGCCGAAGTCGGCCTGGGCGACTATCTGATCAGGGGCTGGTGGGGGATGGTGGCGCCCGGAGGGACGCCTGCGCCGATCGTCCAGAAGATGAACGACCTCGCGCAGGCGATCGTCAATGCCCCGGAGAGCCGCGAATTGCTCAAGAGCCTGTCGGTTGAGCCCTATGCGCCCAACAGTCCGGCGGACATGGCGGCCAACATCCGGGCGAACAGGGAGGTGGTCAGGGCCGCGTTGACGCGCGCCGGGGTGCAGGCGAACTGACGCCATGCCCGGCAACGCCTCGCGAGGCGATGCCGATTCGCTTCGGGGCCGGCCTCACCGCCCGCCGAGCGCCTGCTCCACCTGCCCCATCCGCTGGGCCAGCGCGATCGAGAACAGCCGCCGGTCGCCGCCCACCCAGTAGGTGGTGATCCCCACCCCCTGCCAGAACGCGACCTCCTTCTTCAGCGCCTCCGCGTCGGAGGCCAGCAGCACCGCCACCGTGTCGATGTTCTTCGCGCGCGCCTTGCGGCTCATCGCCGAAAGCGCTTCGACCACCTCGGGATGCCAGACGTTGCCGGTGTGGCCCATCGACTGGGCGAGGTCGAACGGGCCGGGGACGATCGCGGCGATGCCGGGCACCTCCAGGATCGCATCGATGTTCTTCACGCCCTCTGCGCTCTCGATCAGCAGCCAGACCATCGTCTGCTCGTTCGACCATCTGGCGAATGCCGGCCAGTCCGACGTCAGGTGCCAGTTCGCGCGGGTGCTGGGGCAGGCGCCGCGGTTGCCGATGTCGGCGGCATCGTTGCGGCCGGTGCGGTACTTGGCGGCCGACACCGCGGTGCGCGCCTGCCCGGCGGTGGCGATGTTGGGCACGATGACGCCCATCGCGCCGCCGTCGAGCGCGCGCAGGATGAAGCCGGGGTCGTGGCCGGGCACGCGGACGATCGGCGTGATGCCGACGCCGTCGGCGGCGCGCAGCATGTTGACCAGCTCGTCGATGTAGGGGGTGCCATGCTCGCAGTCGATGACCACGAAGTCGTAGCCGGCCGCGCCGGCCATCTCGACGTTCTCCGGGCTCAAGGTCTGGATGTTGACGCCCATCGCGGGCTGTCCGGCCGCGCGCTTGCGCAGCACGAGGTTGATGCGTTCCTTCATCACGAGGTCCTGTCGGTGAGGGTTGCGATTTCGGTTGCCGTGTGTCGTTCGTCCATCTTCAGCAGCTCGCGGGTCTGCCGCACGCTGGCCACCGGCCGGCCTGCCGCGGCTGCATAGCCGGCAACGCGGGCGACGAGCTGCGCATTGGTCGGTGCGCCGTCCTCGGCATACGCATGGTCGCCCAGGCCGATGGCCACGTGGCCGCCCTGGCCGATCGCTGCCTGGGCGAGCGCCAGCAGCGACCCCTGGCGACAGGCCACCGACCATTCGAGCGCGCGCGAGGGCGGCAGGAAGCGGACCATCGACGCGAGCCCTTCCACGGTTCCCGGGTGGCCGCCCAGAATGCCGCCTTCGGTCAGCACGATGCACACCAGCAGGGGCTCGGCCAGCCAGCCGGCATCGATGAACGCATCGATCGTGCGCAGGCACGGCACCGTCCACGCGCACAGCAGCGGCGCGATGTCCGCTTCGCGCAGCACGTCGCCGATCTCGCGCATCGTGCGGACCGTGTTCACATAGGTCTTCTCTTCGGTGTGGAAGCGCCGGTGCAGCGGATCGTAGACATCGAGGTTCGTGCTGCCCATGTCGATCGGCACGAAGTCCGGACGCGTGGCCGGATCATCGAGCAGCGAGCGCAGGGGCGCCAGGCGCTCCCGCGCGGTCGGCGTCACGACGCCGGCCAGGGTCGGATGGATCAGGATGTCGCAACGCTCGCGGATCGCGCGGATCGTGCGCGCATACAGCTCGGTGTCGTGCGAGCCGCTGCCGTCGGGCCGGCGCACATGGAAATGGACGATGCTCGCGCCGGCGCGCCAGCATCGTTCGGCGTCGTCGGCGATCTCCTCGGGCGACCAGGGCACGTGCGGATTCGCGCCGCGCAACGCCCATTCGTTGACGCGCGCCTCGATGATGACGGGCCTGGCGGGCATCAGTCGGCCTTCGCGCCGGACGCCACCACCACCTTCTCCCATTTCGGGATCTCCTGCTGCAACTGCCGGCCGAACTGCTCGGGCGTCGATGCGACGATCTCCACGCCCAGCGCGAGCTGCCGCTCACGGACCTCCGGCCGGTCGAGCGTCGCCCGCGCCTCGCGGCTGATCCGCTGGATCGCCTCGGGCGGCGTGCCGGCCGGCGCGAACACGCCGAGCCACGAGCTCGACTCGTAGCCGGGCAGACCCGACTCCGCGATCGTCGGCAGATCGGGCAGGATCGACGAACGCGTGGCACCGGTCCAGGCGATCGGCCGCAGGGCGCCCGAGCGGATGTGCGGCATCGACGTCGACACCGCGTCGAACATCAGTTGCACATGGCCGCCGATCAGGTCCTGCATCGCCGGACCGCCGCCCTTGTACGGCACATGCTTCATCTCGATGCCGGCCATCGACTTGAACAGCTCGGCGGACAGATGCGACACGCCGCCGCTGCCGGACGACGCGACATTCAGGCCGCCCGGCGTGCGCCTGGCCAGCTCGATCACCTCCTTCACGGTCTTCGCCGGCACCTGCGGATTGGCCACCAGGATCACCGGCAGCGTGCACAGCAGCGACACCGGCAGCAGGTCGCGCATCGCATCGTACGGAAGCGGCTTGTAGAGACTCGGCACGATCGCGTAGTGACTGCTGGTGACCAGGAACGTGTAACCGTCGCCCGGGCTGCGCGCGGCCTGCGCGGTGCCCAGCGTGCTGCCGGCACCGGCGCGGTTCTCGACGATCACCGGCTGACCGATCGCCGAGGACACGCCCTGCGCGACCTCGCGGGCCATCAGATCCGTCGAGCCGCCCGCCGGGAACGGCACGATGAACTTCACCGGCCTGCTCGGCCAGGCGCCCTGCGCCCTTGCAGCTCCGCTCGAGATGCCGGCGCCGGCCGCCAGCATCGTCGAGGCGCCGAGCAGCCGCATCAGCGAGCGCCGGCCCTCGTCCGGCGCGGATGCGTCGGATGGATGTTTCTTGGTCTCGTTCATCGCCTGGTCTCCTTTGTCGTCGCCGATCGTCATCGTCATCGGCCGAGGCCGATGATCCGTGCGCATTGTTCCGGCGTGGCCGGCTGCCGTCCGCATTCCCGCGCGAGGGCCGCCACTTCGGCGACCAGCGTCTCATTGGACGGCCGGCGGCTGCCGGCGAAATCCTCGAGCCCGACGCGCACGTGGCCGCCCCGCTCGATCGCCCATCGCGCCAGCGACTGCGACACGTCGCCGTCCCGCATCGTGACCATCCAGGGAAGCCCGGTGCCGCGCAGCGGCGCAAGCCATGCGGTCAGCGATTCGACCGAGGGCGGCAGGCCGAACATCAGGCGCCGGTTCGACGTGAACTCGAACTTCACGATGCTGGCCGGCGGCAGAGTGCCGGCCGCGCGATGCGCGAGCACGAGCTGCAGGAAGCCGGGCTCGAACAGCGACATCGTGCAGCCCATCCGGTGTTCGGCCAGCAGCGCGAACGCCTCGCGAACGTCCTCGAACGTGGTCTGGTACACGCGATGGCCGCGCGGCACCTCACCATCCGGCCCGCTGCCGCCGTAGTTCATCGTGCCCGGATCGACCGGCGCGATGTCGAGCAGCCCCGCCTCGCGCAATGCGATCACGTGCGCCAGCCGCCGGGCCATCGTCGTGCCGTTGCCGCCGCCGGGAAGCGTCGGATAGCACCGCAGCGCCGGATGCCGGTCGCGGATCCGGCGCAGCAGGGCGACATAGGGCAGCGACGCATGACTGCCGTCGGAGCCCACCACCGGCTCGCCGGCATGCAGATGGACCAGCGACGCGCCAGCAAGCACGCAGGCATCGACCGATGCCACGATCTCGTCGGGCTCCAGCGGCACATGAGGATTGTCCGCCTTGCGGCGCCCGCCGTTGATCGCGACCTCGATGATCACCGGCGTCGTGTCCCGGTGCGTCTCCATGCCACCTTCCCATGTCCGTACAATCTGAGGGCGAGACTACGCCACCCGGCGGGGACAGTCAACGCGGCGTCGGGATGCTCCGGCCCGCGGGGCCGGCACGCCGTTCAGGGCGGCCCGGAATCGGAAGGTCGCGGTTCGCTGTCGCGGCGAAAGCTCATCGACAACGTGAAGCGGTCGAACGGATGGATCACCCGGCCGATCAGCACCATGCGGGACGCCGAACCGAAGTAACGCCGCACGATCTCCAGCCCGGCAGACTGCGCGGCCACGTCGAGCAGGCCGGCATCGGCCTCGTCGATCGGCGTGGCCCGGATGTCCTGGCGGATCTCCTCGACGATCTCGCCGTGGTCGGCCTCCAGCAGCATGTGGATCGGCACCTTCGCCTGCCGCAGCCGCTGCTCGATGCCCGGGTAATCGGCGCGCAGATACATCTCGCTGACCGCCACCGGCCGCTCGTCGCCTTCGTGGAAACGGCGGCCGCGCAGATGCCACCACTCGGTGCCCTCGCGGCACGCCAGCCGGCGGGCGTTGGTGCCCCAGACGCGAACCCGTTCGAGCGACTCCACGTTCAGGTGCACCTCGTTCGCGTACTGCGCCAGGTCCGCCATCGAGCGGATCGAGTAGGAATACAGCGACGGCTCATGGCGCCCCAGCACCCGGGTGCCCACGCCGGGCTGGCGGCTCACCAGGCCCAGATCGACCAGACGTTCCAGCGCCTGACGCACGGTCTGGCGGCTCAGCTTGTGCTGATCGGCGAGCTGGTGCTCGGTGGGAAGAAGGGTGCCCACGGGGAAGCGGCCGGCGTCGATGCCGGCGATCAGGGCGGTGGCGAGCCGTTCGTAGCGGGGCAGTGGGCGCGTCGGGGGCATGAGGCGGTGATGATAGCGCCTGAGTCCCGCAGGCGGATGCCCGCGGTCGGACCGCTACTCGTGCCGCAACGCATCGATCGGATCCAGCCGCGCCGCCCGCCGCGCGGGGAAGTATCCGAACAGCACGCCGATCACCGACGAGAATGCGAATGCGGCGATGTTGATCGCCGGATTGAACAGATACGGCACGTGCATCAGCGACGTGATCGCGATCGATGCGGCGGTGGCGATCAGGATGCCGAGCACGCCGCCCAGCGATGCCAGCACCACCGCCTCGATCAGGAACTGCATCAGCACGTCGCGTTCGAGCGCGCCGATCGCCAGACGGATGCCGATCTCGCGGGTGCGCTCGGTCACCGACACCAGCATGATGTTCATGATGCCGATGCCGCCGACCAGCAGGCTCACGGCAGCGACCGCGCCCAGCAGCGCGGTCAGGATGCGGGTCGTGCCCGACAGGGTCTGCGCGATCTGGCGGGTGTCGAGCACGCGGAAATCGTCTTCCTCGTTCTCGCCGACGTGGCGGCGTTCGCGCATCAGCGCCGCGATGTCGTCCCGCGCACGGTCGATCGAATGGCCGGCGGCAACCGAGATCTGCAGGCTGCCGACATCCTGGGTGCCGGTCAGCCGGCGCTGCACGGTGCGCAGCGGCATCACCACCAGGTCGTCCTGGTCCGAGCCCATCGCCGACTGCCCCTTGGAACCGAGCAGGCCGATCACCTCGCAGGAGAAGCCCTTGACCCGCAGCACCGAGCCGACCGGGTTCTCGTGGCCGAACAGCTTGCGGCGCACCGTTTCGCCGAGCACGCAGACCGCCTTGCCGGCGCGTTCCTCGGTATCGTGGAACACCCGCCCGGCCTCGATCGTCCAGCCGCCGTTGGCGAACCAGGCGGCGGTGCTGCCGGTGATCCCGGTGGTCCAGTTGTTCGCGAGATAGACGACCGTCGTGCGCTGCGAGATCGTGGGCGCGACGCCCTGCAGGCCGCTGATCTGACTTCTGATCGTATCGGCGTCGGCGAGCTTGAAGCTGGCCGCGGTGCCGGCGCCCGGACCGAACATCTGGCCGGGAATCACGATCAGCAGATTGCTGCCCATCGCCGAGATCTGGTCCTGCACCGAACGGGTCGCGCCGTTGCCCACGGTGATCATCGTGACCACCGCCGCGACGCCGATCACGATGCCGAGCACGGTCAGGAACGAGCGCAGCAGGTTGCGGCGGATCGCCACCAGCGCCAGGACGACGGTGTTCCAGAACATCAGCGTTCGTGCGCGACGCGCGTGTCGGAGGCCAGCCGGCCGTCGACGAGCCGCAGGATCCGCCCCGCGTACTCCGCCATGTCCGGCTCGTGGGTGACCATCAGCACCGTGATGCCCTGCTCGGTCTTCAGGCGCGTCAGCAGCTCCATGATGCCGCGGCTCATCTGCGAGTCGAGGTTGCCGGTCGGTTCGTCGGCCAGCAGCACCGTCGGCCGGCTGACGATCGCGCGCGCGATCGCCACCCGCTGCTGCTGGCCGCCCGACAGCTCGGACGGGCCGTGGCGCTCCCAGCCCTTCAACCCCACCGCGTCGAGCGCATCCAGCGCGGCCCGCTGGCGCTGGGCGGCCGGCATGCCGCGATACAGCAGCGGCAACGCGACGTTCTCCAGCGCCGACGTCCGCGACAGCAGGTTGAAGCCCTGGAACACGAAGCCCAGGTGACGCCTGCGCAGCAGCGCGCGCTGGTCACGGTCCAACGTCTCGACGCCGACGCCGCGGAAACGATAGCTGCCGCCGCTGGGCACGTCGAGGCAGCCGAGGATGTTCATCAGCGTCGACTTGCCGGAGCCGTTGGGGCCCATGATCGCGACGAACTCGCCGTCGTCGATCGTGAAGTCGACGCCGCGCAGCGCCTGGAACGCCGCCGGGCCGCTGCCGTAGGTCTTGGTGACGCCGACGAACTCGATCAGGGGCCCGGCATCGGCCCGCTCGCCGGTGTTCACGGCAAGCCCGGCGAATCGACGATCACCGCCATGCCGGGCTGCAGCTCGCCACCGGCGATCTCGGTCTGCCGCCCGTCGGTGACGCCGACCTTCACCGGCACCGCGACCGGGCGGCCGTCGCGCAGCACCCAGACCTGCGCCTGCGCGCCGGCCTTCGGCGCCGGTGCGGGCCGCGTGATGTTCGACTGCGGCGGCCGCGGCATCAGCGCACCCAGCACGCCGCGGCTCGGCGCCTTCTCGGCGGCCTTGCCCGATGCGGCTTCCGACGGGTCCGCCGGCGGCATCCAGCGCAACGCCGCATTCGGCACCAGCAGCACGTCGGTGCGCTCGGCGGTGGTGATCTGCGCGGTGGCCGTCATGCCCGGCCGCAGGCTCAGATCGTCGTTGCGCACCGACAGCACCGTGAGGTACGACACCACGTTGTCCTTGGTCTGCGAGCCGAAGCCGACCCGCGTGACCTGCGACGGGTAGCGGCGGTTCGGATAGGCATCGACGCTGAAGGTCGCCGGCTGTCCTTCGCTGACCGCGCCGACATCCGCCTCGTCGACGTCGACCTCGAGCTTCATCTGCGCGAGATCTTCGGCGAGCGTGAACAGCACCGGCGCCTGCAGGGTCGCGGCCACCGTCTGGCCGGGCTCGACCTTGCGGGTCAGCACCACGCCATCGATCGGCGAACGGATCGACGCCTTGACGACGTTGGTCTGGTCGGTCTTGAGCTGCGCCGCCGCCTGGTCGACCGTCGCCTTCGCGTTCGCCTCGTTGGCAAGCGCGCGCTTGAGCGCCGCCTCGGCCGCCTGCATCTCGGCGCGCGACGGCACCTTGCCGCCGGACAGCTCGCTGACCTGCTGCAGCCGGGCGAGGCTGGCGCGCGCCTCCTCGACGGTGGCCTGCGTCTGCAGCACCTGCGCACGGGCCGCCGCCAAAGCGCCCTGCGAGCGGATCACCTGGTCGTTCAGCTTCGAAAGGTCGAGCCGCGCGATCACCTGGCCGCGCACGACCCGGTCGTTCGCGTCGACCAGCACCTTCTCGAGGATGCCCGACAGCTCGCTGCCGACGTCGACCTGGTTGGTCGGCTGCAGGTGTCCGGTCGCGGTCACGCTGACCAGCAGGTTGCCGCGGCGCGCCTCCTCTAGCTGATAGCGCGGTTCGGCATCGCGGCGGGCCTCGTTGCGCTGCCAGAGCA
>DAISWF010000007.1:40562-52272 GCA_036826495.1 Burkholderiaceae bacterium
CCGCCGCCAGCACGGCCACTGCCCAGAAGAGCGCGCGGCGCATGGGGCGCCGGGGCGTGGTGCCGAGCAGCGCATCGACGTCGCCGTTCTGCCTGCCTGGGGATTCTTTCGTGTTCGCCATTGCTCAGGTTCCTGACCAGCCGCCGCCGAGCGCCTTGTAGAGCCGGATCACCGCGGTCGCACCGTCGGCCTGCGCGCTCGCCAGCGAATCCTCGATCGTCAGCACGCTGCGTTCGGTGTCGATGACCGCCTGGAAATCGATGAGGCCGGAGGTGTAGCGGTGCCGCGCCAGCCCGGCGGCGCTGCGCGCGGCGGTGGCCGCATTGCCGAGCGCCGCCTGCCGCCGTTCGCTGTTCTGCAGCGCGACCAGCGCATTCTCGACATCCTCCAATGCGCTCAGCACCGTCGACCGGTAACTCGCGACCGCCTGCTCGGCGATCGCATCCTGGATCTCGACGGCCTGCCTGCGCCGGCCGCCGTCGAACAGCACGCCGGCCACGCCGGCGGCCAGCGAGCGCGTCAGCGCGGCGCTGCTGGAAAGCCCGCCGATCGTCAGCGCATCGAGCCCCACCGAGCCGGTCAGCGTGAAGCCCGGATAGCGATTGGCCTCGGCCTGGCCGATGCGCGCCGTCTCGGCCGCCACCCGGCGCTCGGCCGCGCGGACGTCGGGCCGCTGGCGCAATGCGTCGGCCGGGATGCCGACCACGATCCGCTGCGGCGGCAGCGGGATCTCCCCCTGCGCGGCGAGCTCATCCTGCAGCGAGCCGGGCGCCTGCGCCAGCAGGATCGCCAGACGGTGACCGGCGGACGCGATCGCCGTCTCCAGAGCCGGAACGGCCGCGGCGGTCTGCTCGACCGTCGCGCGCGACTGCTCGACGTCGAGCTCGCCGACCAGCCCGGCCTGCGCGCGCCAGCGGGTGAGCTGCAAGGTTTCGCGCTGGCGTTCCAGGTTGTCGCGGGCGATCGCCAGCCGCCGCTGCGCGGCGCGCAGGTCGACGTAACTCAGCCCGACCTCGGCGACGAGCGACACCTGCGTCGACTGCAGCGACGCGATGCTGCTCTGCAGATCCGCCTGCGCCGCCTCGATGCCCCGCCGCAGGCCGCCGAACACATCCGGTTCCCACGACGCGTCGAGCCCCGCCGAGAAGTAGTTGCCGTCACGCGCGGTCAGCGCCTCGCTGCCGGCACGGGTGGTGCTCGCCGAACCGCTGGCCGACACCGTCGGCAGGTGCTGCGCGCCGGCCAGCAGCCGCCGGGCACGCGCCTCGCGCAGCCGCGCCTGGGCCGACTGCAGATCGACGTTGGCGGCCAGCGCCCGCCCGATCAGCGCCGACAGCGTCGGATCGTTCAGCCGCTGCCACCAGGCCGACAGGTCGCCGGCAGAGTCTGCGTCGAACCGCGCCGCGGCCGCGCCGTTCCACTGCTGCGGCGCGGCGGCGGCCGGCTCGCGATAGTCGGGCCCGACGGCGGCGCAGGACGCGAGCAGCGCCGCGAACGAGACTGCGCCCAGCCGGGCGGCCAGGCCGATCGGTCCACGAAATATCGGTTGACCGTGTTGCATGGCAACAAATATACATGCAAGAATGAATGAATAGGTGTCCAGACCGTAAACGATTGGTATCTGCCCGGACACATTCACCGCCCCAGACCCCATGGCCCGCAAGACCCGCAACGAAGCACTGCGCACCCGCGAGGCGATCCTCGATGCGGCGATCGAGGTATTCCATGCGCGCGGCGTCGCGCGCTCGTCGCTGACCGACATCGCCGAACGGATCGGCATGACCCGCGGCGCGGTCTACGGCCACTTCCGCAACAAGACCGAGGTGCTGGCGGCGATGCTCGAGCGCAACCGCTATCCGTGGGACACGCTCGCGTCGGCGGCCGAGCAGGCGACCCCCGACGATCCGCTGCAGGCACTGACGGCGTCGCTGACCGGCATGCTCGAACACGTGACCCGGGAACCCAAGTGCCTGCGGGTGCTGACGATCCTGTTCCACCGGATGGAGCTGGTCGGCGAGAACGCCGCGATGCTCGAGCGCATCCATGCCGCCCGCTCGGAGGCGGAACGCACGATCGGCCGGCTGCTGCGATCGGCGGTCGCGCACGGGCAGCTCGCCGCGTCACTCGACCTCGCGCTCGCTCAGCGCTATCTGCTGATCGGGCTCACGGGCGCGATGGCGGAGACGGCGCTGGAGCCGGAGCGCTGGGCGGTGAGAACGGATGCAGCGCGCATCGTCGAGACCTGGATCGCGGGGCTGACCAGCGCCGGGCTGGCGAAACGGTCCTAGCCGCCCGTCATGTCCTGCACCTTCAGCCCGTACCAGCGCAGGTCCTCGTCCCACAGCGCGCGGCGCCGGTCGTGGTCGTCGATCTGCGTCTGCACCAGGTGCCCTTCCGGCGCCTTCTTGTAGTCGAACTGCACGCTGATCGCCTCCAGCGGGTCGGTGTTCACCAGCATGTAGCACAGGTTGTCGATCAGCGCCGGCGTGGGCGCCAGCCCCTTGGCCTGCTGCGCGATGTACTTCGCGACGCTGTGCCCCATCCGGTTCGCGACGTGGCCGCTCTTCGGATAGTGACCGAACTGCGGCGACACCGCGCCCACGCTGTCGCCGATCACGTAGATCCGCGGGTCGTCCCTCAGGTTGTAGAGCTCCGGATGCACGTCGGCCCAGCCGGTCGGCTTGCCGTCCGGCGTCTTGCCGATGGCGCCCAGCTTCCAAACCAGATCCGCTGCCTGGTGGTGGCCCATGAAGATCGCATCATCGAACTTGAAATCGCCTGCCCCGGTAGCCACCGTTCGCTTGAACGGATCGAGCTGCTTCACCGGCGCGTTCGGCACGTGCGTGATGATGTCGCCGTACAGATCCTCGAACGCCATCCGGTAGCCCGCGCCGATCGGCGCGATCCGTGGCTTGGGGTCCAGGATCACGATCTTCGCCGGCACCTTGCTGCGCTGGAAGTGCGCGGCCATCAGGCATGCGCGCTCGTACGGCGACGGCGGACAGCGGTGCGGCGGCGGCGGCAAGGTCATGACGATCGTGCCGCCCTTGAACGACTTGATCCTGTTCTTCAGCGCCAGGTGCTCGGCACTGGGCACATAGGCGCTCGCGAAGTTGTCCACCGTCTGGCGGATCGCCTGCCGATCGTTGCCGAACCACGGCTCGTAGGCGACGCGTATGCCGGCCGACACCACCAGCCAATCGAAGTCCACATGCCCTTGCGCGGTGTGCACCCGCCGTTGCGCCCGGTCGATCTCGGTGACCTCGGTCTGCACGAACGTGTAGCCGAAGCGGCGCGCCGGCTCGGTGTACGAATGGACCAGGAACTGCGTATCGACCACGTCGATCAGCCACTTGTTGCTCAGCGGGCATGACCAGAAGACCGGATTGCGCTCGAGCAGCACCACCTCCAGGTCGGGGGCGGTTTCGCGCAGGTGGCGGGCGACGGTGAGGCCGCCCCAGCCGCCGCCCAGCACGACGACACGACGCATGCTGCCCTTGGGAAGCAGCGCCTGCGACGGCGAGGCGATCATCGGCTGGCCGATCGCTCGCCGAGCCGCGGCGGCGACGCCGAGCGCCGTCGTGGCCTGCAGCAGGCTGCGTCGCGCAGTCGAGCGGGGCTCGTTGTCGGGGGCTTTGCTCAAGAATCCTCTCCTCTGGTTCGAATGATCGGCGGCGGGCTGCGCTTTCGTGTGAGCGGTTCGCAGGCCTATCCAGGCACGGATACGCGACGACGCGAAGCCACTGCCTCATCGGTTCATGGTCGAAGGGAAACGTGCCCGTTCGTCACCCGCCGCAGGCGGGACGCGAGCCCACACGGGGCATGACGCGACGAGGACGCGAACGGCCCGAACGAGCCGTCGTTCAGGAGTGCCGGTGCGGACGCCGGATCGCAACCGACTACGGGCGTACGGCCTCGGCACAACTTCCGGCCGATTCTAGAACTTCATGCCGCGGTCCGTCCAGCGACCCCGCGGCGTCCGGAAGACCGTTTGCCGACCCCCTTCGTTCAGTCGGACGACAGCCGGCCACGAAGGTGAGAAGTCGAACGGGTCTTCATTGTCATGCCAATCGACGGGCAGTAGTCTGGCCCGGTTGGCGGCGCTCGTTCCGCCTCACCCCGACCGTTGGAGATGCCATGTCCGCCCCCTTCGTCTGGTACGAACTGATGACCTCCGACCCGCGCGCCGCCGAGCAGTTCTACAGCAAGGTCGTCGGCTGGCGTGCGAAGGATTCCGGCATGCCCGACGTGCAGTACACGCTGCTGAACGTCGGCGAAACCCCGGTCGCCGGCCTCATGGCGCTATCGCCCGAGGCCGTTGCGGGTGGTGCGATGCCGGCATGGATCGGCTACATCGGCGCGGACGATGTCGACGCCTGCGTTTCGCGGATCGCCGCGGGCGGCGGCACCACCTGTCATGCGGCCGAGGACATTCCCGGCGTCGGCCGCTTCGCGGTGCTGGCCGACCCCGGCGGCGCGGTGTTCTGCGTGTTCAAGGGCTCGAGCGCAGAACCGCCCGCCCCGTTGCCCGCCGGCACACCCGGCACGATCGGCTGGCACGAGCTGCACGCCGCCGACGGCGCGAAGGCCTGGGCGTTCTACAGCCAGCAGTTCGGCTGGACGAAGGACGAGGCGATGGACATGGGGCCGATGGGCGTCTATCAGCTCTTCAAGGCCGGCGCCGCGCAGGCGAACGGCGGCATGATGACCAAGATGCCCGAGATGCCGGCGCCGGCCTGGGTGTACTACTTCAACGTCGAGGGTGTCGATGCGGCGACCACGCGCATCACCGACAACGGCGGGACGGTGATCAACGGGCCGATGGAGGTGCCCGGGGGGCAATGGATCGTGCAGGGGCTGGATCCGCAGGGGGCGATGTTCGCGCTGGTGGCGCCCGGGCGCTGAGTCACGGCTGTCCGGAAAGCCGCTATGAGTGAAGGGACGCACCGGGTCAGTACATCTGAAACGACAAGGAGCGCTCCACGTCGGCGCGTATCGCCTCGATCCGTTTTCGATTCAACTGCTCGGCGAGCAGCGGGTCGCCTCGCTCTATGGCATCGAGCAGGCGAGCGTGATCCTCCAACGCAGCCGGCATCCGCCCGGGGATCTGGGCAGTCCTGGTGCTGATCAGCCGCAGCAGATTGTCGATGCCTGCCACGTACTGGGAAATCATCGGGCTGCGGCAGACTTCGATCAGTTCCCGACGGAAGTCGAGTGCCGAGTCCAGATAGGTCTCGACGTCGTCAGCCTTCACTGCAACGTCCATGCGGCGGAAGTGGTGCTTCAGACTCTTCAGATGCTGGCGGTCCATCGAACG
Source organism: Burkholderiaceae bacterium (assembly GCA_036826495.1). GTDB lineage: Bacteria > Pseudomonadota > Gammaproteobacteria > Burkholderiales > Burkholderiaceae_E > DAISWF01. The sequence continues at coordinate 45,880 of DAISWF010000007.1, forward strand.
AGTGGCCACCCGCGCGACGAGGCCCTCCAGGACTTCACGAATGTCCAGAAGCGCCAGAATGTCGGCGGGGCTGAGCTGTCGAACCGACGCGCCCAGGTAGCGGGTCCGGACCGCGAGGCCCTCGACTTCGAGCTGGCGGATCGCCTCGCGGATCGGCGTTCGGCTCAGCTCGAACCGCTCGGCGAGCTCGACTTCGCCGAGTTTCTCGCCGGGCTTCAATTCCCCCCGGATGATCGCGTCGCGGATACGGGCGCAAACTTGCTCCGGCGTCAATGGCAGAGGTTTGGTCGCGTTCTTTTTCGACAATCAGCCCTCGGCGAGTGATCGGGTGTGAATTGCAGACCGCAATTTACCCTATCACCCTCGGGGGCCGTAGCAACCATTCTCAATCCACCTGGGCGCCGGACACGCGAACCACTTCCGCCCATCGAGACACTTCCGACTTCAGGAAAGCCTTGAATTCGTCAGGCGTACCGGTCAGCGGCCGGGTACCGAGTGCCACCATGCGGGAGACGAACTCGTCGGATCTCGCGATCCGGTTGAGCTCGTCCGCCACCTTTTGCACGCGGTCCCGTGGCGTCCCGGCAGGCGCAAGCACGCCGACCCAAGGCACCAGATCGAAGCCTTCCAGACCGGACTCGGCGACAGTAGGCAACTCCGACATGTAAGCCACCCGCTTGCCGCTGCTGACCGCAAGCGGCCGGACCTTTCCCGTCTTCAGAAATGGCTTGGCGGCCCCGATGGTTTCGAAGGTCACCTGCACCTGGCCGGAGGACAGATCGGTGAGCGACTTGGCGGCTCCCTGATACGGAACGTGGGTCATCGCCAGGGCGGTGCGACGCATGAACTCCGTCATCGCCAGATGCGACACGCTGCCGTTGCCGGGCGACGAATAGCTGATCTTGCCGGCATTCTGCTTCACATAGGCGATCAGGGACGCGACGGAGTCCACTGGCAGGTCGGCATTCACGAGCAGCAGCAAAGGGGCATCGTATAGCAGACCTACCGGCTCGAAGTCCTTCAGCGTGTCGTACTTGACGTTCTTGTAGAGCACCGGATTCACCGCGAGCGAAGCAGAGGCCGCCAGCGTCAGCGTGCCGCCGTCGGCGGGTTGCCGGGCAAAGCTGGAAAGCGCGATGCTGCCGCTCTGGCCGGCGATGTTCTCCACGACCATCGTGCGGTTGAGCGGCCCGCTCAGCATGCCCGCCAGCATTCGAGCCACCGCGTCGACCGACTGGCCGGGCGGATATCCGACGACGATCTTGCCAACGGCGTCGCCACCCTGTGCCCGCGTGGCGGGACTCGATAGAGCAAGCAAAGCCAGCGTTGCCGCTGCAGCGATGATTCTGATGATTCGCGGCATCGTCATTTTCCACCTCCGAATTCGAACATCCTGATCACGGAAGAAAAATCCAGTCGCCCACTGCCCTGACCGCAGTGGAGCGCATAGAGCGCAGCGGCCAGTGCGCCCATCGGCGTCGCGGCGCCGCTGGCGCCGGCCGCCTGCTGGGCAAGGCGGAGATCCTTCAGCATCAGAGCCGAAGCGAACCCTCCTTCGTAGTCGCGATTCGCGGGTGCTGTCGGAACGAGCCCCGGCAGGGGGGCATAGCTGGTCAGCGCCCAGCACTGGCCCGATGACGTCGCGGCGATCTCGAACAGCTTCTTCGGTTCCAGGCCCAGTCGCTGCGCCAGCATCAGGGCTTCGGACACCACCAGCATCGAGACGCCGGTGATCATGTTGTTGCAGAGCTTGGCGATCTGCCCCGACCCCGCCGGTCCGGCATGCACGACCTTGCGGCCCATTGCCTCGAGCATCGGCCATGCGCGACGAAGCGCCGGGTCGTCGCCGCCCACCATGAAAGTGAGCGTGCCATCGCGGGCTCCGACCGTTCCACCGGACACCGGCGCGTCGAGCGCGTCGGCACCCGCCTGGCCTGCCGCAGCATGAAACCGCGCGCACGATTCCACATCGATGGTGGAGCAGTCGATTGCCAGCATGCCCCGTTTCAGCGGGAACGCTGCGCCGTCACCGGTACAGTAGAGCTCGATCACTTCACGGCCGCTGGGCAACATCGAGATGACGGTGTCCGCTCCCGTCATCGCGGCAGCGACCGATGATGCCGTCGGCAGGCCGGCCTGCACGGCGTGGGCCGATGCGGCCGATCCGGGATCGAAGCCCCGCACCTCGAAGCCTGCGGCAACCAGGCGGCTCGCCATCGGCAATCCCATGTTGCCGAGGCCCAGGAAGGCAATATGTCCCATCGTCGTCGTCTCCTCCTTGCATCGTCGGGTTCATGACCCGCCGGACATTTACTGTGTGTTGAAGATCACGGTCTTCTTCTGGGTGAAGTGATCCAGCATCGCCTCCAGCGACGCCTCGCGGCCGAGCCCCGATGTCTTGGTCCCGCCGTACGACAGCCCGGGCTGCACGACGATGTTCTGATTCACCTGAACGAAGCCGGCCTGAAGTCGGCGGGAAGCGTCGAGAGCCACCTTGAGATCCGACGTCCAGATGGTTGCCGCCAAGCCATAGTCACTCTCGTTGGCCGCCGCCAGCGCTGCCTCGTACTCCTTGAAGCGGATCACGCACGTGACCGGGCCGAAGATCTCTTCCCGAGCGAGCTTGCTGTCGTTGTCGAGGCCGGTGAAAAGCACCGGCCTCACGAACAGGCCATCGCGCAGCGTCGGCGACTCCGGCAAGCGCGAGCATTCGACCGCGGTGGCCCCGGCGCTGCCGCGACCCCATTCGACGTAGCTCATCACCTTGTCGTACTGCGCCCGCGAGATGATGGTGCCGATGTCGGTCGATTCGTCCAGCGGGTCGCCCATCTTCATCCGGTCGACAGCCGCCTTCACTCCGGCAACGAAGGCATCGTGCAGCGACTCATGGACGAAGATGCGGCTGGCCGCGGTGCAACTCTGGCCCTGGCGGGTGAACCGCATCCCGGCCACTGCGCCCGCCACTGCCCGCTCCAGATCGGCGTCGCCCATCACGATCATCGGACTCTTTCCGCCGAGTTCCAGCGTGACCGGAATGAGCTTGTGACCGGCGGCGCGCGCAATGATGCGGCCCGTTTCCACCGATCCCGTGAACGTGATCTTGGCGACGAGGGGATGCTCGACCAGGGGTCCGCCGCAGTCCGGTCCGAAACCTGAAACGATGTTGACCAGCCCCGGCGGCAGCACCTCGTTCAGGATCTGGCAGACGCGCAGCACCGCCAGCGGCGCTTCTTCGGCGGACTTGATCACCACGCTGTTGCCGGCGACCAGTGCCGGAGCGATCTTCAGCGCCATCAGCATCATCGGCGCATTCCAGGGGATGATGACGCCGACGACTCCCAAAGGCTCGCGCGTGGTGAGCGTCAACATGTCCGGACTGAAGGGGACGGTCTCGCCCTTCAGCTCGCTGGCCAGGCCGCCGTAGAAGCGGAAGGAATCGGCCAGCACGCCTGCCTCGACGCGGCTTTCGGTGCGCAGCGCCTTGCCGGTCTCCAGCGCGACCAGGCGCCCCAGTTCCTCCACGTGAGCGCTCAGGCGTTCGGCGCACCCGGATACCAGCGCGCCACGCTTGCGCGCAGGCAGCGCAGCCCACTCTCGCTGTGCGCGGGCGGCGGCCTGCACGGCGGCAGCGACGTCATCGGCATCGCCGCGCGCCGCCTCGGCCACCGCCTTGCCGGTCGCCGGATTCCGCACTTCGAAAGTGCCGCCTCCGCGGGCTCGCACGAACCGTCCGTCGATCAGGTGCACGCCCGACAGCCTGCCGGCCAGCAGTGCCGGGTCGAGTTCCGGTTGCAGCGCTGCGCTCGTATCCATCATGACCTCGATTTCACTGTTCATGACCGAAGAGGTTGTTGCCCGGATGCCCGCTCAGCTCTTCAGCACGGGCGGCCAGCGCTTCTTGACCTTGATGATCCGGGCGCTGCCGCGTCGGACGAAGCGGCGAGAGTCGTCGGTCTTCGCCTGGAAGTCCCAGGACGGCTGCATGGCATCCGGCAGGTCGTTGATGAACTTGCGCCGCGCCTGGCTGGCCAGCACCGCTTCCCTGATCGATGCCGGGTCCCAGCGCTGCATCACCTCGGACTTCAGCGCCGCCACGACGTCCGGCCGTGCATCGGCGAGATTGCGCAGTTCCTGCGGATCCTCGACCATGTCGTACAGATAGTCAGGATAGCCGTGGGTGTAGAGGTACTTGTACCGCCCCTTGCGCAGCATGCAGCAGGGGCCGGTCACGCCCTCGGCGAGATACTCGGCGAACGCGATGCGCGGTTCGGATTCGCTCCCCTCGATCAGCGGCCTGAGCGAGCGGCCATCGATGGGCTCGACGAACGTGGTCGCAGCGGAATCGGCATAGTCCAGAAGCGTCGGCAGCAGGTCGACGTGTGATACCGGGTCGGCCACCCGACGCGAATGCTTCTGCCCCGGCAGGGCTATCAGCAGCGGAACGTTCAGCGACCACTCGAAGAACACCCGCTTGAACCACATGCCACGCTCGCCCAGCATGTCGCCGTGGTCTGTGGTGAACACCACGATCGTGTTGTCGGCGAATCCGGCCCGATCGAGGGTTTCCAGCAGCTTTCCGACCTTGTCGTCGATGTAGCTGGTCATCGCGTAGTAGGCCCGCCGCGCCCGCCTGATGTCCTGCTCCGTCGGCGCCTCCTTGTCCAGTCCATGCGCGAACTGGATCCAGCGGCTCAGCATGTCGCGCTCGGCCATCGGGATGTTGCCGACGGATGGAAGATCGATCTCCTCCATCGGGTAGCGCTCGAGATATTCGGGAAGGATGTGAAAGGGCGGATGCGGATGCGTGAACGACACGCACATGAAGAAGGGAGACTCCTCGTCGCGCGCCAGGTCGAAGAGTCGCTGAACGGACTTGGCGTCGACCTCTTCGTCGTAGTCTAGCTGCAGGCTGCGATAGCAATCGCCGCTCTCCTGAACGGTGGAGAGGTTGTGACCCGGCGCATAGAAGGCGAACTCGCCCTCACGCCAGTCGGCGGTCCAGCCGAAGTCGGCCGGATAGATGTCGGTGGTCAGGCGCTCACGGAAACCATGGAGCTGGTCCGGCCCGACGAAGTGCATCTTCCCTGCGAGGATGGTGTTGTAGCCCTTGCTGCCGAGATAGTAGGGAATCGTCGGCGTGGAAGCTGCGAACTCGCAGGCATTGTCGAAGGCACCGATCCGGCTGGCATGCTGCCCAGCCAGCAGCGAGAACCGCGCAGGCGCGCACAGCGGAAAGTTGCAATACGCGCTGTCGAAGACCGTGGCGCGTTTCGCGAGCGCCTCGAGATGCGGTGCCTTCACCACGGAATGGCCGTGGAAGGGCAGCGCACGGGCCGACAGTTGGTCGGCCATGATCACCAGGATGTTGGGGCGGTTCAGTGCCACTTGGTCTCCATGAGTCGGGGTGCACGACCCGAGGTCGGCGCAGGTCAATTGCATAATCGTTGTATACACTTTAGACTCGTCCGGGCCGCTTTGCAAGAGCCTTTCAACGGAGGAGAAACCGATGCAGCCGCTTCGAGGCCTGAAGGTGCTGGACCTCACTCGCGCCCTCGCAGGCCCGTTCTGCACGATGATCCTGGGGGATCTCGGCGCCCGGGTGGACAAGGTGGAACCAGCGGGCACGGGTGACATGAGTCGCACCTGGGGGCCGTTCGACCGCGGCGAGAGCACCTATTTCCTCTGCGCCAACCGCAACAAGCGAAGCCTGGCGCTGGATTTCCGCAAGCCGCAGGCCAATGATCTGTTGCGTCGCATGGTGCTGCAGGCCGACATCGTCGTGGAGAACTTCCGTCCGGGCGTGATGCAGCGGATGGGCCTGAGCTTCGAAGACCTGAGGCGCGACAATCCGCGACTCATCTGCATCGGTCTTTCAGGCTTCGGTTCGCGCGGCCCTTATTCCGACCGCGCGGGGTTCGACCAGATCGCCCAGGGCATGTCGGGACTGATGAGTGTCACCGGTCCCGGCGACAGCGCCGGCTATCGTGTCGGCATTGCCGTGGGCGACGTGGTGGCCGGCATGTGGGCGACGATCGGTGCGCTGGCAGCGGTGCAGGCGCGCGAGCGCACCGGCGAAGGCGCCGTGGTGGAAACCTCACTGCTGCGCGGCCTGCTATCCATCATGGGTGTCCAGGGGCAGCGCTACCTGAGCCTGCACGAGACCGGGCGAGCCAGCGGCAACAGTCACCCGACCATTGCGCCCTATGGCACCTACGATTGCTCGGACGGGCCCATCAATCTCGCCCCGGCAACCGCCTCGATGTGGAGCGCCCTATGCAGGGTGCTGGACCTGCATGACCTTGCGCAGGATCCGGCTTTCGCGGACAACGCTTCGCGCGTTGCGAACAGGGCAGCGCTGGACGCCCGGATCGCCGAGCGGTTGCGAACCATCAC
>DAISWF010000008.1:0-35970 GCA_036826495.1 Burkholderiaceae bacterium
CGGCCGGCCTGGCGCGAGCCGCCGGCGGAAGGATTGCGCGCGACCTGGCTCGGCCATTCGACGGTGCTGATCGAGATCGACGGCGTCACGGTGCTGACCGATCCGGTGTGGGGGCCGCGCGCATCGCCGTCGCGGCTGGCCGGCCCGAAGCGATTCCAGCCGGCGCCGGCCGCACTGAAGCAGTTGCCGCCGCTCGACCTGGTGATCGTCTCGCACGATCACTATGACCATCTGGACTACCCGACGATCCGGCAGCTCGCCCGCACGCCGGTGCCGTTCGTCACGTCGCTGGGCGTCGGCGCGCATCTGCAGGCCTGGGGCGTGCCGCCCGAGCGGATCGTGGAGCTGGACTGGTGGGAGTCGTTCACGTTGCGCGGACTGCAGGTCACCGCCGCGCCGTCGCAGCACTTCTCCGGGCGCTGGCTGAACGATCGCAACGCGACCTTGTGGTCATCGATGGTGCTGCGCACCGATAGGCATCGGGTGTTCTTCAGCGGCGACACCGGGCTCACCGACGAGTATCGCGTGATCGCCGGGCGGCTGGGGCCGTTCGACCTGGTGATGCTGGAGGTCGGCGCGTTCCATCCGGCCTGGGGCGACATCCACCTGGGGCCGGACAATGCGCTGAAGGCCCACGAGCTGCTGGGCGGCGGGCTGCTGCTGCCGATCCACTGGGGAACGTTCGCGCTGGCGATGCATCCATGGGATCAGCCGGCCGAGGTGCTGTACGCGCAGGGCGCGCGGCGCGGCGTATCGCGGGCGAGGCCGCGGGCCGGCGAGCCGGTGCAGCCGGCGCGGGGGGAGGCGGTGTCGCCATGGTGGCGCGACGTCGGCCGCGCCTTCGGCGTCGCGCAGCAGCAGCGGCCGGCGGCCGATGAGAGCGAGGCACCGCCCGCCGGCGTGCCTTGGCCGATCGACTGAAGGGCGGGCTGCGCGGTCTGCAGCTTCCGCGGCGGGCGGTTGCGTCAAGGTGCCACTCTGCGCGCGCCCGTTCGGCTGAAGCCAGCGCCGCTTGGGACTAGAATGCTCGCCTCGCAGGCCGGGGCGGGCCGAGCGGCGACCGAACCCGACTCGAATCCGAACGGAGACTCCGATGCGCGTGCGTCACTGGGCACTCAGCCTGCTGCTGGCCTTCTTCACGACCTTCGCCTGGGCGCAGGACATGGTCGTCTATCACATCGACGACGCCGACGCGCAGGCGCTCAAGGGCCTGCGCAACATCCGCAACCACCTGGACGTCGATCCGTCGGCGAAGATCACCGTGATCACGCACGCGCAGGGAGTGGACTTCCTGATGGAAGGCGCGAAGGACCGCAACGGCGGCCCGTATGCCGGCCCGATCGCGGCGCTGGTCGCGCGCGGCGTCAAGTTCGAGGTCTGCGAGATCACGCTGAAGAACCGCAACCTGAAGAAGGATCAGTTCATCCAGGAAGCGGACTTCACGCCGTCGGGCGTCGTGCGCCTGGCGAAGCTGCAGAAGCAGGGCGCGGCCTACATCAAGCCCTGACGCGCTGGCAACAGCGCCGATAACAGGCGGGCGGCTCCCGCCCGGCTGGCGTTCCCGCGGGAACGTCAGGATTGCGCCGCGGCCGGTATCGTGGCGCCGGCCTCCAGGCCGAGGAACGCGCCGTCTGCCGCCAGCCGCGCCTGCAGCGCCGGCACGTCGACGTCGCGCGGGGCGATGCCGGCCGCGAGCGCCAGCGCCGCCGCGGTGCCGGCCGCCTGGCCCATGACGAAACATGCGCCCGACACCCGCGCGGCCGACTGGCCGAGATGCGTCATCGACGCGCAGCGGCCGGCGACCAGCAGGTTGTCGACACGAGGCGGGAGCAGCATCCGGTACGGAAGCTGGTTGTAGCCGCGCACGTTCGGGATGTCGGGGAACACGAACTTCACGTCGCCGGCGACATGGTTCTCGATCATCCAGCCGTTGACGCCGATGGTGTCGGGGAAGCTGGCGCACGACAGCACGTCGTCGTCGGTCAGCCGGTAGTCGCCGACGATGCGGCGCGTTTCGCGCAGGCCGACCTGCGGTGCGATCTCCAGCAGGTAGGCGTTCTCGAAGCCGGGCGCATAGTCGCGCAGGAAGCGCAGGAACTCGACGATCTGACGCCGCCCCTCGACCTCGGCCCAGCTCGCCTGCAGCGCATCGGTGCCATCGACCGGCGTGCCGTCGGCATTGGCGAGCTGCGTGACGTTGGCGCGCCATTCGGTGGGATTCTTCTGCGGCCGGATGATCGGCGACTTGCGCGCGAATGTCCGGCCATCCCGCATCGCCTGCTCCATCCAGCGGCCGAAGTGGTTCCATGCATCGCCGGCGCGCACAGGATCGACGCCGTTGACCCGGAACATCGTCGATGGATACAGCATGCCGTGGCTGTCGGTGCCCTTCTCGTACGGCACGCCGGCGTGATGCGACAGCTCGGCGTCGCCCGAGCAGTCGATGAACATGCGGGCGCGCACCGCGCGGCGGCCCGAGCGGGTTTCCAGCAGCACCGCCGCGATCGTCGATGCCGGGCCGGCCACCACGCCTACCGCGCGGCTGTGAAACAGCAGCCGCGCGCCGCTCTCGGTGACCAGCTCGTCGGCGGCCACCTTGAACGCCGCGTTGTCGTATGCCTGCGCGGCCGCCTTGCCGCCGAACAGCAGGTGCGGCGTGTTCAGACCACCCAGCGCCTGCATCTTCGCCAGCAGCCGGTCGGCCACGCCATGCACGACCTGCCGGATCTCGCCGAACACGTTGGCATGCAGGCCGCAGAAATTGGTCACGCCGGCGGCAGTGCCCATGCCGCCCAGAAAGCCGTAGTGCTCGATCAGCAGCGTGTCGCAGCCGCGGGCGGCGGCCGATGCGGCGGCGGCGATGCCGGCCGGGCCGCCGCCGATGACGACGACGTCGTGGTCGCCGATCACCGGCGTGTCGCGGGCGGGTTCGTGGATCGTCGGCGGGTTCATCGGGTCGAGATCGGTGAGTACGGTCAACGATACTGAAGAATCGCGGCGTTGTCGCTGGCGCTGGCGCTGGCGCTGCCGTTGCCGTTGCCGCCGCCGTCGCCGCCGCCGTCGGCGCTGCCGTTGCCGTCGCTGCCGCCGTCGCTGCCGCCGCTTCGCGATCCCCCGTCTCCGGCCAGCCACTGCGCCCAGTAGTCGATGCAGGCGCGCACCTTCGGCAGCCGGTGACGCTCCTGCAGCATCATCGCGTAGATCGGCACGGCCGGCGTCACGAAGTGCCCCGGCAGCACCTGCACCAGCTCGCCGGTGCGCACCAGCGGCCCCGCGGCCAGCGAGCTCAGCCGGGCGATGCCGGCGCCGTGACCGGCCAGCGCCAGCATCGTCGCGGTGTTGTCGACGCGCGTGTCGCCTCTGACGACCCGTTCGATGCGACCGGCGCCCTGGCCATCGGTCCAGCGGTTGTAGCCGGGCATGATGCTGTTTGCGATCAGCCTGTGCCGGTCCAGATCGGCCGGCGTGCGCGGCGTGCCGTGGCGCGCGAGATAGCGGGGCGAGGCATACAGCGCCCGCGTCAACTGCCCGATGCGCCGCGCCACCAGCGTCTCGCTGCCCGGTTCGCCGGTGCGGATCGCGACGTCGATGCCGTCGCGCGCCATGTCGACGATGCGGTCGTCGGCGGCGATGTCGAGCCGGAGCTGCGGATGACGGTCGTACAGACCTTCGAGGCTCGGCGCGATCACCATCGTCGACACGATCGAGCTGACGCTGACCCGCACCCAGCCGGCCGGACCGCTGATGCGGCCGGTCAGCTCGCTGTGCAGCTCGGCCGCGTCGTCCAGCGTGCGCCGGGCATGCGCCAGCACCGCATCGCCCTCGTCGGTCAGGCTCAGACCGTGCGTCGTCCGGTGGATCAGCCGTACCCCGCATTCCGCCTCCAGCCGCGCCAGCGACCGGGTGATGCGACTGACCGGCACGTCGCGCTCGCGGGCCGCGGCCGACAGCGTGCCCAGCTCGACGATGCGCACGAAGACGGCCAGATCGTCCGGTTGAAGGTTCATGGCCCGGACTGTGCGCCTGTTTTGCGATATATGCAAAGCCAATGGCTGTTCTGAGCGGTTTCCGAGCGTCGGCGCTACCGTCAGACTGCGGAACGCACCATCCGAAGAGGTCCGCGATGAACCCCCGCAATACGCTCCCGCCGGCATTCGGCCGGATTTCCGCCAGCGACGTCCCGCGACTGCACGCCGAGGCGCGTGCCCGCGTGGCGGCATTGCGCCGCGAGGCGATCGAAGCGTTCTGGCAGCAGTTCGGCCGGCGGGTGCGCGGGCTGCTGAGCGCCCGGCGATCCGGCTTGATGCAGACCGGCCTTCAGCGAACCGACGCCGGGCGCTCAGGCGCCGAGCAGCGGTTCGGCATTCCAAAGGCCGCCGAGCAGTGTCCAGGCGCACTAGTCGCGCTGACCGGTCCTGCCCGGAGCCGCTGACATGCCGTTCCTGAACGTCAAGGTCAGCGCCCGCCGGTCGCCGGAACTCGGCACCCGCATCGCCGCGCTGCTGCTCGAACTGACCACCCGCATCCTCGGCAAGCAGCCGCAGCTCACGTCGATCGCGATCGAATACGCGGACCCGGACGACTGGTTCGTCGGCGGCCGGTCACTGACCGAACAGCGCAAGTCCAGCTTCTATTTCGACATCCGCATCACCGACGAGACCAACACCAAGGCCGAGAAGGCACGCTACATCCGCGAGGCGTTCGACGGATTTGCCGAACTGCTCGGCGACCTGCACGAGGAGAGCTACATCCACGTGATCGACGCGCGCGCGGCGGCGTACGGATATGGCGGGCGCACGCAGGAGGCGCGGTTTCATCAGCGCTGAGCGCGGGCGCCGCATAGGGGCAGATTCACGCGACTGTCTCCGCTTCGATCTCATCGAGAGCCATGACATCTTCCACGCGAATCCGATTCAGCGAAATCAGATCCAAGGTTCCGGCGCCGGCGGTACGCACCTCTTTTCGCTCGATGCAGAATCACGTATTCTGTACAGAATTCTGCAAACATCCGAGGGCCTGGCTATGGGAATCTCCGCGAGGGACGTGGTGCCGTTCACCCAGGCGCGCGCCACGCTATCCGAGCTGGCCGAGCAGGTCAAAGCCGGCGCCGAGAAGATCATCACCAAGAACGGCGAAAGCTACGTGGCCCTCATCGACGCCGAGCGGCTGGACTACTACCACCGCCTGGAGCGTGAGCGCATTCACCTGCTGTTGATTGACGACGCGCGCCGCGGCCTCGCGGACATTGCAGCCGGGAGGACGCAGGATGCGGATGCCGGCATCGCTGCACTACAAGCGCAGCGAGCAGGGGCGCAGCCGCTCAGCAAGAAGGGCAAGGTGAAAGCCAGCGGAACCGCGCGCAAACGTGGCTGAGCCTGTCGTCCGCGTCGAACTGACGGCCAGCTTCCTGGAGCGGTTGGCGGCGATCGAGGCATTCCTGACCGAGGCGGACGCCGCCCTCACATATGACAGGCTGCTCGATGAACTGCGCGCTACGGTCATCCCCAATCTTCGTCGCTTTCCTCGCATCGGGCGGCGCTATCTCGACCAGCCGCCGCAGTCTGCCGAAGCACTTGCACGGCTCGCCGCATTGCCGGCGGGCGCGGCAGATCGCCTGCGCGAGTACCTGCACGGGGACTACCTGATCCTGTACACGGTGGCTACATCAGGCCATGTGGTGCATCTGTTGTCCATCCGGCACCACCGCGAACTGTCTTTCCAGTTCTCCACACTCTGGGCAGGCCCGGCAGGGAGTCCCGAACGCTGACAAGACCGATGAAGCTCTTGCGGCGAAGTCGCTTGCTCGACGCCATCTTCAGTCGCGCGGCGACCAGGCGCCGGCGTCGACCAGTCGCTGCGCCTCTTCCCGGACGATGCCGGCCAGCGCCCTCGACGCCTTCGACGATGCGCGCTGGGTCGACGAGCCGACCACCAGCGTGCGGGTCAGCCGCGGCTCGACCAGCCGCCAGAACCGGATGCGGCCGGATTCGATCAGGTGATGCACGCAGGAGTACGACAGCACCGTGTACGCGAGGCCGCCTTCGATCAGCCGCAGCGTGGTGTGCATCGCGTCGATCTCCAGCCGCACGTTCGGCGTGACGCCGAGCTTGTCGAGCGCGTCGTCGATCAGCAGCCGCAGGCCGTGCGGGCGGCTCGGCAGGATCAGCGGGATGTCCTGCAGCGACGACATCGGGACGGTGGCCTGGCCGATGCCCGCCGGGTCGCTGACCGGGCCGAGCAGGAACAGCTCGTCGGTCAGCAGCGGATCGGTCAGCAGCGCATGGATGCGCGGCGTGTCGTACAGCACCGCGATGTCGATGCGGCCCGACACCAGCCAGTCGAGCACGTGCGCGCTGAAGCCTTCGACGACTCCGAGCAGCACCCGCGGGAACCTCTCGTTGAACCGCTCGACGATCGGCGCGGCCAGCGCCGCACCGACCGACGGCGGCATGCCGATGATCACGTTGCCGGTCGGCGACAGCCCCAGCGAACCGATCTCCTTCTGGGCGTTGACGGTGGTCTCGAGGATCTCGCGGGCGTACTTCTCGAGCACCTTGCCGGCTTCGGTCAGCGAGATGCCGCGCCCGGTGCGGTGATAGAGATCGACGCCGAACTCGTTCTCGAGCGAGCGGATCATCCGGCTCAGCACCGGCTGCCCTACCGACAGCTTCATCGCCGCTCGCGAGAACGCTCCGGCCTCGACGATCGCGATGAAATACTCGAGCTGTCGCAGTTCCATGAATTGCGCGGACGCGGCGCCGGGCCCGATGGCTTGGGTGGGCGGCCAGTGTAGCAGCCGCGGTCACCGCGGGTGATCCACTGATTCGCGTCTGATTCGAGGCCTGATCCGCACCCGGCCGGCGCCGGATCCGCGGCCGATCCGCGCCCGATCCCCGTCGTTCGCCCGGCGCGATCCCGCCTCCAGGGTATGTGCGGTCTGACGAGGCTGGTATGCCGCCTGCGGCGTTGGTGGCCGCCCGGACGCCTCTTACCATGGCCCGGATGCGAGCGTGACCGGGGAGCGAAGGTGCAGCCTGTGCTTGGATTCGTGGGGCTGGGGCAGATGGGCCGGCCGATGGCCGGCCGGCTGCTGGCGGCCGGTTACCGGCTGCTGGTGCTGGACCGCGAGCCGCAGGCGGTCGCCGCGCTGGTCGACGCCGGTGCCGTGCGGGCCGAATCTCCTGCGCAGATGGCCGAAAGCGCCACACACGTGCTGCTGAGCCTGCCGGACGGCGCCGCCGTGCAGGAGGTGGTCGAAGGGCGGGACGGCCTGGTTGCACGGCAGGGAAGCGGCCGGGCGATGCGCTGCGTGATCGATTTCTCGACGATCGGCCCGCGGGCGGCCCGGCGCGTCGCGGCGCGGCTGGCCGAGAACGGCATCGATCACGTCGACGCGCCGGTCAGCGGCGGCACCGCCGGTGCCCGTGACGGCCGGCTGTCGATCATGGCGGCCTGTCCGCCGGAGGTGCTGGCCCGCGACCGCGCGCTCCTCGAGCAGTTCGGCAAGGTGTTCCATGTCGGCGAGACCGCGGGTCAGGCGCAGATCGTGAAGCTGGCCAACAACCTGCTGAACGTCGCGGCGATCGCGCTGACCTCGGAGGCGATGGTGATGGGCGCGAAGGCCGGCCTGGACTGTGCGCAGATGCTGGACATCATCAATGCCAGCACCGGCCGCAATAGTGCGACGATGGACAAGTTCCCGCGCGCCGTGCTGCCCGGCACCTTCGATTTCGGCTTCGCGACCGGCCATGCCTACAAGGATGTCGGGCTGTGCATCGACGAGGCCGAGGCGATGGGCATCCCGATGGTGGTCGGTGCGGCGGTGCGTCAGTTGCTGTCGATCACCAACGCGCAGCACGGTCCGCAGTCCGACTTCACATCGGTGTGCCGGGTCGTCGAGTCGTGGGCCGGGGCCGAGGTCCGGTCGCGGCCTCCGGCGAGCTGAAGTCCGCCGAAGCGTAGCCCTCGCAGGCAGAGCCCTTCTGCTCGAGCATCGATTCCCGAACCCCTCTGAAGAAGGACAGCCATGGACAAGAAGACATACGACACCGGTCTGGAGATCCGTCGATCGGTGCTCGGCAAGGAATACGTCGACAAGGCGCTCGCGGCGGCCGACGATTTCAACCGCGTCCACCAGGAGCTCGTCACCGAGTACTGCTGGGGCGCCGTGTGGGGCCGCGAGGGCCTGGACCGGCGCACCCGCAGCATCGTCAATCTGGCGATGATCAGCACGCTGAACCGTCCCAACGAACTGAAGCTGCATGTCGCCGGCGCGCTGCGCAACGGCGTGACCCGCGAGGAGATCCGCGAGGTGTTCCTGGCGGTGATGATCTACGCCGGCGTGCCGGCGAGCGTGGATTCGTTCAAGATCGCGCGTGAGGTGTTCGCCGAGCTGGATCGCGCCCGGCCGGCCGGCTGACGGGCGCGGCCGGTCACCGGAGGCCGCGCGGCACGGCGGCATGGCAGGAGACAGATGATAGCCTTCACAGATACCCAGCAAGCATTGCGCGACCAGGCGCAGGACTTCGTGCGCGGCGAGATCGCCCCGCACGCGGCCGCGTGGGACCGTGAAGCGCGGATTCCGACCGAGACGCTGGCGCAGCTCGGCAAGCTCGGCTACTTCGGCCTTCAGGTGACGCCCGAATGGGGCGGCGCCGGCGCCGACTTCCTGTCGTACGTGCTGGTGACCGAGGAGCTGGCCTATGGCGATGCCGGGCTGTGCAACACGGTCAACGCGACCAACTCGTTCGCCAACAACGTGCTGGCGTTCGGCACCGACGCGCAGAAGGAACAGTTCCTGAAGCCGGTCGTCGAGGGCCGCCATGTCGCCTGCATGCTGCTGTCGGAACCGCAGGCCGGTTCCGACGCCGCCAATCTGCGCACGCGCGCCGAGCTGGCCGATGGCCGCTACCGGATCACCGGCAACAAGTGCTTCATCACGTCGGGAGCGACCGCCGGCATCTCGCTGGTGATCGCGGTGACCGATCCGGCGGCCGGCAAGAGGGGCATCTCCGGCATCCTGGTGCCGACCGCGACGCCGGGCTATCAGGTGCTGCGCGAGGAGGCCAAGCTGGGGCACCGCAGCAACGACACCTGCCAGATCGCGCTCGACGGCGTGACGGTGCCGGCCGCGAACCTGCTCGGGGCGACGGGCGAAGGGCTGCGCATCGCGCTGTCGGGGCTCGAGGCCAAGCGCATCGTCGTCGCCGCGCAGGCGGTCGGCGTCGCGCAGGCGGCGTTCGATGCGGCGCTGGACTATGCGCGGGAACGGACGACGTTCGGCAAGCGCATCATCGATCACCAGGCGATCGGCTTTTCGCTGGCCGACATGGCTACCGAGATCGAGGTGGCGCGGCAGATGTGCCACCATGCGGCCACCATGAAGCAGGCCGGCATGCGCTGCGCGAAGGAGGCGTCGATGGCCAAGCTGTACGCGTCGCAGATGTGCGAACGCGTCTGCTCGAGCGCGATCAAGATCCACGGCGGCTACGGCTTCCTGAACGACTACCCGGTCGAGAAGTACTATCGCGACGCGATGGTGTTCCAGCTCTACGACGGCACCAACGAGATCCAGAAGCTGCTGATCTCGCGCGAGCTGGCCGGGGCGTCGCGGTGAGCACCGCGCCGGCCGAGTGGGAGCTCTACGCGATCCGCTATGCGCAGCGCGACGCGATGCGCTCGTCGCATTTCATGGGCGGCGACGCCCACGACGGCCCGATGCCGATGGACTACTTCGTCTGGGTCGCGCTGCGCGCCCACGAGGCGGAGAAGGAGGCGCTGGTCATCGACCTGGGCTTCACGCCGGCGGCCGCCGAGCGGCGCAGGCGCAAGTACCTGCACGACCCGGTCGAGTCGCTGGCGCTGCTGGGCGTGGACTGCGCGCGCGTGCAGCACGTGATCCTGACCCATCTGCACTACGACCATGCCGGCAACTTCGCGGCGTTCCCGGCGGCGCGCTTTCATGTGCAGGAGCCGGAGATGCACTTCGCGGCCGGCCGGCACATGCGCTACCGCTATTTTTCCAGCGGCTACGAGGCCGACGACATCGCGCAGGCGGTGCGGCTGAACTTCGCCGGGCGGATGATGCAGTACAACGGCGAGGTCGAGCCGCTGCCCGGCATCCGGCTGGTGCCGGCGCCCGGTCACTCGCCGGGCGAGCAGGTGGTCTGCGTGACGACCCGCCGCGGCCGCGTGGTGCTGGCCTCCGATGCGGCGCACTACTACGAGAATCTGCAGAAGCGCCGCCCCTATCCGTCGGCGGTGCATGTCGATGCGATGCTCGAATCGTTCGACAAGGTGCTGGCGCTGGCCGGCGACATCGAGCACCTGGTGCCGGGCCACGATCCGCTGGTGATGCAGCTCTATCCGCCGGCGCGGCCGGAGCTCGCGGGCCGCATCGTGCGGCTCGACGCCGAACCCGCCCCGAT
The DNA here is from genome assembly GCA_036826495.1 of Burkholderiaceae bacterium. Lineage (GTDB taxonomy): Bacteria > Pseudomonadota > Gammaproteobacteria > Burkholderiales > Burkholderiaceae_E > DAISWF01. Next base: position 10,428 of record DAISWF010000008.1, read on the forward strand.
GCCGGCGCCGCCCGGCCGGGCACGCTGAACGGAGCCGCGCGATGCCCGGCCTGCAGGTGCGCATCGACCAGGCGGTGGGCACGATCGTCGTGTCGCATCCGGACAAGCACAATGCGATGACGTTGGACATGTGGCGTGCGCTGCCGCAGCGGATCGGCGAGCTCGACGACGACCCGCGGGTGCGGGTCATCGTCATCGAAGGCGACGGCGGCAAGGCGTTCATCTCCGGCTCGGACGTGTCGCAGTTCGAATCGGAACGCGGTGATCCGCAGGCCCAGCAGCGCTACAACGGCGCGGTCGAGGCGGCGCATCTGGCGCCGCCTGCGGCCGGCAAGCCGGTCATCGCGAAGATCCGCGGCATCTGCTATGGCGGGGGCGTCGGCGTGGCGGCTGTCTGCGATCTGCGGCTGTGCGCCGACGATGCGCGCTTCCGGATTCCGGCCGCGAGGCTGGGCCTCGGCTACCCATCGGCGGCGATCGCCCGGCTGCTGCCGCTGCTGGGCCCCGCCAACATGCTGGACGTGCTGTATTCGGCGCGTACGTTCGGCGCCGCCGAGGCGCTGGCGATGGGGCTGGTCGGCAAGGTCTGGCCGGCCGACCGCTTCGACGCCGAGGCCGCGCAATGGCTGGCGCTGGTGGCCGAGAATGCGCCGCTGACGTTGCGGGCGATCAAGCGGACGACGATGGAGCTGCTGCAACGCCCCGGCGAGCCGCCGAGCGCCGAAGTGACTGCGGCGATCGACGCATGCTTCGCGAGCAGCGACTACCGCGAAGGTACGCGCGCGTTCGCCGAGCGTCGCAAACCCGACTTCAAGGGACGTTAGTTCGATGAAACCGCAAATGCCGCTGCGCGCCGGGGCTTGCGAGGGCGGCTGCAGATGAAGCCAGCTCAACGCTTGCTGCGTGCGCCTGCGGGGATGTGACCATGGACCTGCTGATCGAACAGCGCGGCGCCTCCCGCATCCTGACGCTGAACCGCCCGCAGGCGGCCAATGCGCTGACCAGCAGCCTGGCGGCCGAGCTGCTGGCGGCGATCGAGGCGGCCGGCGCCGATACGGCCACCCGCACGCTGATCGTCATCGGCGCCGGCGGCCGCGCGTTCTGCGCCGGCGCGGACCTGAAGGAACGGCGCGATCTGTCGGCCGACGACAAGTGGGCTCACACCAGCGCATTACGGCGCGTCAACCACGCGGTGATGCGGTCGCCGAAAGTGGTGATTGCCGCGATCGACGGCTGGTGCCTCGGCGGCGGCTTCGAACTGGCGCTCTACTGCGATCTGCGGCTGGCCACCGGGAGCGCGCGCTTCGGCTTTCCCGAGATGACGCTCGGCTCGTACCCGGGGGCGGGCGGCGCCGTCATCCTGCCGCGCATCATCGGCCGGGCCGCGGCCAAGCAATTGATGTTCACCGCGCGCCAGCTCGACGCCGCGCAGGCGCAGGCGCTGGGCCTGCTGGAGCGCATAACCTCGCGCGAGCGGCTGCTCGACGATGCGCTGGCGCTGGCCGAGGAGGTGCACGCCTGCTCGCCGCTCGGCGTGGCGGCCGTGAAGCCGGTGCTGACCTTCGGCCCGGACCTGCCGTTCGACGAGGCCGACGAACTGGACCGCGCGCAGCGCCGGCCGCTGGAAGGCACCGAAGACTATGCCGAAGGCATACGGGCGCACTTCGAGAAGCGCAAGCCGGTATTCCGCGGGCGCTGAACGATGATTGCCCGCCGCACGCCATCCCGCCAATCCGTCGCCCCGCCTGCGCGGCGGGCCGTCCATCGATGAGCTCGCCGGTTGCCGGCCGGGCCGTGAACCAAGACCCGATGTCATGAATCAGAAACCGCTCGCCGGCATCCGCGTGCTGGATTTCACCCGCTTCCTGGCCGGCCCCTACGGCACGATGCTGCTGGGCGACCTCGGTGCGGAGGTGCTGAAGGTCGAGGACCGCCGAGGCGGCGACCCGCTGCGGGTGCAGGGGCCGCCGATGTATCGCGGCGAGGGCCTGACCTTCCACGCGTCGAACCGCAACAAGCAGTCGCTGCAGCTCGACCTCAAGGATCCGGCCGATCTCGAGACCGCACGGGCGCTGTGCCGGGCGGCCGACGTGCTGGTCGAGAACTTCCGGCCCGGCGTGATGGCGCAGTACGGGTTGGAATACGCAGCAGTGCGGGCGCTGAACCCGCGGCTGATCTACGTGTCCGCGTCCGGCTATGGCGCCGACGGCCCGCTCGCCGAAAAGGGCGCGTTCGACATCACGATCCAGGCGTATGCCGGCTACATGAGCATCACCGGCGAGCCGGACCGGCCGCCGGTGAAGCCCGGCACGTCGGCGTTCGACCTGCTGACCGGCATGAACGTGTGCACCGGCGTGCTGGCCGCGCTGCTGCACCGTCAGTCGACCGGCCAGGGCCAGTGCGTGGAGACCAGCCTGCTCGAAGGGCAGGTGGCGTTCCTCGCGAACGCCGGGCTCGAATACCTGTACGGGTTCGGCGTGCCGGGACGGCTGGGCTCGGACCATCCACAGCTCGTGCCGTACAAGGTGTTCGCTGCGATCGACGGCTTCATGGTGATCGGCGCCGGCGTGCAGAACATCTTCGAGGCACTGGCGCGAGCGCTCGGCCGCGCAGACCTGATCGCGCATCCGTCGTTCGCATCACTCGAGCGCCGGCTCGCCAATCGCGCCGAGGTCAACGCGACGATCGACGCGGAGACGCGCAAGTACACGATGGCCGAGCTGGCCGGTCTGCTCGATGCGGCCGGCGTGCCATGCTCGCCGGTCAACACGATCGACAAGGTGTTCGAGTCGGAGCAGGTACGCCATCGCGGCATGCTCGCCACCGTCGCCGCCGGCACCCCCGACGAAGCCGCCGCCGTCGGCCCGGCGATCAAGTACTCGGCATTCGACGTCGGCGCCGGCTGGACCGCACCGCCCAGGCTCGGCGCCGGCGGGCGCGAGGTCGCGGACCGCTGGTTGTCGGGCGGGGATCGCTCTAGCGCGTAGCCTTCAGAAAATCCCGATGCCGCATCGACGGATGCGAGCGGGCGTACTGGGGCGGGAAGTACGCATCGGCGCCGAGCTTCTCGGCGGCGTGCCAGGCCCAGCGCGGCTGGTACATCATCGCGCGGCCCAGCGCCAGCAGGTCGGCCTTGCCTTCGGCGAGCGCCCGCTCGGCCTGCTCGGGCTGGGTGATCAGGCCCACGCCCATCGTCGGAATGCCGGCCTCGCGGCGGATGCGTTCGGCGAACGGCAACTGATAGCCGGGGCCCACCGGGATCTGCTGATCGCTCGAGCTGCCGCCGCTCGATGCGGTGATGTAGTCGCAGCCGAGCTCGCGCAGCGCGGCGGCGAACTGCACCGATTCGTCCAGGGTCCAGCCGTCGGGCGTCCAGTCGGTCGCCGAGATGCGTACGCCGATCGGCTTGCGCTCCGGCCACACGTCGCGCAGCGCGCGGAACACCTCGAGCGGGAAGCGCATGCGGTTCTCCAGCGTCCCGCCGTATTCGTCGGTGCGGTGATTGCTGAGCGGCGACAGGAACGAATGGAGCAGGTAGCCATGCGCGTTGTGGATCTCCAGCAGATCGAAGCCGATGCGGTCGGCCCGGAGGGCCGCATCCACATAGCGCTGGCGCACGGCGGCCAGGTCGTCGCGCGACAGCGGCCGCGGCGCCGAGCGGCCGGCGAACGGCACCTCCGACGGGGAGCAGGTCTGCCAGCCGCCGTCGGCCGCCGCCACCTCCTTCTGCCCCTGCCACGGCGCGCCCACCGACCCCTTGCGCCCGGAGTGCATCAACTGGATGCCGAGCCGCGCCCCGCCATGCCGGCGGCAGAAGCCGATGACCCGCGCCAGCGCCTCCTCGTGCACGTCGCTCCACAACCCCAGGCAGTGCGGACTGACCCGGGCATCGGCCTCGATCGACGTCGCCTCGGTGATGAACAGGCCCGCGCCCGACACCGACAGGTTGCCCATGTGCATCAGGTGCCAGTCGGTGGCGACGCCCCCGTCGGCCGAGTACTGCGCCATCGGCGAAACGACGATCCGGTTGGGCAGCTCCAGGCCGCGCAGCCGTAACGGGGAAAAAAGGATCGGAGTGGTCATGCGATCGGATCCGCAGTCAGGTGTTTCAACGACACACGGAACTTGTCGAGCTGCCGTTCGTCCAGCTCGACCCCCAGCCCCGGCCCATCGGGCACCGCGATCGCCGGCCCGCGCATCACCAGCGGCCGGCGCACGATGTCCTCGGCCAGATTCATCAGGCCGACCGCGAACGCTCCTTCCAGCAACGGCCCGGCCCAGGAGGCCCCCAGATGCAGCGACGCGGCGGTGGCCACGCTGGTGCTCGGATGGTTGCCCGGATAGATCCGCAGGCCGGCCGCCGAGGCGATCGGCCACAGCCTGCGCACATGCCAGATGCCGCCGTTCTTGGCGATCTTGGTCTGCACGACGCTGGCGGCGCGGCTGCGGATGATGTCGATCAGATCGTGGTCGGTGGACATGCATTCATCGGCCATCAGCGGCACCGGCGTGCGCCGCGCCAGCTCGGCCATGCCTTGCAGATCCCAGGCCGGCAGGAGCTGTTCGGCCGCGTCCAGCCCGAACGGTTCGAGCCGGCGCAGCAGCGCGATCGCGCCGTCGAAGTCCATGCCGGCATTGGCATCGACCCGCAGGATCGCGTCCTCGCCGAGCTGCCGGCGCAGTTCGCGCACATTGACGAAGTCGGCCGCGGGGTCGACGCCGACCTTGATCGTGAACGACCGGAAGCCTTCCTCGAACAAACGCGCGGCGTGGGCCACGGTCTCCTCGACGGTCGGCTTCATCGGCAGCACCGCGCAGGCCGACAGGCCTTCGCGGCAGCGCCCGCCCAGCAGCGCATGCACCGGCACGCCGAGCAGCTTGCCCTGCAGATCGAACAGCGCATCGGACACCGCCGCCTGCGCGTACAGGCTGTGGTAGACCGCATCTTCGAGCGCCGGCATGATCGCGTTGGCCTCGAACGGCGATCGCCCGACCAGCAGCGCAGTGAAATGGTCGCGCACCGTGGCCTGCAGGCTGTGCAGCGTCTCCGAGCTGCCCTGGCGGCGCCACGCCTGGGTCTCGCCGATGCCCTCGACGCCGGCATCGGTGTGCAGACGCACGATGAAGACCTCGGCGAACGGCCGCGCCGCGCCCTGGGCGATCTTGAACGGCGTGCTGAACGGAATCCGCAGCGGTACCGTCTCCACCCGCGTGATGCGGGCCTTGAATCCATCCATCGATCACTCTCCTTGTCGCGGCAACCGGCTCCATGGCCGCTGCAGCATCGTCCGGCGTTCCCATGCACGAATCTCGTCGGCCGCCGCGAGCGCCAGCGACACTTCGTCGATCCCCTGCATCAGACAGCGTTTGCGGAACGCGTCGAACTCGAAAGTGTAGGCGGTACCGGCCGGCGTGCGAACCGTCTGCTCCGGCAGATCGATCTGCAGCATGTACCCCTCCGTGCGCCGAACCTCATCGAACAGGCCGTCGACGACCTGTTCGGGAAGCACGATCGCCAGCAGGCCGTTCTTCAGCGCGTTGTTGCGGAAGATGTCGCCGAAGCCCGGTGCGATCACCGCACGCAAGCCGTACTGCAGCATCGCCCACGGCGCATGTTCACGGCTCGATCCGCAGCCGAAGTTGTTGCGGGCCAGCAGGATCGATGCCTGCCGATAGCGCGGCTGGTTCAGCACGAAGCCGGCGTTCGGCGTGCGCTGGGCCAGCGGCTTTCCCGGTTCACCGACGTCCATGAAACGCCAGGCATCGAACAGGTGATCGCCGTAGCCGGTGCGCTGCGTGGACTTCAGGAACTGCTTCGGAATGATCGCATCGGTATCGACGTTCTCGCGATCGAGCGGTGCGACCAGCCCTTCGAATACCAGCGTGTCGGACGCGTCAGTGACGCCCGGCCGCCCGAAGCCGCTGACCGCCCCCTCGGGGGGCTGCGAACCAAGTGAGCGTGGGGGTGGTTTCATCCTAGTGCAACTCCCCACGCACGTCGACGAAATGCCCGGCGATCGCCGCGGCGGCAGCCATCGCCGGGCTCACCAGGTGGGTGCGGCCGCCGGCACCCTGCCGGCCTTCGAAGTTGCGGTTGGAGGTCGATGCGCAGCGCTCGCCGGCCTCCAGCCGGTCCTCGTTCATGCCCAGGCACATCGAGCAGCCCGGCTCGCGCCATTCGAAGCCGGCCTCGATGAAGCGGGCCGCCAGTCCCTCGGCCTCGGCTTGGCGCTTCACCTCTCCTGATCCCGGAACCACCAGCGCCGCCTTCAGCCGCGGCGACACCTTGCGCCCGCCGATCACGGCCGCCGCCGCGCGCAGATCCTCGATCCGCGAGTTCGTGCACGAACCGATGAACACCTTGTCCAGCTCGATGTCGGTCACCCGCATGCCGGGCGCAAGGCCCATGTACTGCAGCGCCGCGCGTGCGACCTCCTGCCGGTCGCGCGAGTCGAACTGCTCGGGCGCGGGCACGCGTCCATCGATGCCCAGCACCAGGTCGGGCAGCGTGCCCCAGGTCACCTGCGGCGAAACGGCCGTTGCATCGATCGTGATCTCGCTGTCGAAACGGGCGCCGTCGTCGCTGACCAGCGTGCGCCACCAGCGTGCGGCCTGCTGGAACTGCTCTCCGGGCGGCCCCATCGGGCGCTCGCGCAGATAGTCGATCGTCGTTTCGTCGACCGCCACCAGGCCGACCCGCGCGCCGGCCTCGATCGCCATGTTGCACAGGGTCATCCGGCCTTCCATCGACAGCGCGCGCACCACCGGTCCCGCGAACTCCAGCGCATGCCCGGTCGCGCCGCCGATGCCGATCAGGCCGATCAGGTACAGCGCCAGATCCTTGGCCGACACGCCCGGCTGCAGCGCACCCTCCATCGTGACCCGGGCGGTTCGGGCCCGGCGGGACCACAGGCACTGGGTGGCCAGCACCATCTCGATCTCGCTGGTGCCGATGCCGAAGGCCAGCGCCGCGAATGCGCCGTGGGTGCTGGTATGCGAATCGCCGCACACCAGCGTGATGCCGGGCTGGGTGAATCCCTGCTCCGGTCCGGCCACGTGCACGATGCCCTGGCGCGGATCGTCCATCGGAAAGAACCGGATGCCGAACTCGCGCGTGTTGTTCGCCAGCGTCTCGACCTGCAGCCGCGACAGCGGATCGGCGATGCCGAGCGCGCGGCCGGTGGTGGGCACATTGTGCTCGGCGATCGCCAGATGGGGGTCGCTGCGCCACAGCGGGCGACCGGCGCCGCGCAGCGCATCGAACGGCTGCGCGCTGGTCACCTCGTGGATCAGGTGGCGCTCGATGTAGACGAGCGAGGTGCCGTCCGGCTCGGTGCGCACCACATGGTCGTCCCAGAGCTTGTCGTAGAGGGTGCGGGGTGCGGTCATTGCGGTTTGATGCCTGTCTCGCGGATCAGACGTTCCCATTTGGCGAGGTCGGTCTCCATCCGCGTACGCAGCGTGTAGCGGCCGGTGTCGGCGGTGGCCATCTCGATGCCGGAGTCGGTGAAGCGCTTCTGCACCTCCTTGTCGTCGAGCACCTGGTCGATCGCCGCGCGCAGGTAGTCGAGCACTTCCGGCGGGGTGCGGGCCGGCGCGAACAGGCCGAACCAGGTGCTCGCCTCGTAGCCGGTCAGTCCCTGTTCGGCCATCGTCGGCACGTCCGGCAACTGCGGCGAGCGGCTCGCCGACGTCACCGCCAGCGCCCGGACGCGGCCCGACTTCACCAGCGGCGCGGCGGCCGGCAACGTCGACACCATCAGCGGCACATGCCCGCCGAGCAGATCGTTGTGGGCAGGGCCGGTGCCCTGGTACGACACGTTGGTGATCGACACGCCGGCCATGTACTTGAACAGCTCGCCGGTCAGATACGGCCCCATGCCGCCGGACGCATAGGTGAGCTTGCCGGGGCTGGCCTTGGCATCGGCGACCAGTTCCCGCACGTCCTTGTAGGGCTGAGAAGGGTGTGCGAGCAGCATGTTCGGCGTCAGGCCCAGCAGCACGATGGGCGCGAAGTCGTTCAGCGGGCTGTAGGGCGTGGACGGGTTCGTCTTGGGCAGCATCGTCAGCTCGGCCGACGTGCCCAGCAGCAGCGTGTAGCCGTCGGCGGTCGACTTCGCGACCAGGTCGGCACCGATCGCGGCATTGGCTCCGGGACGGTTCTCCGCGACGAACGGCTTGCCGGTGGATCGGCTGAGCCGTTCGGCCACCAGCCGGCCGACGATGTCGGTGCCGCCGCCCGGCGCGAACGGAATGATGACCTTGACCGGACGGTCGGGATACTGCGCCCGGGCGGACGAGGCCGTCGTGATCAGCGCCGCAGCCAGCACGATCATCTCGACCCAGCGGTGTCTCCTCATGGTTCGGCTCCTCGGTCCGATTGGTTGGCTCCATTGGAAACGACGCAGCGGATGCCGGTGAAGCGGCGACCGCGCATACCAGACTCCCCGTTCACGGCATAGCGGAGGGGCGGATAGAGGAGCCCGCGGCGGTCCATGTCGAAACTGGCGAGGCTGATATGCGGTTCGTGGAATGGCGCGGGCTGCGGGCTGCGCCTACGCTGCTGGCAGCGCAGCGTCATACGGTCGCCGTTCGCCGGCCCCGGTTGCGTGTCCAGACAGGCGAGCGACAGACAAGGGAGACATCCGATGATCCGGCTGCGGCGCAGACGATTCATCCGCCAGGCGAGTGCGCTCGCCGGCGCAGCCGTGCTGCCGGCGGCGCGGGCGCAGGAGGTGTATCCGAGCCGGCCGATCAGGCTCATCGTGCCGTTCGGCCCGGGCGGCGCGACCGACATCATGGCGCGGGTGCTGTCGCAGCAGCTCACGAAGAATCTCGGCCAGCCGGTGGTGGTCGAGAACAAGCCCGGCGGCAACGCGATCATCGGCACGACGACGGTGATGCGGTCGCCGCCCGACGGCTACACGCTGCTGATCACGACGATCAATTTCGGTGCGAACCCGGCGCTGTTCCGCGAGAAGCTGCCGTTCGACCCGCTGAAGGACTTCACGCTGATCTCGCACATCGTCAACGTGCCGACGGTGCTGTCGGTGCATCCGTCGGTGAAGGCGCGCTCGGCAGCCGAGCTGATCCAGCTCGCCAAGTCCCGGCCCGGCGAGATGAACTTCGGCTCGGCCGGTTACGGCACGATCAATCACCTGGCCGGCGAGCTGCTGAAGTCGATGGCCGGCATCGAGATGGTGCATGTGCCGTACAAATCGGGCGGCGCGGTGGTGACCGCGCTGGTCGGCGGCGAGATCAACATGCTGTTCGCGACGACGCCGTCGGCATTGCCGTTCATCAAGGACGGCCGCATCGTGCCGCTGGCGGCCAGCGGCACGGCGCCGATCGCACAGCTCCCGCAGGTGACGCCGCTGGCCACCGTCGTGCCGGGCTTCAGCGTCAACGACTGGCAAGGCATCGTCGGGCCGCCCGGCATGCCGCGCGCGCTCGTCGACACGCTGCAGCGCGAGATCACCGCGGCGCTGCGCGATCCGGCCGTCGTCAAGCGGGTCGACGAGCTCGGCTCGGAGGTGGTGGCCAGCACGCCGGAGCAGTTCCACACGCACCTGCGCGCCGAGGTCGCCAAGTGGATGAAGGTGTCGGACCAGACCGGCATGCGCGCGCAGGAGTGACGGCGTGGTGCAACCCGGACAACGTCCGCTCGACGGCCTGCGCGTGATCGACCTGGCGACGATGGTGGCCGGGCCGTTCTGCGCCGGCCTGCTCGGCGAATTCGGCGCCGAGGTCATCAAGGTCGAGCTGCCCGGCACCGGCGATCCGCTGCGCCAGTTCGGCACCGCCAACTCCAGCGGCTGGAGCTTCAACTGGCTCAACGAAGGTCGCAACAAGCGCTCGGTGACCTTGGACATCCGCCGGCCGGAAGGCGCGTCGCTGTTCAGGCGGCTGGTCGGCACGGCCGACGTGCTGATCGAGAACTTCCGCCCCGGCACGCTGGAGAGATGGGGGCTCGGTGACGCGGTGCTGCGCGAAGGCAGGCCGGACCTGATCCTGGTGCGGGTGTCGGCCTACGGGCAGGATGGCCCGTATCGCGACCGCCCCGGCTATGCACGGGTGGCCCACGGCTTCGCGGGCCTCACGCATCTGGCCGGTCAGCCGGACGGCCCGCCGGTCGTGCCGGGCTCGACCTCGCTGGCCGACTACATCTCCGGCATGTACGCGGCGCTCGGAACGCTGCTGTCGCTGCAGGCGCGTCAGCGCCATGGCGTCGGTCAGTCGGTCGACGTGGGGTTGTACGAAGGCGTGTTCCGGATGCTCGACGAAATGGTGCCGGTCTATGCGGCCACGGGTTACGTGCGGTCGCGGATGGGCGCCGACACTGTCAACGCGGCGCCGCATAGTCACTACCGGACCCGCGACGGCCGCTGGGTCGCGCTCGCCTGCACCAGCGACAAGATGTGGGAGCGGCTGGCGCGGGTGATGGAGCGGCCGGACCTCGCACAGCCGGACACTTTCGGCCGGGCCGTGCGGCGGATCGAATGCATCGGCGAGATCAATGCGATCGTGCAGGACTGGATCGGCCGCCACGATCTGGCGATCGTGATGGAACGCTGCCTGCGGGGCGAGGTGCCGATCGGCCCGATCAACACCGTCGCCGACATCTTCGAGGATCCGCATTTCCATGCCCGCGGCAACCTGCTGCGGGTCGACGATCCGCGTGCCGGCACCGTCGTCGTGCCCAACGTCGTGCCGCGTCTGTCGGCCACGCCGGGCCGGGTCGACGCGCTCGGGCCCGACCTCGGCGCCGACAACGACGAGGTGTTCGGCCGGCTGCTCGGCATGGGGGCCGACGAACTGTCTGCGCTGCGCGAAAAAGGAGTGATCTGATGAGCGACCGCGAGGTGCGGCTGCGCCGTTCGCTGATGGTGAGTCCCGGCAACGTGCGCGCCAAGGTCGACAAGGCGCTGAAGCTGCCGCTGGACGTGCTGATGCTCGATCTGCAGGACGGCGTGCCCGATACCGACGCCGCCAAGGCGAAGGCGCGCGACACCTTGGGCGAGGCGCTCGCCGCCGCGCGGCGGCCGCTGCCGCGCGAGATCGCGCTGCGGGTCAACGGCCCGCGCACCCGCTGGTTCCTCGACGACCTGAAGTTCGCGCTGAAGGCCGGCGTGCCGACCCTGGTGATCCCGATGATGCAGGATGCCGCCGACCAGGTGTTCGCGCATCGCTGCCTGCAGGCGCTCGATGCGCCCGACACCTTGGGCGTGATGCTGCTGATCGAGACGCCGGCCGCGGTGCTGAACCTGCCGGCGATCGTCGAGGCCGGGCCGCGGACGAACGGGCTGATCGCCGGCGGCCTGGACTACAGCGCCGGACTGCACAGTCTGGCGATCCTGCCGGTGGACGTCCTGAGCGGCCAGCCGCGCAACGACATCGGCCAGCCGCGCGACGACAGCGACCTGGTCTACCTGAGGCACCGCGTGCTGGCGACCGCGCGCGCCTACGGCCTGTCGGCGCTCGATGCGATGCGGCCCGGCGTGCTGACCGATCGCGACGCGCTGCGCAGCGAGGTGCAGCGGGCCCGCTGGCTCGGCTTCGACGGCGTCGATTTCTTCCATCCGGTCTACGTCGACATCGCCAACGAGGTGTTCACGCCGTCGGCCGAGGAGCTGCGCTGGGCCGCCAGGGTGCTGGAGACCGCGGCGGGCCGCACGCCCGACGCGCCGGCATCGTTCACGATGGACGGCCAGGTGGTGCTGCCGCAGCACGTGGATCTGGCCGCGCGGCTGCAGGCATTGGCGCGGGCGATCGGCACGGGCGTGGTGTGAACAGGCCCTCACGATGAGGATCACGCGGGTCGAGACGATCCCGGTCGCGGTGCCGCTGAGGCGGCCGATGAACATCGCGTCCGGCGCGGTGGCCGCCGGCAATCACGTGATCATCCGGTTGCATACCGACCAGGGGCTCACCGGCATCGGCGAAGCGTCGCCGGTCGCATCGACCGACGCCGACACGCAGCGCACGATCGTGTCGGTGATCGCCGACCGGCTGGCGCCGCGGCTGGTCGGCCGCGATCCGCACCGGCTCGCCGAGCTGATCGGGCAGGTCGATCGCGCGATCCCGGGCAATCAGTGCGCGAAGGCGGGCATCGACATCGCGCTGCACGACCTGGTCGGGAAATCGCTCGGCGTGCCGGTGTTCCAGCTCCTCGGCGGTCGCTGCCGCGACCGTCTCGACACGCTGGAGGCCGATTTGTGGATCGACAGCCCGCAGGCGATGGCGGCCGCCGCCGGCGAGGCGGCCGCGCGCGGCGTGCGGGCGTTCGAGATCAAGATCGGCACCGACCCGGCCGGGGATCTGCAGCGGGTGCGGGCGGTGCGCGAGGCGGTCGGCCCCGACGCGCGGCTGCGGGTGGACTGCAACGAAGGCTACGACCGCGGCACCGCGGTGGCGCCGCTGCGCGCGATGGAAGCCTGCCGGCTCGACTACATCGAGCAGCCGCTGCCGCGCTGGGATCTGCGCGGCATGGCGAGCCTGGCGGCCGCGCTGGACACGCCGATCTGCGCGGATCAGAGCGCCTACACCCGCCACGATGTGTTCAATCTGCTGGCGATGCAGGCGGCCGACCTCATCTGCATCAAGATCGCCAAGTCCGGGCTGCTGCATGCGTCGCAGATCCATGCCGCCTGCGTCGTCGCCGGCGTCCGCTGCACGCTGGGCAGCATGCTGCCGCTCGGTGTCGGCGCGGCGGCGATCCACCATTTCGCGGTCGGCGCGCCGGGTGTCGACGTCGAGCTGAGCGGCGTCTATGGCGGTGCGACGGACTACTTCACCGACGATCTGGTGGTGCAGACGGCGCCGGACGCCGCCGGCATCACGCTGAGCGATGCCCCGGGGCTCGGCATCACGCTGGACGAACGGAAGCTGCGGCACTACGCGGTGGCCTGACCTCCGGCGCCTATGCGTCCGCTGGCGAGGCTGATATGCCTCGCCGGGATCTGCCATCGCCGCGCATCTGCCGATAGGCTTCCGGAGACAACGAATGAACGGGTGGGGAGCTGCTATGTCGCGATCGATGCGCCGGATCATCATTGGGTCGTTGCTGTCGGGTCTGCTTGCGCTGGCGCCCGGCGTGCGGGCGCAGGACTATCCCTCCAAGCCGATCCGGCTGGTGGTGCCGTTCGGCCCGGGCGGTGCGACCGACATCGTCGCGCGGGTGCTGGCCGCCAAGCTCAGCACGAACCTCGGCCAGCAGGTGATCGTCGAGAACCGCGCCGGCGCCGGCGGCATCATCGGCACGACGTTCGTGAAGACCTCCCCGCCCGACGGCTACACGCTGCTGATGGCGACGATCGGCTTCGGCGCCAACCCGGCGCTGTATCGCCACAAGTCACTGCCGTTCGATCCGACCAGGGACTTCACGCTGATCACCCAGCTCGTCGTCGTGCCGACGGTGCTGGTCGTGCATCCGTCGGTGCCGGCGCGTTCAGCCAGGGAGCTGCTGGAGCTGGCGCGCAACAAGCCCGGCGATCTGGACTTCGGCTCGGCCGGTTACGGAACGATCAACCACCTGGCCGGCGAGCTGGTGAAGTCGATGACCGGCGTGAAGATGCAGCACATCCCGTACCGCTCGGGCGGAGCGTCGGTGACCGCGGTGGTGTCGGGCGAGATCGAGATGCTGTTCGCGACGACGCCGTCGGCGATCTCGTTCATCCGCAGCGGCCAGCTCATACCGCTGGCGGCCAGCGGGTCCAAGCCGCTGGCGCTGCTGCCGGACGTGCCGCCGCTGGGCGACACGATTCCGGGCTTCTCGGTCGTCGAATGGCAGGGCGTCGTCGGACCCGCCGGCATGCCCCGGCCGGTCGTCGATCGGCTGAACACCGAGATCGTCGCCGCGCTGAAGGATCCGGAGATCGCCAGGAAGCTGGCGGAGCTCGGCGCGGAGCCGGTCGGCGGCACCGACAAGGAGTTCGAGCAGTTCCTGAGGTCCGAAGTGCGCAAGTGGCATGGCGTGGCCGATCGCACCGGCATGAAGGCCGAGGACTGATGTCGTGTGACCGGTAACCTCCGGCCGGCGTGATCCCGGCATCGGCGGTTGCGGCCCGCCGGCTTGCGTCTAGCGGATGACCCCCTGCGCGCGCAGCGCACCGATCCGGTCGTCGGCCAGGCCGGCGCCGCGCAGCACCTCTTCGGTGTGCTGGCCGAGGCGCGGCAACGTGGCCGCCAATGGGGCTGGCAGTGGGGCCGGCAATGGGGCGGCATTGGCCGGCGCGCCGCGGTCCGGCATGTCGTCGCTCGGCCGGCCGCCCGACGCGTGACCACCCACAGCGCCATCGTCACCGCGGGTCAGCCGCAGCGGAAGGTCCACCACCTGCAACGCCATACCGTCCGGATCCTGCACCTCGGTCAGCAGCTCGTTGGCCTGCACCTGCGGGTGCGCGAGCACCTGGTCGAGCCGGTTCAGCTCGCCGCACGGCACGCCGGCGGCGCGCAGCGCCCGCAGCAGCTCGCCGACCGGCCGGCGGCCGATCTGCTGCCCGAGCAGCCGGTGCAGCTCGTCACGGTGGCGCAGCCGGTCGGCGTTGTGCAGGAAGCGCGGATCCCGTGCCAGCCCGGCGCAGCCGAGCACCGCGCAGACGTGGCCGAACAGCCGGTCGTTCGGCGCGGCGACGAAGAGCTGGCCGTCGGCCGCTTCGAACAGCTCGTAGGGGGCGGCGTTGCTCAGGCGCGTGCCGGCCCGTTTCGGGCGCACGCCGGTGCGGGTGTACTCGGTGACGAACGGACTCATCCAGGCCATGCCGGTCGCCAGCAGGCTGGCCTGCACGCTGCCGCCCACGCCGTCGCGGCCGCGCTGCAGGCACAGCCCGACGATGCCGAGCGCGGCCCACATGCCAGTGCCCAGATCGATGACCGAGGCCGGTACCCGCGACGGCGCATCGCCCGGATTGCCGTTCAGGTCCATCAGTCCGGTGAACGCCTGCACGATCGGGTCGTAGCCGGGCAGCGGTGCGAGCGGTCCGCGAATGCCGTATGCGCTGATCGCGCAGTGGATCAGTCGTGGATTGCGAGCCGTCAGCGCCGCTTCGCCGAGGCCGCGCCTGTCGGCGCTGCCCGGCTTCATCGAATGGACAAAGATGTCGGCCTCCGCCGCCAGATCGGCGACCAGCGCACAGCCGGCCTCGGTCTGCAGATCGATGCACACGCTGCGCTTGCGGCGGTTCAGCGAGACGAAGTGATGCGACGGCGCGCCTGGGCGCGGCGCGGCCCAGCCGCGCGAGTCGTCGCCGCCGTCGGGCCGCTCGATCTTGACGACCTCGGCGCCCAGATCGGCGAGGATCTGGGTGCAGTAGGGGCCGGCGACGTTCTGCGTGAGGTCGATGACGCGAAAGCCGGCGAGCACCGAGCGTGTCGCGGCGGCCCGCGTGTCCGTCGTTGCTCCGGTCATCGCGCCCCACCGGGTGCGCAGATCGCCGGCGAACCGGGCGCCGAGCCGGGTGCCGATGCGGGCACCTGGGGTTCGTTCATGATCGTCACGCCTGCAGCGCGGCCGAGAGCTGCCGCAACGTGGCCAGCCCGCGGCCCGGCGTCGCGCCGAACTCGCGCAGCCGTTCGAAGATCTCCGGCGTGCGGATGCCGGCCGCCGGTTCGACCAGCCCTTCGAACTTGATGCGCAGATCGCCCCAGCTCAGCGGATTGCCGGGATGCCCCTTGGCCACCGGTACCGTGCAGTCGGCGACCGTGCCGTCGGCCAGTTCGGCGCTGACCCCGCCGGCGCTGTACGCGAACCCCGGTTCCGGCTCGACGTGCACCTTCGCGGCGGTCGCGCGCACCGCAGGGTCGTCGGCGAACGGTTCGCCGAAATCGCCGGCCGCGAGCGTGCGCCCGTGCAGCGACAGCGCGACGACGTAGCGGGCATCGAACTTGGCTTCCAGCCCGGTGCGCGGCGCGCCGCTCTTGTCGCCGGTCACCTGGAACGCGAGCGGCGCAAGCCGTGCGGTGACCCGGCGCAGCCCGGCGAGCTGGGAGGTCGCCAGACCGAGACCGCGCGCCGCATCGATGATCGGGTGCGTCAGATGGCAGGCGGCATAGGGTTTGACGCTGTTTTCAAGCACCTCCCAACCGTCGAAGTCGGCGGGCCGTATCGCCGCGCCGCCATCCTGGATGATCGTGCGCTGCAGCTCGCCGCCCGGCTCCAGCAGCCCGTCGGCGGCTTCGAAACCGGCCTGCGCGAGGCGGGCGGCCAGCACACCGTCCATCGCGGCCTTGCCCGCGTGATAGGGCTTGGACATCGTGCCGAACGAGCCGACCAGGCCGGACACCTGCGTCGCCGCCGCGCCGAGCGCATGACCAGCGGCCCGCTCGTCGAGCCGCAGCAGGGTCGCGCAGGCGGCGGCCGCGCCGATCCGGCCGAACACGCCGGTCGCGTGGAAGCCGCGTGCGGTGACCGCCTCGCCCAGGCCCCGGCCGACCCGCGCCATCACCTCGAAGCCGGTCACGAACGCGCGTAGCAGCTCGGGCTCGTCGGCGCCGAGCTCGTCGCCCAGCGCCAGGGTCGCCGCCCAGATCGGGCCGCTGGCATGGGTGTTCGCCGGTACGTAGGTGTCGTCGAAGTCCAGACAGTGCGCCAGCGTGCCGTTGCACAGCGCCGCCATCGGCGCGGCCGCCCGGCCGCCCAGCATCAGCAGCGCGCGTTCCTCGGCGGCGGCGCCGTTGACCAGCGTGCGAACGATCTGCGCGGCCGGTTCGTTCAACGCCCCGATGCAGACCGCCACCCAGTCGACCAGACACTGACGCGCCGCCTCGAGCACCGGCTGCGGCAGCTCGCGCCGCCCGGCGCCGGCGATGTAGCCGGCGATGATCCGGCTGTTGGTGGTGCTGGTGCCGGTGCCGGTGCTGCCGGTGGTGCCGGTGGTGCCGGTGGTGCCGGTGGCGCGGGTGCTGCTGCTGTGGCGTCCGTTCGTCATCGCGTCTCGGTGGATCTCGATGGACCAGGCCGCCGGCTGTTCAGATCGTCCCGGCTTCGCGGAACCCGGCGATCTCCGCGTCCGTGAAGCCCAACTCGCGCAGGATCGCGTCGGCATCGGCGCCAAGGGCGGGCGCCGGCGCCGGCGCGGCGGTGGCCAGCCCCGATCGCGCGAGCGGATTGGTCAGATGCGGGATCCGGCCCTCGATCGGGTGATCGATCTCGACCAGCATGTTGCGCGCGGCGACCTGCGGCTGGGCCAGCGCCTCCTCCGGCGTGCAGATGGGACAGATCGCGATGCCGAGACTGTTCATCCGCTCCATGTGTTCGGCCCAGGTGTACGACGCGCAGTATTCCTTCAATGCCCGGCGGTACAGCACGCCGCGTTCGCCGTGGGTGCTGAGCCGGTCGGCCGGCGATTCGTCGTCGAACACCAGCTCGGGCCGCCGCGCCAGTTCGCAGAACGCCCGCCAGGCCCTGGTCTCCAGCAGCGTGACGGCGACCGGCTTGCCGTCCCGGCTCAGGTAGGTGCAGTAGCGCGGATTGCCGCCGAACGACTCCATCCGCGGCTCGCCGGCGTGGCCGGCCCGGCGGGCGAGCGGCGTCGACAACGGGATCATGCACATCGAGAACAGCGCTTCGTACATCGACAGGTCGAGCTGGCAACCCTGGCCGGTCTTCGCGCGCTGCGCGAGCGCCGCCTGGATGCCGATCACCGCGGTCAGCGCGCCGGCATAGTCGGCCGACTGCAGGCCCGGCACCGTCGGCGGATTGACCGCATCGAGCGAGCAGCCCATCAGCCCGGTCATCCCCTGGATGATCAGGTCGTGACCGGCGACGGTGGCCATCGGCCCGGTGTGTCCGAAGCCGGAGATCGAGCAATGGATCAGCCGCGGATTCAGCTCCTTCGCGGCCCGGTAGCCGATGCCCAGCTTGTCGGCGACGCCGGGCCGGTAGGTCTCGACCAGCACGTCGGCGTCGCGCAGCAGCCGCTGCGCGACCCGCTGCCCGCCGGCGTTCGCCAGGTTCACGCAGATGCTGCGCTTGCCGGCGTTGCACTGATGCGAGTAGACGCTGTCCTGCCGGTATGCGGGATGATTGTGCCGGCTCGGGTCACCTTCGCCCGGCGGCTCGACCTTGATGACGGTGGCGCCCATCTCGGCCAGCATCCTGGTGGCCCAGGGGCCCGGCAGCAGGCGGCTGAAATCGACGATGCGAATGCCCTCGAAGGGCAGCGGGCGGTCGGTCATCGGCACGGCTCGGCACGGAACGAGCCCCGATGGTATCGGGGGCCGCCCGCGCCCGGCGAGGCCGGGGCGTGCATATCAGCCCGTTCAGCGAAGGCATAGCTGGCGGGGGGTGCCGCGGCTCGCCGGTCCGGCGGCAGCCGCTACCTACTGAGGAACGAAACTGTGAACCTCGAAGGAGCTCTGACGCACTCCCATCGCCCGCTCGAACTCGAGCCTGACCCGGTCGGGCTGGCCGGCCATCGAGTAGTAATCGCGTAGAAACGGCCCCATGACAGGGTGTCGCTCCATCGCCTCCTTCGGCAGCCCGTTCATGAGATCTTCGCGGGCGATGCAGGGAAGCGGGATGCGCACGTTCCGCGCGGGATCCCGGATGACGCCGCGCGGATCCTGTCCTTCCCCGATTCGATCGAGATCCTCCAGCAGCCTTCGGCGGAGCGTGACGACGCCCATGTCGCTCGCACCGAGCATCTCGTTCGTGCGATCGGCGATGGTGCCCTGACTGACCCAGGCGACGATGTCCTGGTTGCCGACGTGGCTGGTGATCCATTCGCCGTCGGCGTCCTTGATCGGCGCGTGCCACGTCGGAATCGACTGTTGAACGTATGGCTCGCATTCGCGCGGCACGTGCAGCACGCTCCACGTGATGAAGAGCGTATTGCGATCGTCGATCGGCACTTTCCACTCGAAATGATGGCCGAAGTACCATCCATTGGGCCAGAGCACGGCACGGCCCACGCTCCATAGAGGAGTGGATTCGTCGGTGCCTTCACGGTAGCGTCGGGACAGCAGGCCGTATTCGGTGTCTTCCACCGTCATCTTCAGCGTGCGCGGCGAATACGGGCCCAGGTTGCCGGCGCGCCGCTGCGGACCGTTGTTGTGCATCCATTCGAAGTGCACCGGATCCACCGTGTTTTCCTGGCATTGCAGCCAGTTGCAGGGAATCTCGGCGATCACGACCTGCGCGAAGCAGTTCGGCCAACTGAACGTCTCCCAGTCGGGCAGCTCGGGGGCCGGCAACGGGCCGAGGTAGGCCCACAGCATTCCGCCCTTGGACTTCACCGGATACCCCGGGATCTGCACGGTGCGCCGGGGAGCGCTGGCACGAGCTGCGAGCTCCTCGAAAGGACGGTGCGTGCAGACGCCTTCGCGATCGTACTGCCAGCCGTGATAGCCGCAGCGCAGCCCGTCCTCCTCGACGATGCCGAAGCTCAGATCCGAGCCGCGGTGCGCACAGCGTCGCGTGATGAGGCCGAACCGCCCATTGAGCGCCTTGAACAGCACGAGATCCTCTCCGAACAGGCGGATCCGCTTGATTCGCTTCGACTCGAACTCACTCTCGCCCGCGATCGGATGCCAATAGCGGCGCAGCAGATCGCCCATCGGAGTTCCTGGTCCGACCTCGGTCAGCAGTCGGTTCTTCTCTTCGCTCAGCATCATGTCTCCGGCAAGACTTCCGGTTCATGGTATCCCAGTATCAGGAACTGCTCAATCCCGATTTATGGAACTGGTGGCGCGTGAAACTAAATGAAAGCTTGACTGCGCGCCGCACGGCTGACAAGATCTGGTCTCGAAATACAGGACTTGCCAGTCTCACATGTCGGAACCGTCTTCCCTTCAGAAAGCGCTGGATGTCGTCAGTCTCGTGGCCTTGCACGGCGAACTGACGGTACGTGAGATCGGCGAAGCCCTCGGACTGCCGAAGAGCACCGCGCATCGTCTGGTGAACAGCCTGCTGAAGGTCCGGCTGCTCGAAGCGCAGCGGGTGCCCGATGGCGACGTGTATGCGGTGGGCAAGCTCATCGAGGAACTCAATGCCGGCCAGTTGAGCTGGCGCTCGCTGCTGCAGACTGCGCGCGGGCCGCTGGAGGCATTGCGGGATCAGTCCGGCGAAACGGTGGGCCTGCACATGCTGTACTCCGAGCGCCGGGTGCTGCTGACGCAGGCGGTGAGCGAGCGTCCGCACCGGTGGGTCTACAACAACGTGATGGTGCCGATGCCGCTGCACGGCGGCGCCGCCGCCAGGATGCTGCTCGCCATGCTGCCCGACGCCGACATGGAGCGCCTGGCGGCACGCGACCAGCGTCCGGGTGCCGGAAACCCGCGGGAAGCGCTGGCCAGGTTCATCGAAAGCCTGCGCGAAGTCCGGGCCCGGGATTTGTCGGTCACCTCCGACGAGATCAACCCCGGGGTTTCGTCGATCGTCGTACCCGTGATCCGGGATACGCGGCACGGGCATCCGCTGGCTGTGCTGAGTCTCGCCGCACCGAGCATCCGGATGACGCCCGAAGCGATCGAGCGGCTGTTGCCGATGCTTCGGCGAACCTCCCAGGTCATCGCCCAGGCCTGCACGGCCGCAGGGCGCGGCGCCGCGCTGCCCAGCACCCTGGCTTCCGACGCGTCGGTGCGCCGTGTCGCTGCGACAAGCGAGGCTGCTCATGATTGACTCGCGTTCTCTGGCCATCGGTGTGATCACGCTGCTGGGATTGGCTGCGCTGTGGGAGCTGCTGGTTCGCCTCCTGCAGATCGAACCCTTCCTGCTGCCGTCGCCATCGGCGGTCTGGCGCGAGTTCGCGTCGCGGCCGGGCATCTACTGGGACAACTTTCGCGTCTCGCTGACCGGCACGTTGGTCGGCTTCGTGATCGCGGCGGTTGCCGGGGTGCTGATCGGGACCCTCATCGTCAATTCTCCGCGCCTGCGTTCGGTCGTCTATCCGATCATCGTCGTCTCGCAGGCCGCGCCGAAGATCGCCATCGCCCCGCTGCTGATCGTGTGGCTGGGCTACGGCGCCACGCCGCAGATCGTCATGGTGGTGCTGGTGAGCTTCTTCCCGGTGGTGATGAGCACCGTGGCGGGGCTTTCCTCGGTCGAGAGCGATCTGATCGATCTGGTCCGCATGTTGCGGGGCGGACGCATCAAGCAGTTCGTCAAGGTCGCGTTTCCGCACGCGCTGCCGTTCATCTTCTCGGGGCTGAAGGTTGCAGCGACCCTGGCCGTCATCGGCCAGGTGGTCGCGGAATTCGTCTCCTCGAAAGCCGGGCTGGGCCACGTGATTCTCGTGGCCAACTCCGAGCTCAATGTCGCGATGTCGTTCGTGGCTCTGATCCTCCTGTGCACCATGGGCCTGGCCCTGTTCAGTCTTCTCGAAGGACTGGAACGCCTGGTCATTCCGTGGAGCACCGAGGAATCGGATCGACTTTTCGCCGTCCCGCAGGCCTGACTCCGGCAAGAAACACTCCACAGGAGCGTCCCCCATGGCTCACCGAGCGCCTTCCATGAATCGACGTCAGTTCACCCGCATCGCCGGCGCGTCCGCCGTCGCGGCCACGGGCCTATCGATCGGTCGCCGGGCGTCGGCGCAGGGTCGCCGAAAGGTCACGTTCCTCTTCGACATCGGGGCCTACGGGAAACACGCGATCTTCTATCCGGCCGTCGAGCGCGGATTCTTCCGGGATGCCGGACTCGACGTTCAGATCGAGGCGGCCAAAGGGTCGGCCGACAATGCGCTCAAGGTCGCCAGCGGCTCGGCCGAGTTCGGTTTCGCCGATACGCCGACCAGCATCCTCGCGCGCGGCAACGGCCTCAAGGTCAAGCAGGTGCTGATGGTGCACTACAAGGCGATGAACAACGTCATCACCCTGGCTTCGAACCCCGTCCGGAATCCGAAGGACATGGTCGGCAAGACGTTCGGCGCCACGGCCGGCGACGCACCACGCGTCGCGCTGCCGGCGCTCGCGAAGATCAACGGGTTCGACGTCAGCAAGGTGGAGATCGTGACGATCGAAGGGTCCGCCAAGCCCGCGGTCCTGGCCTCGAAGAAGGCCGACGGCGTACTGGGCCTGTCCGCCTTCGCACCGGTCTATTCGGTCGCCGCGGAGAAGACGGGCGACAAGCTCGTGCAGATGCTGTTCGCGGACTTCGGCCTCGACCTCTATTCGAACGGCATCATCGTCAGCGATGACCTGATCGCGAAGGATCCCGAGCTCGTCAGGGCTTTCAACCAGGCGATCGTGCAAAGCATCCTCTACAGCGTTGCCAATCGCGACGAAGCCGTGAAGATGTATCTGAAGCATCATCCTCTATCCAACCCGGCGACGGTGCGGGCGCAGCTCGATGTGGCCATCGATCACCTGCTGGTGGACGAGGTCCGTGCCAACGGGGTCGGCCCGATGTCGCAAAGCAAGATGGAGTTCACGCTCGGCATCGTTCGGGACTTCTATGGGCTCAAGGGCGACGTGAAGCTCGCCGACGTGTATTCGAACCAGTTCGTGAAGCCGGGCCAGCGGCCCACCGGCGCATGACGGCGCGCCTGCCCGTCGA
Source organism: Burkholderiaceae bacterium (assembly GCA_036826495.1). Classification (GTDB taxonomy): domain Bacteria; phylum Pseudomonadota; class Gammaproteobacteria; order Burkholderiales; family Burkholderiaceae_E; genus DAISWF01. The sequence goes on from DAISWF010000008.1 coordinate 32,920, forward strand.
GTCCGCCTCCGCGGCGATGCTGGACCGCCCCGTCGCCGTCCGAGTGGCCGATGTCGACAAGACCTATCGGAGCAAGCGCGGAGAAGTGACCGCGCTTTCGAAGCTGGACTTCGACGTGGCCGACGAAGAATTCGTCACGGTGGTCGGCCCGAGCGGTTGCGGGAAGTCGACGATCCTCAAGATCATCGCCGGACTGATGCCGCCCACCCGGGGGACCGTCGAAGTTTTCGGCGAAGCGGTCAAGGCGCCGCGGATCGACGCCGGCATGGTCTTTCAGTCGCCGCGCCTGCTGCGGTGGCGCACCGTGCTGGACAACGTTCTGCTTCCGATAGAGATCCTCGGCCTGCAGCGGTCGCGCTACGAGCAGACGGCGCATGACCTGCTCAAGCTCGCGGGCGTTCACGATTTCGCGCGGATGCGTCCAGCCGAGCTGTCCGGCGGCATGCAGCAGCGAGTCGCGATCTGTCGCGCGTTGATACACGATCCCCGGCTCCTGCTGATGGACGAGCCGTTCGGCGCGCTCGATGCGCTGTCGCGGGACATGATGAACGTCGAGCTGATGCGGATCTGGAACGAACGACGCAAGACCACCGTGCTGATCACCCACAGCATTCAGGAGGCGATCTTCCTGGCTGATCGCGTGCTCGTCATGGGCGGGCGTCCGGGTTCGATCATCGCGCAGGTTCCGATCGACCTTCCGAGACCACGTCATCCGAGCGTGCGCGGCACCGCCCGATTCCAGGAGCTGTCCACGCAGATCCATCGTCTGCTCGGCGTGGAGCACGTATGAGCGAACGTACCGTACTCATCACCAACTGCGGCAAGCAGAGCATCTCGTATCTGGAGAATGGCGCCGGAGTGCCGCTGGTGCTGCTGCACGGCGTGGGATCGAATGCGCGCTCCTGGGAAGGGCAGCTCGACGGCCTTTCGGACAGGTTCCGCGTGATCGCCTGGGATGCGCCGGGCTACGGCCGCTCGATGCCGGTGGAGCCGGCTGCACCGACCGCCAGCGACTATTCGGCGAGGCTGAAGCAGTTCGCCGACACGCTGGGGTTGGCGCAGTTCCACCTGATAGGTCACTCCCTGGGGGCGATCATGGCTGCGCGCTTCGCCGTGGAGTTCCGGGCGCGGGTCATCAGTCTGACCCTGGCCAGCCCGTCGTCGGGTCACGCTCGCCTGCCTCAGGAGGAGCAACGAAGGCTTCGCGATGCCCGGCTCAACGATCTTCGGGAGATGGGGCCTCGCGCGATGGCCGAATCCCGAGGCCCCCGTCTGGTGTCCAGCCAGGCCAGCGACGCGGTTCGCGCGCGGGTGATCGACAACATGTCCAAGGTTCGACCCGAAGGGTACACGCAGGCGGTGTGGCTGCTGACTTCCTCTGACACCGCCGCGGACGTCGCCCGCTTGCCCGGCGACTTGCCGGTGCAGTTCATCATCGGCGGCCAGGATCGCGTCACGCCGCCGCAGTCGACGCGCGCGGTGGCCGCTGCGCGGCCGGCGGCCACCCTGCACGAGCTGCCGGAATGCGGACATGCGCTCTATCTGGAGCAACCCGGCGCCTTCAACGAACTGGTGACGCGATTCGCTCGCGGCGACCTGAATGCCGCCGCCTGATCGATTCTGAAGGAACACATCGTATGAGCAAGCAACAACTGAATCCCGCTCGGATACCCGGCCTGTTTCGCCGGCAGTTCGAGCTGTGCCGCGTCACGCAAGGTGAAACCGTCGTTCTGCTGACGGACGGTTCGACGCGGCGCGACTACGTTCAGGCTGCCCAGGTCGCAGCCGAGGACCTGGGTGCAAGCGTCTACGAGATGGGGCTCAGCAGCTCGCCCGCGTGGCTGCACATCGGCGTCGACATCATGGGGCGCGCCAAAGGCATGATGGAGGCGCTGTGCGCCGCCGATCTGATCTGCGTGTTCCATCCGCCGAACTTCTCGGGCTGGCAGAAGCGCGTCCGGGAGGCCGGAGCACGCGTTCTGTCGATCGCCGATTCCCCGGACGTGCTCGCGCGGCTGATGTCGCCGCCGGGGCTGAAAGAGGCGGTTCAATACGCGGCCGAGCTGTGGGGGAACGCCAGGGAGATCCGGCTGCTTTCGGACGCCGGCACGGATCTGACGTGGCGCCGCGGCGAATTCAAGGTCAAGCAGCAATATGGCTTCGCGGAAGCGCCCGGCCGATTCGATGCCTGGGGCGCCGGGCACATCACGAACTTTCCGGACGAAGGTTCGACGAACGGCGTCGTGGTGCTGAGCCCGGGCGACATGTGGATTCTTCCGTATATCCGCGCGATCGAGAATCCGGTGCGCCTGGAGGTTCGTGACGGCTTCATCCGCAAGGTCGAAGGGGGGCTGGACGCGAAGGCGTTCCGGTACTGGCTGGACTCCAACAAGCGTTCGGCCGACGACCTCGATCCCTATGCGGTGTCGCACCTGGGCGTGGGCCTGCATCCGGGCGGGCACTGGGATCAGATCATGCGGCACGGCAACAACTTCGACGAGCTGCACATCATGGCCCGGGTATTCGCCGGTAACTTCCTGTTCTCGACCGGGCCGAACACGGACATGGGCGGCAAGCGCGACACGAAAGGGCACATCGATGCGCCGATGTGCGACTGCACGGTCCTGCTCGACGGGAAGCTGCTGATGGAACGCGGCCGGTTCGTCGACGACCGACTGATCGTCCGGGCGGCGGGCCGCTAGCGGGCGACGTTCGAGCAGGATCGATCTCATTCCCGGCCGCGGCGGGCGGGCAGCACGGTGGTCCGGCATTCGCCGAAACCGATCCGCACATGACCGTCCCGCTCGCAGTGACCGCGCATGCAGACGGTGTCGCCGTCCTCCAGAAACGTCCGCATTTCGCCGGTCGGCAGGTACAACGGCTTCTTGCCGCCTTCCGTCAACTCGATCAGGCAGGCGTGGCTGGACGGATCGGGTCCGGAGATCGTGCCGCTGCCCAGCAGGTCGCCGGGGCACAGGTTGCTGCCGTTCGACGTCTGATGGGCGAGCAACTGCGCCGGCGCCCAGTAGGCATCCGTATAACGAGAGATCG
>DAISWF010000008.1:35980-51475 GCA_036826495.1 Burkholderiaceae bacterium
GACAGCCGCATCGGCGGGTGCCCGGCCTCGCGCATGGCCGCGCTCTGCAGCGTCATCTCGACGCGGATGTCGAACGCGCCCCGTTCGGCGAGCTCGTCGCACCATAGATGAGGCAGCGGTTCCGGATCGCCGGTTGGTCGTGCGAAGCGCGAGCGGAACGGTTCCAGCGCATCGAGCGTCACGACCCATGGCGCGAGGCTGGTGAAGAAGCTCTTGGCCAGGAACGGGCCCAGCGGCTGATACTCCCAGGACTGGATGTCGCGTGCCGACCAGTCGTTGAGCAGGCACACGCCGAACAGATGCTCGTCGACGCGGGCGATATCGATGGGCGAGCCCAGCTCGTTGCCGGGGCCGACCAGCAGGCCGAGCTCGACTTCGTAGTCCAACCTCCTGCAGGGGGCGAAGACGGGGGCCTCCTGATCGGGAAGCTTCAATTGTCCGGAAGGGCGCGTGAAGTCGACGCCCGAGACACGCAGGGACGAAACGCGGCCTTGATAGCCGACCGGCAGCCATCGGTAGTTCGGCAGGACAGGGCTGTCCGGTCGGAACAGGCGCCCCACGTTCGTTGCATGATGGAGCGAGGAGAAGTAGTCGGAGAAGTTCTCCACCCGCGCTGGCAGCGAGTATTCGACGTCTCGCTGCGCGACCAGGCATTCCGCCGTCGTGCGGCGCCGCGCATCGTTCACGCTGAGCAGTGACGAGACGGCCTGGCGCAAGGCCCGGCGTTGCGCGCGGGGCATGCCCATGTAGTCGTTCAGCGGCGCCCGGGCGGCCGCCTCGGCCGTCGCCGTCAACGGGCCTTCGAACAGGCCCTTGTCCAGCGCAGCCCGCAGATCCAGCACCTGGTCGCCGATGGCGATGCCGCCGCGCCAGGGCTCGCCGCTGCCGCCGCGTCGGAATACGCCGTGCGGCAGGTTCTGGATCGGAAAGTCGGTGGTCGGGGACTGCGCCGATTCGACCCAGCTATGCAGCGCCGGGTCATGCGTCTCATCGAGCCTGGGTGGCATGTCAGCCATCTGATCCTCCTTGCAGGTGGGTTCCGGTGCTCAGCGCGGGCGCCGGGCGCTGGCTGTCTTCCGGAGGTTTTGTCAGGAATAATAGGCGGCACGGAACCCGGTTCATCTCGAGCTTCCCATGCTTGACGCCCTCACCATCTGCCCGACCAAACCCGGCGACCAGCCGCTCGCCGGTCTCCCCGCGCTCGTGGACAGCATCGGCAGCGTCACCTTCTGGGCGCGTCTGATCGAGTTCTTGAGCGAGGCCGCCGGCGGCGAGCATTGCGTCGTCTGGAAGTTGAGCAACGAGCAGATGCACAAGGTCGGTGCCGCAAGCTGGAACGGTGCGGATCAGGCCCAGCGCCGCCTGCAACAGTATGCGGAGCCGAAGTTCTGGCGCAGAGACCCCGCGCTGGCCATGGCGCGGCGGCACGCGACGTCGGCGGATTCCATCATGGTCCGCATGGATCCACGGTACGTGTCCGATACGCTCATCCGGGAGAAGCTCTACGGAGAGGACCATATCTGTGAGCGCGTCGTCCTGTGCAAGCTTCTTCCGGGAACGACGCTCGGATTGAGCGTCGTGCGCGGGGAGGACCAGGGCCCGTTCTCTGCGCTTCAGCTCGAAGCGCTGCGCACGACGGCAGAGGTGCTGTTGTCCGTCCTGGGCAAGCATGCTCAGATTGTTGCAATGCGGCATGGCTATAACCCGGTTTCCGAGCTGAATCTCTCCGACATCGAGCGCGTCCTCCAGCAATCCGCCTCGCGCCTGTCGAAGCGGGAGGCCCAGGTCTGCGCGCGCCTCATCTGCGGTCGCCCGATGTCCGCCATTGCCGGCGAATTGGCTGTGAGTGCCGAAACGGTGGAGACCTATCGCAAGCGTGCCTACGAGCGCCTGGGGGTATCGAGCAAGCAGGAGCTTCTGCTTCGATACCTGGGCTACTGCTGATCACGGCTGATCACGGCAGGAGCACTATCGATCCCGCCAGGCCGGCGCTTTCCGCCGCCCGATGCGCCTCTGCAGCCTGCTCCAGACGGAAGGTCGCCGCGATCTCGATGTGCAGGGCGCCCGTGCGCACGAGCTCGAACAACTCGTCGCAGGCCGCACGCAAGGTGTCAGGCGTGCTGGCATGCCAGCCGAAGCCGGGCCGGTACAGCGCGAAGTAGCCCTTCTGCGCCAGCAGCATCACGTTGAAGGGCGGAACCGGCCCGGAGGCATTGCCGTAGTTGACCAGCGTGCCGAACGGCCGCAGGCAGTCGAACGAAGGCAGGAAGGTGTCCTTGCCGACTCCATCCAGCACCGCTGCGACGCCCTCGGGCACCAGCCTGCGAACCGCGGGGACGAAATCCTCCTGCCGGTACAGGATCGTATGGTCGCAACCCCGCTTGCGGGCCAACCCGGCCTTCGCCGGATTGCCGACGGTACCGATGACGAGCGCGCCCAGATGCTTGTACCACTGCGCGAGAATGCTTCCGACGCCGCTTGCGGCGGCGTGAATCAGCACCGGGTCGCCTGCGGCCGGGCTGAAGCATCGGTGCACGATTCCCGAGGCCGTCAGGCCCTTCAACAGCATGCCGGCTGCCTGCTGATCCGTGATCCAGTCGGGCACCTTGACGAGGTGGGTGGCCGGAACGTTGCGGGCTTGCGCATAGGCGCCGGTGTTCTCGAAGAACATTCCGCCTACGCCGGCATAGGCGACCCGGTCACCGGCAGCAAAGCCGTCGACATCGCTGCCCACCGTTTCCACGACGCCGGCGGCCTCGTTTCCCAGAACGATGGGGAAACGCGGGCCGTTCCCCAGGTAGAAGCCACCGCTGCGGAGGTTGATGTCGGAGAAGTTCTGCCCGATGGCGGTATGACGCACCTGGACCTCGTGCGCTGCCGGCGGCGACAGATCGAGATCGATCCACTCGAGAACTTCGGGCCCCCCGTGGCGGGAGATGGCGATGGCTTTCGTGCGAGACATGGGATACGAGTCCGGATTGGATGGGTTAGGGCAGAGCGGCCGAACGACGGATCACTTCAGCTCCACCCCGGCGCTGTGGGCTACGCGCTGCCAGCGCTCCACTTCGCTGTCGATGAAGCGCTTCATCGCCTCCGAGCCGAGGTTGAACGGCTCGCTGCCGTACCGACGTACCTGGGCAGCGAAGCCATCGGTTGCGACGATGGACATCATCTGGCGTTCCAATTGTTCGCGCACTGCACTCGGCGTTGCCACGGGAACGGCGAGACCGCTCCAGGAGGTGACGTCGAAGCCCGGCAGCGTTTCGGACATCGCCGGTACGTCGGGCAGCGTCGGCCACCGTTTGGCCGTCGACACCGCCAGCACCCGCACCTTGTTCGCCTGGATCTGGCCCATCAAGGCCGTCAGGCTGTCGACGAGCACGTCCAGGCGCCCCCCGAGCAGGTCGGTCAGCGGCGCCGCCGACCCGGTGTACGGAACGTTGGTCCAGCGGATGTCGGCCGTCGAAGCGAACAGCTCGCCGGTCAGGTGCTGGGTCGTCCCGAGGAGCGATCCGAAGTTGAGCTTGCCGGGCTGCTGGCGTGCCGCATCGATGAGGTCCTTCACGTTCCTGTACGGGCTGTCGGGCCGGACGACGAACACGACCGGAACGGTCGACACCATCGCGATCGGGGCGAAGTCGCGGCGCATGTCGTACTGAAGTTTCTTGTTCAATGCGGCCTGCACGCTGATGCCGGCGTTCAGCATCGCGAGCGTGTGCCCGTCCGGCGCGGCCCGCGCCACCGCCATCATGGCAATGCTCTGGCCGGCGCCGGGCTTGGCCTCGACGATCACGCTCTGGCCCAGGCGCTCGCCGAGGGGGGCCGCAGCGCTGCGCGACATCAGGTCGCCGTTTCCGCCGGGCCCGCCGCCGTGGATGATCACCAGCGGACGCGCGGGGAAGGTCTGGCTCCCGGCCGGCCCGCCCGGCGCTGCGGCGACGAACGCCAGGCAGGCGGCGGCCAGATACTTGCTGATCGGTCGTGTCATTCTCGTGTCTCCTCCGTGTTCTTCTTGATCGCGCCCGTACTTACTGGGTCTTGCCCTGTCGCTGATACCCCGTACTGCTGCCGAACAGCACCTCGCGCTGCGACCAGTCGTGCGTCTTCTCCCACAGCTCGAGCACGGCCGGCGCCTCGTCCTCGAAGCCCTTCATCCGCACCGGGTCGTGGCAGGTGCGCGCGGTCAGCTCGAGCCGGTGGCCCGAAGGGTCGAAGAAGTAGATCGACTCGATGAAATCGTCGTGATTCGTCGGACCCACCACCTTCAGGCCCTTGGCCTCGAGGTCCGCCTTCGCCTTCATCAGCACGTCGACGCTTTCGACCTCGAAGGCGAAGTGCTGGATCCAGTCCGGCGTCGCCGGGTCGCGGCCCGAAGCCGTCCCTTCGTCCTTCGGGCATTCGAAGAAGGCGATGTTGCTGCCGTCCTCCATCTCGAAGAAGATATGAAGGTGGGGCGCATATTTCCCGGTCGACGGGACATGGTCCTCTCCCATCGCGTGGGAGAACTTCAACCCGAGCACCTCCGTATAGAAGGCGACGGTCTCGCGTGCATCGCGGCATCGGAAAGCCGCGTGGTGAAGTTTCTTGCAGAGCATCGGTATCTCCATCGAAGTGCTTCCGGGGGCTGCCGGCCGTAGTGACAGATCAGCGAGTGCCGGTCATCGCTGCCATCCGTTGAATCTATTCGAGCGGGCGTCGGACGTCTGTCCCGGCGAGCCGGGACGCCGGTCACCCGCGGAGCTTCGCTCGCCCGGGTGATCCGCCCGGCTCCATGCGGCCGTCCAGCACCGCCCCTGCCAGTTGCGCGATGAGCTGGTTCAGCGTCGCTGGATCGTCCGCACAGCCGAAGACGTAGTGATCAGGTCTCACCAGCGCTGCGCGCGCTCCCCATTGGCGAAACCAGGCCGCGGCCAGGCCGTCCCGCTCCTGAACGTGCAAGACGTCGGGCTCGCCGGCGGGCATTGCATCGCCGATCACGACGATCCGGCATCCGAGCCGGCGCAGATCGTCCCGGGATCCGCGGTCCGGCCAGGAGCGCGCGTCGGGGGACGAAACGACCAGCGAGAACGAGGGTCCGATCAGATCGTCGAGCCGGACATAGGATTCGTCCGATCGAACCCACGGTTGCACGAGGATGTCGCCGGCTCCCCAGGCGGGTCCACCGTCCTGCCGGCGTCCGATGACGCCCGCCTCCAGTCCGGGAATGTACTTCTGCCGGATGATCTCGGCTTTTCCCGATGCCAGTTGCTCGCCCAGCAGGCGGTCGCGCTCCTCGGCCGCATCGAGGTCGAGCTCCCCGATGATGAGCCCGAATTCCTTGGCATGCTCGACGACCTTGCGGACGTGCGGCTTGCGCTCGGCGGTGTACGTATCGAGAAGCCGCCTGTCGTACCCCTTGCGTTCGACGCCTTCGAGCTTCCAGGCCAGGTTCGCGGCGTCGCGGATTCCGGCGCACAGGCCTTGTCCCAGAAAGGGCGGAGTCTGATGCGCCGCGTCGCCCATCAGGAACACCTGTCCGCGCTTCCACTCGTCGACCACCAGCGCGTGAAAGCGATAGATCGCCGTGCGAACGAGGTCGATCTTCGTGGTATCCACGAAATGCGACAGCACCGACCGCACGGCTTCGTGCGATTCGAACGATTCGGGTGTCTCGCCGGGTAGCACCTTGATCTCCCAGCGTCGCAGATCGCCGGGGCCGATGATGAAGGAGCCGGGTCGCCAGGGGTGGCAGTACTGTGTCGCGCGCTTCGGCAGGTCGATGTCGCCGCGCAAGAGGCCATCGACGACGATCCACCACTCGTCGAAGGCCAGATCCTCGATCGTGCCGTCGAGCAGCCGCCTGACCGTGCTGCGTCCGCCGTCGCATCCGATCAGATAGCGGCCCAAGACCTCCACGGACTCCCCCGTGGCGACGGCCTCCACCTGCAGGGTCACCCCGCCGTCGTCCTCGGTGAACCGGACGAGCCGGTGACCGGGAAACGTCCGGACCGTCTCGAAGCGCTCCGCGCCGCGCCGAAGCGTCGCCTCGAGCTCCGGCTGAACGAACATCCAGGTCGGGTCCCAGGACAGCGGATGGGGCGGAGGGGCCGGATAGAAGCGCTTGATGACCTGATTCTTCAGTCCGATGTAGTCCGTTCCCGGGTGCGCACGCGTTGCCGCCGAGATTTCGTCCGACAGCCCGCATTCCTGGAACACGCGCATCACCTCGTGATCCGCCGTGATGGCCCGCGGCTTGTCGTAGATGTGCTGCGCCTGATCGAAAACGGCGACGGTGAATCCGCGCAAACCCAGCAGGTTCGCCAATGTCGCGCCTGTCGGCCCGTAGCCGACGATCAGAACGTCGTACGTCGAATGTTCCACGGGGTCCGGAATGCCTGCTGTCGTCCTGTCCAGGACTGTAGGCAGGCAGTGCCGGAACGTCTGTCCCGGTCATCCGGGACTCGGCCTTCCGCTCAGGCCCCGCCGCCCACCCGCAGCACCTCGCCGCTCACGTAATCCGACAATGGCGAGCAGAAGTTGTAGACCGCCGCCGCGGCTTCCTCCGGCGTGCCGGGTCGGCCGAGCGGGCAGCGCTGGCCGAACGTCTTCAACAGCTCCGGGTTCATGCCGACGCGCAGCTTCTTGCCTTCGATGTCGATCGTCGCGCCCGAGTTCGCGTCGGCCTCGGTCAGCCGGGTCGTGATCAGGCCGAATGCGACGCAGTTGACGTTGACCTTCAGCCGGCCCCATTCCTTGGACAGCGCCTTGGTGAGGCCGATGACGCCGGCCTTGGCCGAGCTGTAGTTCGTCTGGCCGGCGTTGCCCTGTGTGCCGGCGCCCGACGAGATGTTGACGACCTTGCGGAACACCTCCTTGCCGGCCGCCGCTTCGGCCTTGGCCGCCGCGCTGATCACCGGGTAGGCGGCGCGCAGGATGCGGAACGGCGCCGTCAGGTGCACGTCCATGATCGCGTACCACTGCTCGTCGGTCATCTTCTGGATCACGTTGTCCCAGGTGTAACCGGCGTTGTTGACGATGATGTCGATGCCCTTGAACCGTTCGACCGCGGTGCGGATGAAGCGATCGGCGAAGTCCGGCGCGGTGACGCTGCCGACGCAGGCCACCGCTTCGGCACCCTTGCCGCGCAGCAGCTCGACCGTCTGGTTCGCCGGGTCGGGGTCCAGGTCGTTGACGACGATGCGTGCGCCTTCGCTGGCGAGCTTGAGTACGAGTGCCTGGCCGATGCCGCGGCCCGAGCCGGTGACCAGCGCCACCTTGCCGTCGAGTTGTCCCATGATGTTCGTGTTCCTTGTTGGTGAATCGGTTTGGAGGATCGGGAGGAGTGAGGCGGGCATGCCCGCCGTCAGAACGCGACGATCGCGTCGCCGATGATCTTCACTTCGCCGTACTGATTGGCCGACTGGATCTCGAGCTTGACCCGCTTCTCGCCGTCGACGACGAGCTTCTCGACGACCTTGCCGGTGCAGGTGATGACGTTGCCCAGATGGGTGATGCCGGCGAAGCGGGCGCTGAACTGACGCAACTGCCGCTGGTCGACCCAGTTCGTCAGCAGCCGCCCCAGGTAGGCCATCGACAGCATGCCGTGCGCGAACACGTCGGGCATCCGCGCGCGGCGCGCGAAGTCGATGTCGATGTGGATCGGGTTGTGGTCGTTCGATGCGCCGGCGAACAGCGCGAGCGTGGTCCGGTCGATCGCCGGAAGGGTCAGCGGCGGCAGCGTGTCGCCGACCTCGATGTTCTCGTACTCGAGGGTGTTCATCGTCGTCTCCTGTTCATCCGTTGCGCTGGACCAGCACGCTGCGCAGATCGGCCACGTGCTCGCCGCGTTGATTGGTCACCTTGATCTCGGTGACCAGGAAGTCGAGCGCGCCGCCCTTCTTGTCGTAGATGTCGGTGATCTTCGAATCGAAGCTGAGCGTGTCGCCGGCGTAGGCCATCCGGTGATAGGTGAACGACTGCTCGCCGTGCAGCACGCGCGCGAGCTGTATGCCCGCCTCCTCGCGCCAGTTGCTCGGCGGGCGGGAGTTGTTCAGCGAGAAGAGAAACGTCGGCGGCACGGGCAGGCCGGGATGGCCGGCGGCACGCGCGGCGGCCTCGTCGGTGTAGATCGGGTTGGTCTCGCCGATGGACTTCGCGAAGAAGCGCAGCTGCCCGGCCTCGGCGGTCGCGCGGTGCGTCGGAAAGACCATGCCGAGAACTTTCTTGTCGATCATCGAAGGCTCCTGCAGGGTTGGGGAAGGGTTCAGAGCTTGCGCGCGATCAGGTCGCGCAGCACCTCGCTCGCGCCGCCGGCGACGCGCGCGACCCGGTAGTCGGTGAAGATCCGAGCGATCGGGTACTCGAGCATGTAGCCGTAGCCGCCATGGAGCTGCACCAGGTCGTCGACGCACTTCCATAGCGTCTCGGTCGCGTGCAGCTTGGCGATCGCCGCCTCCTCGACGGTGAGCCGCCGGCGCAGGTGTTCGCCGATGTAGTGGTCGACCAGCGTGCGGGTGGCCACCGCCTGCGCCTTCACGTCGGCGAGCTTGAACTTGCTGTTCTGGAAGTCCCAGACGGTCTGGCCGAACGCGCGGCGCTCCTTCACGTAGCGGACCGTCAGCTCCAGCGCGCGTTCCAGCGCCACCGCCGCGTAGATCGCGATCATCAGCCGTTCCTGCGGCAGCTCCTGCATCAGGTACGCGAAGCCGCGGTTCTCTTCGCCGAGCCGGTTCGCGATCGGCACCCGCACGCCGTCGAAGAACAGTTCGCCGGTATCGGCCGCGGGCTGGCCGACCTTCTCCAGCCGCCGGCCGCGGCGGAAGCCGGGCCGGTCGGCTTCGACGACGATCAGGCTCACGCCCTTGGCGCCGGCCGCCGGATCGGTCTTGCAGGCCAGCACCACCAGGTCGCAGGTCGGGCCGTTGCTGATGAAGGTCTTGCTGCCGTCGATCACGTAGTGGTCGCCGTCGCGTACGGCGGTCGTGCGCATCGCCTTCAGATCGGAGCCGCCGCCGGGCTCGGTCATCGCGATCGACAGGATCGTGTCGCCCGAGCACACGCCCGGCAGCCAGCGCCGCTTCTGCTCCTCGGGGCCCAGCCGGTCGATGTAGGGCGCGATGATGTCGGAGTGGCGGGAGAAGCCGGCGCCCGACACGCCGGCCCGGTGCATCTCCTCCATGACGACGGCGGCATGACCGAAGTCGCCGCCGCCGCCGCCGTACTCGGTCGGCAGCGTCACGCACAGCAGGCCCTCGCGGCCGGCCTTGCGCCAGGTCTCGCGGTCGACCTCGCCGGCCGCGTCCCATTGCGCCTGCCGCGGCACGCATTCGCGCTCGAAGAACCGGCGCGCGGTGGCCCTCAGCATCTCGTGGTCCTCTCGATAGACGGTGCGGGTCACTTCCACTGAACGCTCCTTCGCGATCCGGGGGCGGCATCGGTCGGCATGAGACGAACGCCGTGCCGGTGGGATCGATGATGTTCGCCGGCGGGCGGCGCGCCACTAGCCGGATTGGGTGGGAGGGGATGAAACCGCCCCTGACCGACTCGGGTAGTTCGCCGGTCGGCATCCGGCGCGCAGCATCGCCGGAGCGGGCCGGGAGTCGAAGCTCGCGACCGGATTCACATCGAAGAGGGGGAGCGCAGCATGGATCAAATGCGACGCGGCGCGCTGCGCCGGATCGGATATGGGGTGGCCGGCGGGATGGCTGGCGGCCTGGCCTGGAGCACCGCGGCCGCTCAGTCGGCGGCCGGGACATCGTGGCCTTCGAGGCCGGTGCGGGTCGTCTATCCGTACCCGCCCGGCGGCACCGGCGACGTGCTGGTGCGGATCATCACCGAGCGTCTGAGCAAGGCATGGGGGCAGCCGGTGGTCGTCGAGAACCGCCCCGGCGCCGGCGGCATGATCGGCACCGAGGCGGTGGCCCGCTCGGCGCCGGACGGCTATACGCTGCTGGTGGCGATAACCGGGCTCGTGCAGATGCCGGTCGTGACCAAGGCGCCGTTCGATCCGGTCCGCGACTTCGCGCCCATCGCGGAGATCGGCACCACGCACTGGGCGCTGGCGGTGCAGCCCGATCTGCCGGTACGTAACGTCGCCGACTTCGTCGCCTATGCGAAGCAGCTCGGCAAGCCCCTGCCGTTCGGCACCTACTCGCCGGCCACCGCCCCGCACATCCAGATCGCGCTGCTGGCGCAGGCGCAAGGTTTCGAGCCGACCTTCGTTCACTACCGCGGCGAGGCCCCGCTGCTGCAGGACCTGCTCGGCCGTCAGATCGGCTGCGGTGCGCTGGCGGCGACGACGGTGCAGAAGCAGTCTGCCAAGCTGCGCGCGCTGGCGGTCAACGGCAATGCCCGCTCGCCGCTGTTGCCGGACGTGCCGACGTTCGCGGAAGCGGGCTTCACCGGTCTGGAGCAGCCCGGCTTCATCGGCATGCTTGCGCCGGCCGGAACGCCGGCAGCGCTGGTCGAACGGATCTCGCAGGACGTCATCCAGGCGCTGGCCGATCCGGAGACGAAGGCGCGGTTGGACGACATGGGCATCCTGCTTCGCCCCGGAACCGCGGCGCAGTTCTCGCAGACCGTGCGCAACGAATTCGACTACTGGACGAAGGCGGTGCGCACGACCGGCGTGCGGCTGGAGTAGGGCGCACTCCGGCCGGTGCCCGCATCGATCACGCGCCCGTCCCGCGGGCCCGGAACCGCGCAACCGCCTCATCGCGGTGGTTGACGCCGAGCTTCTCGTAGATCTTGCGCAGGTGCCACTTGACGGTGTGCGGTGTCACGCCGAGCACGCGCGCGATCTTCTTGTTCGGCATCGCCTGCGCCAGCAGTTCCAGCACTTCGAGCTCGCGTTCGCTGAGCGGCACCGGGCCACGGTCGCGCTGCGCCGCGGCCGGCAGGGCGGGCGCCGACACGATGCGGCGCTGCCGCGCCCGTTCGTGCTCGGCCAGCAGCCGTTGCACATAGAAACCGATCACCGGATCGAGCAGCCCGGCGTCCGACAGTTCCTGCAGCAGTTCCGGCACCACCGGCGACGCATCGAGAATGCTGCGGACCAGCCCGAGCCGATGGCCCAGCCGCAGCGCCTCCAGTGCATGCGTGTGCGCCGCCGTCAGGTCGCCGCTGCCGCGCCGCGCGACCGCGAGCTGCATCGCGACACCGGCGGCCATCCGCCAGCGGCCGGCCGCCTGTTGCGCGGCCAGCGTCGTTTCGAACGCCCGGGCCGCCGCCTCGAAATCGTGCCATTGCATGAACCGGTCGGCATGCGCGCGGTCCATGCAGCGGGCGATCTCTGCGGCGGCGGCAGGCCCGGCGCCGCCGTATTCCGCGGCCAACGACTGCAGCCGCGCGAACACCTGGTGGGCCGCCTCGATCTCGTCGCGCTTCGCATGCCACCGGTGCCGCACCCACAGCGCATAGGCGAGCAACCGTGGCAGCCGCTGCCGTGCCGCATACGACTCCAGCCGCTGCAGCAGCGCGAGCGCCTGCGCCCGCCGCCCCAGATTCCATTGCGCGAAGCACAGTGCGAGCATCGTGCGCAGCACCGTGTCGGGCGTTGCGACATGCTCGGCGATGTCGATACGCTGCTCGAGCAGCGCGACCACCGTCTCCGGGTCGTTGAGCTCGTACAGCGCGTCGCCGAGCAACCCGGCCGCCAGACACACCAGCGTGATGTCGGAGGCGCTGCGCGCTTCGGCCTGGCGCAGCGCTTCGCGTGCCAGCGCTTCGGCCTCGACCATCCGTCCCTCTATGGCCCGGCACATCGCCTCGATGCACATCCGGACGATCCGGCGGCCCGCCCCGGCTTCGTGCTGCGAGCTCTCGTCGAGCAGATGCATCGCGCTGCCATACTCGCCGCGGAACGCGTGCATCCACGCGAGGATGTGGTTGCGGCCGACGACCGCCGCCTCATCGACGTCGGCCGGGATGTCCTGCAGCCGGGCGCGTATCGCATCGATCGCGTCGATGTCATCGGACTGCAACGCAAGGCCGCCGTGCAGCAGCGCCAGGCTGTACCGCTGGCGCGCGGTCAGTCGCGCCCTGTCGGATTCGAGTGCCTGCAGGCTCTCGCGCAGCGCGCCCAGCCTTCTGGCGTACAGGTGCAGATAGGCGGTGGCCAGGCGCAGGCTGACGCTGCCCCGCACCTCCTCGGCTGGCAGGCGCTGGATCAGGCCGGCCAGGCGGCTCAGCGAACCGCTGGCGTGCAACTCGTCGGCGCATCCTTCGACGAGGTCGACGGCGGTCTTGACCTCGCCCGCCTGCACCGCATGCCTGACCGCTTCGTCGATGTAGCCATGCGCATCGAACCACCGCCAGGCGGCGCCGTGCAGGCCGCGCAGTTCTTCCTGCGGAAGCTGCGACAGCCGCGCCTGCAGCACCTCGCGCAGCAGCGGGTGGATCCGGTACCAGACCTCCCGGTCATGAGCGCTGACCTGGCTGATGAACAGGTTGCCGCGATCCAGCTTCACCAGCCGCGTCGTCATGCGGGCGAGCGCGAACGGCTCGCCGAGCAGGTGGGCACACAGCGACGCGCAGAAGCGATTGCAGATCGACACCCGCGTGAGCAGCCTCAGTTCGTCGGCCGGCAGCCGTTCGAGCACCTCGCGCTCGAAGTAGGCGGCAAACGACCTGGCATCGCGCAACTGCACCGGCGCGAACGTGTCGTCACCGCGGGCCTTCATGTCGACCGCGAAGAGCTGCAGGCCGGCGATCCAGCCGTCGGTCATCTCGTGCAGCCGTTGCGCGCTGTCGTGGTCGATCGCGCCCAGCCGGTCGCGCAGGAACCGTTCCGATTCGTCGGCGGTGAAGCGCAGGTCGCGCAGATCGAATTCCGCGAGCTGTTCGCGTCCGCGCAGCCGCGCCAGCAGCAGCGGCGGCACGGTGCGTGAGCCGATCGCCAGGTGAAAGCCCGGCGGCGCGTAGTCGAGCAGCCACTGCAGCGCCTGGAAGATCGCGGCATGCTCGACCTGATGCAGATCGTCGAGGATCAGCATCAGGTCGCGCGGCCGCTTTGCCAGATCCTGCACGAGCCGGATCACCCAGTGCTCGACCGCGGCGGGATCGCTGCCGTGACCGAGCAGGTAGGCGGCGTCCCGGCCGATCGCCGGATCGACCGCGGCCAGGCTCGCCAGCGGGCAATCGAAGAAGCGGTTGGGCTCGTCGTCCTCCGAGGACAGCGACAGCCACGCGACGTCGAAGTCGAGCGGAATCAGCGCCTGGCGCCAGGCGATCAGGACGCTGGTCTTGCCGCTGCCGGGCGGGCCCTGTATCACCAGGCACCGTTTGCGCCGGACGTCCACCAGCCGCGCGACCAGCGCATCCCGCGGGATCAGCCGCGTGCCGCGCGGCGGCGAGATCTTGGTGCTGGCGATCGGCTCGAGCACGCGTGGACCGGGTGCGGCGGCGGCCTTCGTCACGGATTCCTGCGGATTCATGTCGACTGTCTGCGCCCCTGGGGACCCTCGCTGGGAAAGGCCCTCCTGCCCCGATGCACCTCACATTCTGTCAGACGACACCCGTCGGCACCCCTGTCCGGGGCGGGGGGTATGGGCGGCGCCCGGGACAGGCTCTCCCCCCGTGCGCCGAACTCAGCCCGCGTGTCGCGGATCTTCGAACAGCCAGCGGCGGGCACCGTCGTGCCGGAACGGCTGCCACTGCCCCTCGGGCTGCGCCAGGCGATCGGCGATCGCCAGCAGAACGGCCGGATGGGCGCCCATGCCGACGTGGCTTGCACGCACTCCGATGTTCTCGGCCTGCGGTCCGTGGGTCTCGATGCTGCAGCGCCACGAGACGATGCCGTCGGTCCGGCTGTAGATCGACGTGAACGGCACCGGCGGCGCGCGGCGGATCTGCGCATGCATCGCCGGATCATCGGAACGCTGGCCGCTGACCAGCTCGAAGAACGGCCAGGCATTGGTGGCGCGCGGGCTGCCGGTGAACGGCGAGCCGAGCGAGATCACCAGCCGCACGTCGTCGGGCAACTGCTTGGCCAGCTCGCGCGCATAGATGCCGCCCAGGCTCCAGCCGACCAGGCTCGGCTTGCGGCCGCTCTTGCGGCGGATGTCGCGGATCCGCTCGATGCACGCCTCGAGCACGCCGCGGCGCGGGCCGAGATTGAAGCCCTGGCCCCAGGCATGCGGCTTGTAGCCGCGGCCGGCCAGGAAACGGCGCAGCAGCAGCGTCGACGCATCGGGCGCGCCGAGCCCCGGCAGCACCAGCACCGGATGCCCGTCCCCGCGCGGCGTGCGCATCAGCAGCGGCCACAACGCGATGCTGGCCGCCGCTTCCCATGGCGCGCGGAATTCGAGCGCGAGCAGATGGGGGCCGGGCGGCTTCAGGCGCCGGGGCGGTCGGACGTCGTCGGCGAACAGGGGGCGGGCGGACATCGGTTGTTCCTCGGTCGGCGATCGATTGCGGTCGGCCGGTTGGGGTCGGTGCGGGTCAGCCTACGCCGCCTTCACCGGCGGTTTCGTGACCGACGTCGCGGAGGCGCGTGAACGCTTGCGTGCTGGACGGGGGGCAGCGGCAGCGGGCGACGGCTCCGCGGCGGCCACCTTCGCGTTCGCTGCCACCTTCGCGTTCACCGCCACCTTCGTCGGCTCCTTCGCAGTGGCCTTCACCCGTCCGCTCCTCGATGCGGCCGGCGACACCGGCTTCGCGGCCGACCGCGCCGCCTTCGCCGAAGCTTCATTGGCCGCCTGCTCCGCCGCGGCCGCCGCCTCCTCGATGCGCGCCTTCAGCCGCCGGTGCTCGGCGACGATGTAGTCGGCCAGATCGCCGACGTCGGGCACCGCGCGCCGGCAGGCGGTCAGGCCGTAGGCGAGCGAGCCGTTGTAGCTCTGCACCGTGATGTTCAGCGCCAGGCCGTGCGTGACGATCGACAGCGGCATGTACGCGTCGACGTGCGCCCCCGCCAGATAGAGCGGCACCGGCGGGCCGGGCACGTTGGAGATCGCCACGTTGGCGATCGGCGGCAGCCGGTCGGCGAGCCGCGAGCGGCCGTACAGCGATGCGAGGCCCGACATCAGCCACGGCGCGCCGAGCGCCGGCACATCGGTCGGCAGCGCCTTCAGGAAACCGGTCAGCCCCTTGGCGGCGTTCGACGACGCATGGATCGCGCGCAGCCGTTCGAGCGGGTCGGCGATGTCGGTCGCCAGGCTCACGACCATGCCGCTCACCTGATTGTTCGCCTGCGTGTCGCCTTCGCTGCGCAGGCTGACCGGCACGCCGGCGGTCAGCGGCCTGGCCGGCTCGCAACCCTGCTCGGCGAGGAAGCGCCGCAGCGCGCCCGCGCATTCGGCCAGCACCAGGTCGTTCAACGTGACGCCGGCGGTGCGCGCCATCTGCTTGAGCTCGGCGAGCGGCACGACGCGCCCGGCGAATGCCCGCTGGTTCGTGATCGCGACGTTCAGCGGCGTGCGCGGCGACAGCGAGAAGCGCTTCTTCTTCGGGGCGGCGCCGTTGCCGATCTCGTCGCCGGGACCGCGTCGTTCGGCGAGATCATCACCAAGGATCGCC
>DAISWF010000009.1:0-8292 GCA_036826495.1 Burkholderiaceae bacterium
CCAACACGGGACCGGCCGCATCGGCCGCTCCCACCTGGGAGCCGGCTGACCGGCCCCCGAAAAGAATCACTTCGCCTTGGGACGCTTGGCGCCGTACTTCGAACGCGCCTGCTTGCGATCCTTCACGCCCTGCAGGTCCAGCGACCCACGGACGATGTGGTAACGGACGCCGGGCAGGTCCTTCACGCGGCCGCCGCGGATCAGCACCACCGAGTGCTCCTGCAGGTTGTGACCCTCGCCACCGATGTAGCTGATGACCTCGAAGCCGTTGGTCAGCCGCACCTTGGCCACCTTGCGCAAGGCCGAGTTCGGCTTCTTGGGCGTGGTGGTGTAGACGCGGGTGCAGACGCCGCGACGCTGGGGGCTGTCCTGCAGCGCGGGGCTCTTGCTCTTGATCGATGCCGATTCACGGCCGTCGCGCACGAGCTGGTTGATGGTAGGCATGTGAGAATCCTGGCAACGCGGAATGCGCCCGATTTCGGGAAAGCCCTCGATTATAGGGGGCGGCCGGCGCCGCCGCAATAGACCGATGGCGACAGATCGACACCGGCCGACCATGAAGTCAGTACTTGCTCACTGATATCGACCCGCTTTCCCGGCGGCGAAAGTCGTGTCACATCGTGAACTGTGATAAAAGCCGGCGCGCCGCAACGGCCGCTCGCCTAGACTTCGCCCGGATTCCCAGCGCCACGCGCATTCCGCCGCGGTGCAGCAAGGGACGACAGACCTGCCGCGATGACACCGTCACAGCTCCTCCTGGTGATCTGGGCCCGAAAACAGATCGTGCTCGGATTCGTGATCGTCCTGGCCGCGCTGGCTTTCGGCGTCAGCATGCTGCTGCCGCGGGTCTACACCGCGCAGGCGGACCTGCTGATCGACCTGCGCGCGTCCGATCCGGTGATGGGCACCGCCCCGTCGCAGGCCGCGCTGTCGGGCTACGTGGCCACGCAGGTCGACATCATCGGCAGCGCGCGGGTCGCCCGGGCGGTGGTCGATGAGCTGAAGCTGACCCAGGAACCCTATTTCACGACGGCCTGGAACAAGATGGGCGCCGACAAGGGCGACCTGCGCAACTGGATCGTCGAACGCCTGCTCGACAAGCTCGACGTGCGCCCGTCCAAGGAGGGCAACGTCGTGCGGCTGTCCTGGAAGGCGCCCGACCCGATCCTGGCCGCCCGGGTCACCAACGGCTTCGCGCAGGCCTATCTGGAAACGGTGCTGCAGCTCAAGGTCGACCCGGCGCGGCAGAACTCCCGCTTCTTCGAGGACCGGCTGCGCGCGGCGCGCGGCGACGTCGAGCGGGCGCAGTCGGCGCTGTCGATCTTCCAGCGCGACAACAACATCATCTCGGTGGACGAGCGCACCGACGTGGAGACCGCCCGGCTCACCGAGCTGTCCAGCCAGTTGGTGTCGCTGCAGGCCGCGCTGGTCGAGAACCAGTCGCGGCAGGCGGCCGGCGTCGCACGCAACATCGAGAACATGCCGGAGGTGCTGGAAAGCCGGCTGATCCAGCAGTTGAAGGGCGAGGTGGCCCGGCTGGAGGCCCGGCTGCGCGAAAGCGCCTCGACGCTCGGTACCGCGCATCCGCAATACGTCAGCATGAAGGAGGAGCTGACCTCGCTGCGCGAACGGCTGGACTACGAGATCCGCCGCTACGGCAACGCGGTCACGCTGACCGGTGCGGTCAACACCCAGCGTGAGCAGCGGCTGAAGGCGGCGATCGAGCAGCAGCGCACCAAGCTGCTGAAGCTGAAGGCGCTGCGGGACCAGATGGCGGTGCTGCAGAAGGACGTCGATGCCGCCCAGCGGGCCTACGAGCAGGTGGCCCAGCGGCAGAACCAGACGTCGATGGAAAGCCTGAACCGCCAGACCAACGTCGCGCTGCTGACACCGGCCGTCGAGCCGGACCAGCAGTCCAGCCCCAAGCCGAAACTGAACACGATCGTCGGCGGTCTGGTCGGCCTGCTGCTCGGGGTGGCCACCGCGCTGCTGCTGGAACTGCGCAACCGGCGCGCCCGCACGATAGGCGACATCACCGAGGAGCTGCAGCTTCCGATCCTGGTCGTGGTGCCCGACGCCGCATCGCGCCGCAGCCGTTCGGTGCTGCCGCGCGCCGCCCGGACGCTGCCCCGACCCCTGTCCGCCTCCCGCGAGATCACCCGATGAACAGCGACAGCAATTCGACGGTCCGCGATGCCGGAGACGGGCGCAGCGCCGACGACCCGGTCACGCTGATCGCGGCCGAGCCGAACTTCGTCGAGGTCGACGATCTGCGCGGCGCCGAGAAGCTGCTCGGCTCGCTGCTGATCGATGCCGGGAACCTCACGCCGAAGGACGTCGAGCGCATCATCGCCGAGCAGGAGCGCTCCGGCAAACGCTTCGGCGAGGCCGCGCGGGCACTGGGCCTCATCAAGGGCGAGGAACTGGACGAGGCGCTGGCCCGCCAGTTCGATGCGCCGCTGGTGCCGCAGAAGCGCGAACGGCCGATCTCCTCGCGGGTGGTCGCGGCGTACAAGCCGATGGGCCGCGTCGGCGAGGCGATGCGCGCATTGCGCGAGCAGCTCATGCAGCGCTGGTTCGACGGTTCGCGCACGCAGTCGGCGCTGCTGATGGCCGGCGTGGACCGCGCGGAGGGCCGCAGCTTCGTCACCGCCAATCTCGCGGTGGCGTTCGCGCAGCTCGGCGCCCGCACGCTGCTGATCGACGCCGATCTGCGCAACCCGGTGCAGCACACGATGTCCAAGCTGAAGAACCGGCGCGGGCTGACCCGCATCGTGGCGGGGCGCAGCATCCAGTCGGAGATCGTGCAGTTGCGGTTCCTGCCGGCGCTGTCGGTCCTGCCTTCGGGACCGCTGCCGCCGAACCCGCAGGAGCTGCTGGCCCGCCCGCCGCTGGCCGGACTGATCGCCGACGTGACCGGCCGGTTCGACGTGGTGCTGATCGATTCGTCCGCGTCGACGCTGTCGGCCGACGTCCAGGCGATCGCGCGGCGCGTCGGCGGCACCTGCCTGATCGCCCGCCGCAACCGCACGTCGCTCGAACGGCTGGCCGATTTCGACAACAGCCTGCAACACGCCGGCAGCAAGGTGGTCGGCGTGGTGTTCAACGACTACTGACCGCCTCCGGGAGAGTTCCCTTGTCCATAGGCATGCCCGCCGCCGACGTGGTCATCGTGACCGGCGCCGACCAGGGCTACTACCGCTTCATGCGCGGCGCGATCGAGTCGCTGGCGCGCACCCGCGAGCTGCATCGCGTCGATGTGGTCGTGCTGGACCTGGGCCTGACGCCGGAACAGGCGCAGGCGCTGCAGAGCGAGCTGTCGGTGCGGGTGATCGTGCCGCAGTGGCCGTTCGAGCCGCCCGCCGACATCGCCAAGCGCCGCGACCTGGCGTTCGCGGTGCGGCCGTACCTGCCGTCGGTGGTGCCGGGCTACCAGGTCTACATGTGGTTCGACGGCGACGCCTGGGTGCAGGACGAACGGTTCTTCGACGCCTACGTGCAGCCGGCCCGCGCCGGGCTGCTGGCGATCGTCAACGAGAAGGAGCCGGTGTACCGGTTCGACTGGCGGGTCACCCGCTGGAACCTCGGCAACATGCTGCTGGCGTTCGGCATCGTCGACGGGCTGAGGATGTACTTCAGCCCGCAGGTGAACGCCGGCGTGTTCGCGCTGCATCGCGACAGCCCGGTCTGGAGCGTCTGGGCGCGCCGCTACCGCGAAGCGGTCGCCCGGGCGCGCAAGATGAACATGGACCAGCATGCGCTGCTGGCGGCCACCGCGCTGGACCGGGTGCCGGTCGAATACCTGACCGGCGCTTACAACTGGATCTGCAGCCGCGCCCGGCCGGTGTTCGACACCGTGTCGGCGCGCTTCTGCCTGCCGCGCGCGCCCCACGAACCGATCGCGGTGATGCATCTGGCCGGCCCCAGCAAGACCGATGTCTACGAGATCGAAACCGTCGGCGGCGGCCGGGTGCAGGGCCAGCTCACGTTCGGCGCCACGCTGGCGCGCTGACCCCCGACACCGGACGATGTCGCGACGCCGCTTCCTGACCGCGCTGCCGGCTTGCGCGGCGGCCCCCCTGTGGGCTCCGCTGGCGGCGCCGCTCCTCGCCTCGCCAGCGGTGCATGCGCAGCCGCAGGTGTCGCCGTCGGTGCCCCGCCCGCTGCTGTCCGGCGACTATCGGCTGGTGTTCGGCGACGATTTCACCGACGACAGACTGGACCGGATCAACGAGGACGCCGCCGGCACCGCCGCCCCGGCCTGGCGCAGCCGTTATCGCCATCCCCGCCGCGACATCATCAACGGCGAGAAGCAGCTCTACGTCGATCCGGCCTGGCCGGGCAGCGGCGGCCGGCCGCTGGGCCTGCAGCCGTTCGGCATCCGCTCGGGACTGCTGACGATCGAAGCGCGGCGCGCCGACCCGGCGCTGATCGACACCCACCTGGGCGGACAGCGATTCACCTCCGGCTGCCTGACCAGCGAGCTGACGCACTGGCAGACCTACGGGTTCTTCGAGATGCGGGCACGGCTGCCGGTCGGGCGCGGCTTCTGGCCGGCCTTCTGGCTGCTGCCCAAGCGCGATGCCTGGCCGCCGGAGATCGACGTGTTCGAGGCCTCCGGCGCGCGCCCCGGCGAGGTCCACGTGAACGTGCTGGACCGCCAGCCCGGCCGGCCCGACGGCGGCGGCTGGTTCCACCTGCCGCGCAGGCGGCCCGACGGCTTCCGCGTGTTCGCCGCCGAATGGACCGCCGAGCGCATCGCGTTCTTCGTCGACGGCCGCCTGCTGCACGCGGTCACCGATCACCGGATACACGAGGACATGTACCTGCTGGCCAATCTCGCGGTCGGCAGCAGCGACCAGCGGTGGATCCCCGATCCCGACGCGTCGACCCCGTTTCCGGGGCGCTTCGAGATCGACTACATCCGCGCGTTCCAGCGGACGTGAACGAGAACATGAACGAAGCGCCCGCCACCGGGAACGTGACCCGCAGCGCCGCCTGGCGGGCGCTGGAGTCGGCCGGCACCGAAGTCATCTCGTTCGCGATCTTCGCGCTGATGACCCGGCTGCTGGTGCCCGAGCAGTTCGGCATCGTGGCGATCTGCAGCTCGGTGATCGTGCTGCTGAACTGCCTGATCAACCACGGTCTGCCCGAGGCGCTGATCCAGCCCGAATCGGTCAGCGACGGGCAGGTGCGCTCGGCATTCGCCGCCAGCCTGGGGATCGGCGTGCTGCTGACGGTGGTCGCCTGCATCCTGGTGTGGCCGATCGCCGCGCTGCTGTCGCGCCCGGCGCTGCCGCCGATCTTCGCGGCGATGGCACCGGTGCTGATCGTGCACGGGCTCAGCGCGCCGATGCATGCGGTGCTGCGCCGGCGCATGCAGTTCCGCAGCATCGCGATCCGCACCCTGGCCGGCTCGCTGGTCGGCGGCGCCTGCGGGCTGCTGCTGGCGAGCCACGGCTTCGGCGTCTGGGCGCTGGTGGCCCAGCAATGGACGGGCGCGCTGGTCGGCATGCTGATCCTGACCGCCGCCTCGCCGGTCAAGCCCTGGGCGATGCGCTTCGACCGCCAGGCGCTCGCGCCGCTGTGGGCGGTGGCCCGGCCGGTGATGCTCGGGCAGTTCGTATCCAACAGCGCGCGCCGGCTGGACACGGTGATCCTCGGCGCCGTGCTGAGCGACCACCACGTGGGCATCTATTTCCTCGCGTCGCGGCTGATCCATTCGGTGCAGATGGTCACGCAATACTCGATCGGCGAAGTCGCGTTCGTCGCGCTGGCGCGGCTGCAGGGCAACCCGATCCTGCACCGCGAGGGCATCCGGCGCGCGCTGCGGCTGACCGCCTACGCCTGCCTGCTGTGCTTCGGCGGGCTCGCGCTGGTGGCCCCCGACCTGATCCCGCTGATGTTCGGCCCGACCTGGAACGAGGCGGTGGAACCGCTGCAATGGCTGTGCGCGTTCGCGGTATGCGGCGCGCTGATCGGCTCCTGCGGGCCGATCCTGGTGTCCGGCGCAATGGCCCGCGAAGCCAGCGCGGTGGCGATCGGCGCGGCGGTGCTGCAGGTCGTCGTCATCGCGCTGACCGCACGGTTCGGCCTGGTGCCGATGGCGATCGCGATCGGCGTGTCGCAGCTCGTGGCGCTGATGCCGGCGCTGCTGCTGGTCTGCCGCCACTACGCGATCGCGCCGGCGACGGTGTTCGGCGACCTGATGCCGATCGTGGTCTGCAGCATCCTGGCATTCGCGGTGTCGCTGCGGGTCACCGAAGGCCACACGCTGCTCGGCATGATCGAGGTCGGCGGGGCGTTCGGCGCGATCATGATCGCCGGCGGGGTGCTGTTCTTCCGTCATGAGCTGCGCGCGCTGCTGGGCGGCCGCAAGAGGGTCGCATGAACGCCGGCCGCATGAACGCCGAACGCATGGGCACCATCGAAGGCCGGCCGGCCGCCGCTGCCGCCGACTTCCCGTTCATCGACAACGCCAAGGCGATCGGCATCGTGCTGGTGGTGCTGGGCCATGCGCGCGGCATGCCGGACGTGTTCTACGAGCTGGTCTACAGCTTCCACATGCCGCTGTTCTTCGCGCTGTCGGGCTACCTGGTGTCGCCGGCCAACCTGGCGCTGGCGCCGCTGGCCCATCTGCGGCGCAGCCTGCGCACGATCGGCCTGCCCTACCTGGTGTTCTTCGCGATCTCCTACGGCTACTGGCTCGCGACCCGCGGATACGGCGCGCGGGCCGGCAAGTTCGCCGGGCTGACGGCCGCCGATCCGCTGCCGGGCTTCGTGTCCGGCATCGGCGTGGACATGATCGTCAACCCGGTGCTGTGGTTCTTCCCGTGCCTGTTCGTCGTGACCTTGCTGTACTACCTGGCGCGGCGCCGGTTCGGCGCCGGCGCGGTGCTGGCGGCAAGCGCGCTGCTGGCGATCGGCTGGATCGAATGGCTGGTGCCGGTGCTGCCGATGCGGCTGCCGTACGGGCTGGACATCGGCCTGGCGATGCTGGTGTTCTACGCCGCCGGCGCCTGGGCGCGCTCGGTCGGCTATCCGCCGCAGCCCGACGGCAGCGGCCGGACGGCCGCGTGGGCGACGCTGATCGTCAGCGCCGCCGCGACCGCGGCGCTGACGGCGGTCAACGGCAAGGTCGACGTGAACACGCTGGGCTTCGGCGTCCACGGCTGGACCTTCGTCATCAGCGGCCTGGCCGGCACGCTGATGACGATGACGATCGGCAGGCTGATCGTGGCCGGGCGGGTGACACGCTGGCTGGCGGCCAACTCGCTGATCATCTTCCCGCTGCACACGCTGATGTTCAACGCGTTCAGCGGCGCCGGCAAGCTGCTGATGCATTCGGGCGAGGCGCTGGACATGACGGTGCCGGGCTCGCTGCTGTTCGCCGCCGCGGCGCTGCTGCTGTCGGTGCCGGCCGCGGCGATCCTCAGGCGCCTGGTGCCGCCGATGTTCAGCCGGCACGGCCGCCGGCTGGAACCGGCCGCGCCGGCGGGTGTCGCGCGATGACCGCGCCGCGCTGTCTGTGGGTGGCCCGCGAGCTGCCGTTTCCGGCCGACAGCGGCGACCGGCTGTATACGCTGGGCATGGCCCGTTCGCTCGCGCAGGCCGGCGTCGAGGTCACGATGATCGGCCACGACGTGGCGGCCGGCACCACGGTGCCGGCATTCGAGCGCCTGACCTTCGCGCCGGTGCCGGGCGGGCGCATCGGCCGGCTGCGGGCGCTGCTGAGCCGCTGGCCGCTGATGACCTCGGTGCAGCCGACCGCCGCGTTCCGCGAGCGCCTGACGAGACTGCTCGCCGAGCATTGGGATGCGATCGTCATCGACCAGCTCGGTTCGGGCTGGGCGCTGGAGCCCTGCCGGCGGGCAGCCGCGGCGTCGGCCCATCGGCCGCTGCTGATCCACCTGTCGCACAACCACGAGACATCGGTCTGGGCCGGCATGTGGCGCGAGTCGGCCACCGATCCCGCCCGCCGGCTGGTGATGTACCAGAACTATCGCAAGGTACGGGCGCTCGAGCGCAAGCTTCTGCGCGACGTCGATCTGCTGACGACGATCACCTCGCTCGATGCCGACCTGTACCGCGCCGAGCGGCCCGACGTGCCGGTGCTGGTGATGACCCCGGGCTATGCCGGCGCGCCGGCGCCGGAGCGGACGATCACCGCCGAACGGCCGCGCCGCGCGGTGATCGTCGGCTCGTTCCGCTGGGTCATCAAGCAGGAGAATCTGCGCCAGTTCCTGGCGGTCGCCGACCCGATGGCGTTGGCCGACCTGTCGGCGTTGGCGG
>DAISWF010000009.1:8302-13247 GCA_036826495.1 Burkholderiaceae bacterium
CCCGCCACGGCATCGGGCTGGACGTGGTCGGCGACGTGCCGGAGCCGCTGGCCGGCGAGCTGCGCGCCGGTCTGCGGGCCACGACCCTGCACGGCTTCGTCGACGACCCGGCGCCGATCCTGGCCGGCGCCCGGCTGGCGATCGTGCCGGAACTGATCGGCGGCGGCTTCAAGCTGAAGTTCCTCGACTACCTGTTCGGCCGTCTGCCGGTCGCGACGATCGCCGCCGCCGCTGCCGGCATGCCGGAGCCGGTGACCCGTCAGATGGTGATGGCCGACACGCTGCCCGAGCTCGCCGAGCGGATCGTCCAGGCGATCGACGACGTCGCCGCGCTGGAAGCGATGCAGAGCCGCGCGTTCGCGGCTGCCAGCAACGATTTCGATTGGGCTGCCCGCGGCCGGCAGCTCGCCGCGGCGATCGGGCGGCACCGCTCAGAACCTGTGAACGCCGCGGCCGCCTGATACGGGCACCGCCCGCGCAGGTCACTGCTTGCGGACGGATGCCGCCGGCGTCCAGGTCTGGAACCTCTGCCCGCGGATCGACCGCCAGACGCCGAGCCCGGTTCCGGCCAGCGCGCCCAGCAGGTCGACGATTCTGGCGAGCAACGTGGACCAGCCGCGCAGCCCGGCGAACAGCCCGGTCAGCCCGAGCAGCGCACAGATCGCCGCCGCACTGGAGTAGCCGGCCAGCACCAGCGCCCCCTCGAAGGCCAGCGCGCCGATCGCGAGGAAATAGATGGTCAG
Source organism: Burkholderiaceae bacterium (assembly GCA_036826495.1). Lineage (GTDB taxonomy): Bacteria > Pseudomonadota > Gammaproteobacteria > Burkholderiales > Burkholderiaceae_E > DAISWF01. Next base: position 9,046 of record DAISWF010000009.1, read on the forward strand.
CCAGCGCAGCAGCTTGTGCGACAGGTACTGGTAGACGATCCGCGGCCGCAGCCGGCGGATCCGCGGCCACAGCAGCCGGTGCACGTTGAACGACTGGCAGGCGATCCGCACCTTGCGGTGGAACTCGTCGCGCGCATCGGTGGCGGCATCCTCCACACCGATCAAGCCGCCCGACTGGATCACCCGGTGACCGTCGGCCAGCACGTTCAGCGACACGTACAGGTCGTCGATGATGTCGTCGGGCGGCGACCGGTGCAGCGCCCGGCGCACCGCGAACAGCCCGCCGTGCGCGCCGATCACCGAGCCGTCCAGGCTTTCGAGCCGGCGGATCTCGATGTCGAGCCGGCTGTACAGGCCGGCCGACGCGGTGGTGACCGACGCGTCGGGATTGCGGCAATCGATCCAGCCGCACACGCAGCCGACCGCGGGATCGGCGAAATGCGCCTGCAGCGCCCGCATCGATCCGGGCAGGATCTCGATCGTGGCATCGGTGAACACCAGGATGTCCGCCTCGGCCCGCCCGACCAGCAGGTTCATGCCGTAGGTCTTGCCGTGCCGCTCCGGCGACACGTGCAGCGTGATCCGGTCGTCGTAGCGGCGCAGGATCTCGGCGGTCCGGTCGCTGGCGGCATCGACGTAGATCAGGATCTGCAGGTCGGGCACCTCGTCGCGCAGCGCCAGCAGGTTGCGCACCTTGGTTTCGATGACGCGCTCCTCGTTGTAGGCGCACATCAGGATCGCGATCGATGCCGGCGCCGCCGGTGGGCCGGCTCGCGGCCCGGCGCCGGCATCGGCGGCCGCCGACCGGCCGGCCCGCGCATCACGGGCGGCGCGGCGCCGTTCCATCCAGCGCAGCGACAGCGGGAAGATCAGGTAAGGGTGGAGCGCCAGCAGCAGGCTGACGCCGGCCACCGCGAACAGCAGCGTCGTCACGATCCGACTCCTTCGGCAGCGACTCGTTGTCGGCCTGCGCGAGCGGCGGAACCGCCGAACAGCCCGCGGCCGCCGGTCGCCGTGTCGCGCGCGCCGGGCCACAGCAGCAATGTCAGCGCGAAGCCGTGCGAGGTCGCGGTGTAGATGCCGCTCATGAAGTACGCCACCGCGACCGCCAGCTTGATGACCGGCGGCGCCGATGAGCGGAACACCGTGTAGAACAGGAAACCGAGATTCAGGATGGCGCCGAGGATGCCGAACTCGAACACGATCTTGAAGAACGAGATCTCGGCGGCCCGGTGTTCGGCGCGGTCCGCATAGTCCTGGAAGGTGCCGGCGCCGTAGCCGGTCAATGCATGGCCGACGTCCTGCCACAGGTACTGCTCGAACAGATAGAAGCCGCCGACGAAGCGTTCGAAGCCGCTCGAGCGAGGATTCGAGAACTCGCTGGCCCGCTGCAGGAACAGATCCAGGTTCAGCTTGTCCGACAGCAGCGAGCCGGCGACCAGCACGACGGCGCCGAGCACGATCAGGTCCCAGCGGCGGCGGGCGATCACCAGCACCGGCAGGCAGACCATCAGGATGATGATGCCGGTGCCCGAGTACGACACCGCCAGCCCGGCCGCCACCAGCGCGATCCGCGACAGGCGGTTGCGGGTCACCAGCTCGATCAGCAGCGTGATCGCCAGCAACTGGCTGAAGAACGACGGCTCCAGGCAGAAGTAGCCGTTGGCCTTGTAGATCGTCGAACCGTAGGTCAGCGGGATCTGGGTGTTGTAGCCCTCGATCTGCAGATGCTGCGGCACCAGCGTCTCGATCGGGAACACCAGGTTGTACGGCAGCACGAACTGCGAAGCGAACTGCACGATGCCGCAGGCGGCGACGAACGCGCCGCAGTCCGCCACGAAGTGCATCGCCCGCCGGCCGGAGTCGCCCGGCCGCTCGACGCGGACCGTGTAGCACAGGTACAGCGCCATCATCAGCAGGAACGACAGGAACGAGAACTCCCGCGCGCCCAGCAACTGGAACGCGCCGAGCACCGCCAGCATCAGCAGGTAGGCGATGAACTGACGGGTGTCGACGCGCATGCGCTGGGTCGACAGCCCGATGATCAGCGCGAGCAGGATCAGCATCACCGACATGCCGAGGTCGCGCGGTCCGACCGGCACGCCCCACTTGGCGAGGAAGGTCGTCGCGAAGAACGGGGTGTAGGCGAGCCAGTCGGCCAGCGTGCCGGGGAAACGGCCGCTGACCGCTTCAGTACGCGCTGTCATCGCGGAACACGACCGCAACCGTCCGGATGATGATCCGGATGTCCAGCCAGATCGACCAGGTCCGCAGATAGTCGAGGTCGTACTGGATGCGCTTGCTCATCAGATCGAGGTCATCGCCGCCGCGGTAGCCGTTGACCTGCGCCCAGCCGGTGATGCCGGGGCGCACCTTGTGGCGGATCATGTAGCCCGGGATCAGCTTGCGGTACTGGTCGTTGACGGCGATCGCATGCGGGCGCGGCCCCACCACGCTCATCCTGCCCTGCAGCACGTTGATGAACTGCGGCAGTTCGTCGAGCGAGGTCCGCCGCAGCACCTTGCCCACCCGGGTGACCCGCGAATCGTTGACCTGCACCTGCTTGTACTGCTGATGGCCGTCCTCGGTCACCGTCATCGAACGGAACTTGTAGACGACGATCTCGCGTCCGTCCAGGCCGTAGCGGCGCTGCTTGAAGATGACCGGGCCCGGCGAATCGAGACGGATCGCCAGCGCGATCAGCACGAGCAGCGGCAGCACCAGCACCGTGACGATCGACGCGACCACCAGGTCGAACGTGCGCTTGACCGCGCCGGTGACGCCGCGAAACGGGCTTTCGCAGACGGCGACCACCGGAAAGCCGGCCATCGAATCGACGCGCGCCTGGATCAGGTCGAACATGAAGATGTCGGGCACGAAGTACACCGATGCGGTGGTGTCGCGCAGATCGTCGAGCAGGTCCAGCACCCGCCGCTGCGACGCCATCGGCAGCGCGATGTAGATCTGGTCGATGTCGTTCACCCGCACGAACTGCCCGACCGCATTGATCTTGCCGACGATCTTGGTGCTGACCGTCGGATCGACGCGGGCGCCCTCGCGATCGTCGAAGAACGCCACGACCTCGGCATTGGCCAGCGGGTCGCCGACCACCGAGCGGGTGAACGCCAGCCCCAGCTCGTTGGCGCCGACCACGACGATCCGGTGCGGCTCGTTCATCGTCGCCAGGTAGCGGAACAGCCCCGGCGACGCGCTCTGCGCGGCGAACTGCGCGAACGGCGTGATCAGGAACCAGGTGGTCAGCACCCGGCTGTCGAACATCTCGATCATGCCGGTGGCCATGCCGAAGACCCACAGCGCACCGGCGGCCAGCAGCCATGAGGTCAGCACGGTGCGCGCGATGTCGCGCTTGCGGTTCGAATGGGCGATCGTGTTCGGGTACAGCAGCAGGAAGGTCAGCACGCACAGCACCACCTCCGTGCGGCCGAACGTCACGCCCCACGCCAGATTGCTGGCGATCAGGCAGGCGATCGCTGCGGCCGGATCGGCTGCTGCCCGGACCCACACCAGCAGGCCATGACGACCGGTACGGACAGGCGGCGCGAACTGTGCGCGGTTTTCCATATGGAGAGCGATCCGTTCTTTACAGTCCAGCAGCCAGAGGAGGCGGGTCGATGTCGACAGCGTATCGGCTGATGCGTCGGAGATCTGTGCACAGATGCACGATTGTCCCGATGGCGGCCGGGCGTCCGGATCGTCGACGTGACGGATGTCACATCGCGGCGGCCCGGGCGGACCGCATGACCGGCCGGCCCGACCGTCGATCGGTTGGCGCCGCCGCAGCGCACTGAGCATTCGGGAGAAACGCGGGGACGTTCGGGGACGTGCGGGCGACCGCCCGCACCGCCCTTCAGAGCGGCGGAACGCGCCGCGTGAGGATCGGGCCTTGCACCACCCGCACCGGCCGGCGGCGGGCGCGCAGCAGGTAGGCGACGAGCCGGCGCAGACGCCGCACGATCGTCGTCTGGCCGTGGATCATGTTGCGCACCGCCGTGCGCAGCTCTTCGACCGTGCGGCCGTCCCGCAGCAGCGGGCTCAGGATCTCGCAGGTGGCGTCGATGAACGGCGCGTAGTTGCTGTGCTTGCGCCCTTCCTGGTTCGGGTGGGTGCGGATGATACCCACCGGAACCTCGGAGAACCGCGCGCCGAACTGCGCGCGCAGCCGCGCGGTCATCACCATGTCG
>DAISWF010000009.1:13319-39483 GCA_036826495.1 Burkholderiaceae bacterium
CCCCGCCGATCTCACGCAGCCTCTCGACGTTGAACACGGTCGCGCACAGCGGCGGCCCGCGCAGCGCGTCGGGAATCTCGATGGCCCGTATCCGGTCGCGGACGTAGTTGCCGCCCACGTGCTCGTACCATCCGAAGGACAGCATGCCGCAATCGTCGCCGATCGAGGCGACCTGCTCGAGCGCCGCCCGGAACGGCTCGGTGATCAACTGATCGTCGTCCGGCAGGATCAGCGCCCACCGGCTCCTTACGGTGCCCATCGCACGATTGAAGCTCGGCACGATGTCCAGCCGCTGCGCGAACTCGAACACCCTGACCTTGGGGTCGGCTTCGTAGCGGGCGCGCAGCGCCGGGTGCCAATCCCACGCGCCGCCCTGATGAACGATGTGCATCGCCGACAGGTGCGGCGAATCGAGCGGCACCGAATCGAGCGCTTCTTCCAGCCATGCCTTGCGCTGCGGGCCCGACAGCAGAACGACGATCGTCAGGCCGGGCGCGAGCGCCCCGCCCGCCTGCGAGGCGGCGCGGCGGGCCGTCGCGGGCTCGGACAGCGGGCCGAGATCGGGCCGCGCCGGCTGCCGGGACGGCCCCGCTCGGCTCACTTCATCGCGGGACATGGACAGGTCGGGCATATTCGGCGGCACAGGAGTCGACGGCACAGGTGATGGACGTTGCATCAGCAACCAGCACAAGCATATCGGCTACGAGGCTACGCCCGCCGGCCCGTCGTCACAATCGAATACTTCACGCCGCGGCGCCGGCGGGGCCCGCCGTCAGCCGCCGGCCGCGTCGCTCTGCGCTTCGCGTTCCCCTGCCGCCGGCGCCTCGCTCCGCGGGTTCGAACACTCCACCCGGTCGCGCCCGCCGGCCTTGGCCCGGTACAGCGCCTGGTCGGCGCGCTCGACGAACGAGTGGCCGGTGTCGCCGGGGCGCAGCTCGGCCAGCCCGCAGGAGACCGTCACGTTGCCGAGCGTCTGGTTGCTGCTGGCGCGCCGGATCTGCGCCGCCCCGATGGACTTGCGCAGGGCCTCCATCCGTTCCAGCGCCTGCGCCATCGGCACCCCGGGCAGCAGGAACGCGAATTCCTCCCCGCCCAGCCGGGCCACCGCCTCTCCCTCCAGCGCCTTGGCGCGCATCAGGCCGGCGACCGCCTTCAGCACCTGGTCACCGAACAGATGCCCGTGCGTGTCGTTGATCTTCTTGAAATGGTCCAGATCCAGCATCGCGACGGTCAGCACGCCACCGGGGCGCCGCGCCTCCTCCATCGCCGCGGCCAGCGCCTCGTCGAAAGCCCGCCGGTTGGTCAGGCCGGTCAGCGGGTCGCGCCGCGCCTCCTGCCGCATCACCCTCAGCTCCCCGCGCAGGTGCTCGATCTCGGCCTGACTGCTGCGCAGCCGGCCGTTCACCTCCTTCAGCGTTCCGGAATACGCGCGCACCTGTTCGATCAGCCCGGCAGCGGCGGCCGTCACATCGCCGCGCGCGATCGCCTCGGCCGCCACGTCGAGCTCCGAGCCGAACGACGCGGTGGACTCCTGCGCCTGCGCCGCCGACGCGGCCAGCGAGTTCACCAGGCCGCTCAGCGCCCTGCGGGTCTCTTCCATCGATTCGACGCTGTTCTGCTGATGCAACCGGGCGTGCAGCTCCTCCGTCTGCACCTCGGTCAGCGTGCCGCCGCTCTTCCGGGTGGCGTCGAGCGCGGCGACCAGCCATGGCGTGTCGCGACCCACGTAGGAGTACCAGATCGCGTAGCTGGACGGCGAAAAATCGGAACCGTGGGAACTGATGAGCGGCAGGCACTGGCGGAGCATCTCCGCGCTGCGCTCCTTGCTGTCCTTGTCCATCGTGGTGCGGCGGAACCGCGCTCCGGTTGTTTCGCAACGACGCGCAGCCTAGCGATTCCGGATTCGAGCGTCAACGTGCGCCCCCCCGGCGGCGGGAATGCCCGGACACGCGAAGCACGCCGCGGAATCGACATGCGCTTAAGGAGGTTCCGCCTCTCCGTATTCCCACTACAATGACGTCGCCCGGCGCGCGGCAACGACGCGCCGGCCGGGTCGGCCGGCCCTCGAGGATATGTGCACAAGTGGACGCACGGCGAATGCCGTGCGCCGGATGCACCGGCCGGTGCATGCAGGGAGGAATTTCAGTGTCGGTCGATGTCGCGGCAGCGGATCACGATGCCAATCTGTTGCTGGCCGCCCTGTCGGATACGGACCGGCAGCGGCTGGTCCCGCACCTGCGGGCATTGGATCTGCCCGGCGGCGAGGTGCTGCAACGGGCCGGCGACATCGTCGTCGACACCTGGTTTCCGTGCGGTGCCGCGCTGGCGTCGTTCACCATCGATTCCGGCGCGGGCCAGGGCGTGGAGGTGGCGATCATCGGCCGCGACGGCGCGATCGGCGGCATCGTCTCGAACGGCAGCCTGCCCGCCTACGCCACCGCCACCGTGCGCGGCGCCGGCCGTTTCCTGTGCATCCGCACCGTGGCGCTCGAGCAGGCGAAGCTCGAGTCGATCCATCTGCGGCACTGGTTCGCGCGCTATGCCGACTGCCTGCTCGCGCAGGTGTTCCAGACCGCCGCATGCAACGCCACGCACACGATCGCTCAGCGCGCCAGCAGGTGGCTGCTGTCGGCAGCCGAACGCACCGGGCGCGCCGACCTGGCGATGACGCAGGAAGACCTGGCCGGCATGCTCGGCGTGGGCCGCAGCTTCATGACCCGCGTGTTCGGCGAGCTGCGCCGGGCGGGCGTCGTCGAAACCGGTCGGGGCCGCATCCGCATCGCCGATCGGGCGGCGCTGCGACGGACGGCCTGCGATTGCTCGACCTTGGTCGAGAATCACTTCCACCAGGTGCTGGGCGGCATCTATGATTGAGGGCGCATGATGAGCTTCCATGTCAGACGACTGCTGATCCGGGCGGCAGGCGCAGGTCCGCTGGCGGTGCATGGCGCCGGTTCGTCCGGCCAGACCGCGGCGCCCGGCGCGGACAAGCCGAAACGCAAGCCGGACCTCGGCGACTTCGCCGAAGGCGTCTACCGCGGCGAGATCATCTCGGACTCGCGCGGCACCAGCACCGCGCCCGGCCAGACGGTGACGGTGACGATCCGGCGCACAGGCGTCAATCGCGTGCAGATCGAATCCGACAATCCGGCGCTGCCGGGAGTGACCGTCACGTTGCAGCGCGTGATGGACAAGGTGATGAACACCGACAGCAAGTCGAACGTGCTGCTGGACCCCAGGCAGCAGCCGATGCGGCTCGACTACAGCCCGGGGATGGTGGTGTCGTTCTCGGGGCTGCGCGGCTGAACGCCTGACGCCGGTGGCCTCGCCGGTGCGGCCGGCGGCGGCCCGCGCCGGGCCCGCCGGGCGGATTCAGAGCAGCCGGCCGAACAGATCGCCGGCGTTGGCCAGCGTCGCCGCGCCCAGCAGCGCGAAGATCGCCGCGGCGATGCCGTGCACCAGCTTCATCGGCACGTGCGCCGCCACCTTGTCGCCGAGGAATACCGCCGGCACGTTGGCCAGCAGCATGCCGATCGTGGTCCCGACGACCACCGCCGGCAGATCGTCGAACCGGGCGGCCAGCGCCACCGTCGCGAGCTGCGTCTTGTCGCCCATCTCGGCGAAGAAGAAGGCCACCAGCGTCGTCGCGAACACGCCGCCGTGCCTTCTGGAGGCCGGCGCGTCGTCGAGCTTGTCGGGAATCAGCATCCAGGCGGCCATCGCCAGGAACGATGCGCCGATCACCCAGCGCAGCACGTCCGGGCCCAGCAGCGAAGCCACCCACCCGCCGAGCGCGCCGGCCATCGCATGGTTGGCGAGGGTGGCCACCAGGATGCCGGCGACGATCGGCCAGGGCCGCCGATAGCGGGCAGCCAGCAGCATCGCCAGCAACTGGGTCTTGTCGCCCATCTCGCCGAGGGCGACGACACCGATCGAGATCAGCAGGGATTCCATCGAACGAACGCTCCGGGCCGGCAACCTTGCGAGACTGCAGTGCCGCCCCGGCCCAACCGGGAGGCAACGCAGTCAAAGGTCTTGCCAGGCACGAAGCTGCCCGCGCCACGGCCGCGAAGGCCAAGTGTGTTGACGCGGGCCCCTGCAGGATGCAGGGCGGCTACTCCCCAATGACGGGTGCTGGATTGTACAGGATCAGCGCCCCCCTTGGCCGGCGGCCCGACCGACGACCTCCCTCCATTTGGAGAGTTCCGATTTCACGTACCCGGTGAACTGCTGCTCGGTTCCTCCGATCGGCGAAACCTCGAGGCTCATCAGACGCTCTCTGACCTCCTGGCTGCCCAGGACCCGATTGAGATCCTCGTTGATCTTCCTTCGGACCGAATCCTCCACGCCGACCGGCGCCGATATCCCGAACCAGCCAACCGCCTCGTAGCCTCGAAGCCCGCTTTCGTGGACTGTCGGCAGATCGGGTTCGGAACGCAGTCGGGACAGCGATGTCACGGCGACCGGCACCAGCTTGTCCTTGAAGCCCGCCGGCACGGACGAAGGCACCGCGAAGATCGCATGAACACGACCCGCGATCAGATCGGTCAGCACCTGGGGATTGCCTTTGTAGGCGACGTTCGTGAGCCTGATGCCGGCCATCGTCTGGAAGAGATCTCCGGCAACCATCGCGCTGCTGGTGCCATACCCGATGGCGAACTTGTCGGGATTGTCCCGAGCTGCCCGGATGAGGCCCTGCACGTCCGACACCGCCAGCGAAGGATGAACGTAGAGAATGTTGGGGGTCGAGCCGATCAGAAAGATGTGCGAGAAATCGTTGACCGGGTCGTAAGGGAGAGTGGGCTCCAGTGCGGGATTCACTGCCTGCGTGGACGATGTCGACAAGAGCAGCGTATAGCCGTCGGCCGACGCCGACGCGGCAGCGCGGGTGCCGATGCTGCCGTTCGCGCCGGGCCGGTTCTCGATGACGACCGGCTGCTTCCATTCGACGCCCAACCGCTCGCCGAGGAGACGCGCGACGTTGTCGACCGCTCCCCCGGGCGGAAACGGCACGACGATCCGCACCGGCCGGGCCGGATAGTCGCGAGCATGAACGCCCAGGCAGCACAGCAGTGCCGCCAGTGCGACGACGTATCTCCCAACACCGAGCATCATGGAGTGTCTCCTCGAATTTCGCGCAGCATCCGCTCAGAGGACCTCCAGGGTCCCCGAATCCAGCATGCGGGTCTGAAGCCGCAGCTCCCGTCTGATCAGCAGAGGGTTCTCCGGCATCTGCGCGAAGACATCGTCGTAGTGCCCTATGGCGAAGAGCGACGTCGCGCCATCCACGTTGGTGAAGTAGGCAGCCAGCGAGCTGGTGACGGCAACCGTGCCGGATGCGTCGCCGGCCCGAACATCCACGACGTTGACGAACCGGCAAAGCGAACCGGCGGACGAGACCTGTCTCGGCAGGAGTTCATAGAGGTTCTCTAGATCGGTCCTGCCCGCTTCGAGCCACACCATCTTCCGACGAAGCTCCGGACTGAAAGCGCTCGCCCGGTATCGGAAATCCCGCCCGCAGAACTCCAGGAAATCGGCGAATCGCCTGTCGTTGAGGGCGGCGCAGAGTCGTTGCGACAGAAGATTCATCGCACTCCACATGCCGGTCTCTGCTCCAGCGCCCTGCCCGAGCGGCTGCACGGCTGCTTTCATGCCGACCTCACTTAGCGATCACCACCGGGCCGACTGGCGGATTCCCCGGTCAGCTTCGACCACTCCTTGTAGAAGTGCCGCAGCACGCCCTCGTCCATCGCCCTCATCTCCTCGCGTCTCGACATGAGGCTGTATCGCGCGGCACCCCGATTCGATTCCGCGACGGATTGCACGAATGCGATGTCCTCCGACAGATTCCGGCCGAACGGGCCCCAGTACTGGTTGTGGTCGCGGATCCGGGCTGCCCGCTCCTGCACGGGCTCGCCCGCGATGCCGAGCCCCCGACATTCCAGCAGAGTCGCGTCGGGCCCGATCGGGGAGCTGGTGTCGATTCGTACGCAGCTACCGCGCACGATGATGGCCGTATTCGGAAACAGGTCGACGGCCCGCAGCTCCCCGGGCTCCAGCCCCGGCAGGACATTGGTGCGATCCGCCCAGCCCTTGACGTTCGCGTAACTGATTCTTGCGGGATCGATCGTTCCATGGCCATTGTCACAGAGCAGCCACTTGCGATCGAACGCTCCCTCGGCCTTGAGGTTCGTCATCCTGTTGATCACGTGTCCCCAGTGGTGATAGCCGTCCATGTTCGTCTCGTGCCATTGCTTCCAGTTGGCCTTGAGGACGACCTTGTGGAAGTGGAAGACCTCCAGAGGCTTCGTCCCCATGCAGTCGCGCAGGCAATCGATGGAGCTCCCCAGGAAATCCGGCAAGGGGGCGGCATCGTCGTCCAGGTTGATGAAGATCAGCCCGATGTCCGTTGAAGTCCGGATGGCACGAAGGCCCAGGGATTCCTTGGCCGGACCGAGCTCCTCGTATCCGACGTCGCGCGTCACGTTCGTGCAGTTTCCGTAGGTGTCGTATCCCCACAGATGAAAGAAGCAGCGAAGCGACGAGGCGTTTCCGCTGCGTTCCCGAACCAATGGCGCCGACCTGTGCGAACAGACGTTCAGAAAGCTCCGTATCGTCCCGTCGAGACTGCGGATGGTGAGAATCGGCAGGCCGCAATACTCGTAGGCTCTGAAGTCCCCGGGCGCCGGCAGCTCGCTTTCGTGACAGACGAACTTCCAGGTCTTCCTGAAGATCCGCTCGATCTCCAGGTCGAACAGGGCTCTGCTCCGATAGACCTCGGCGCTCACGTAGTGATCGCCTGGAAGAAGGGGCGGCGCTTCCCACTCGGCCGCGCTGCGAGAATGTCGAGCAGTCATCGGTGCACTCGTCTCCAAAGTTCACCGCGCTGCGGCGGCGTCTCGTTGGCCGAGTTATAGAGCCGAACCGATCGCCCCACCACTGCGGTGACGCCGACTTTGTCAAACGCTTTACAATTCCTGCGCGGAAGAGGGGGCCGCCGAAATGGCTGACGATGCCGATGCAGCGCTACTGCGCCGCAATATCGGAGCGGTTCGATTCTGCAATGCCTGGCCTCCCGAGGCGTTGGCCGCGCTGCGCCCCGGCACCGAAGTCATCCGCCTCTCGCGAGGTCAAACCCTGGTTGCCCGCAATCAAGCCATGAACGGCTTGTACGGAGTGATCGCCGGCGCGCTGGAAGTACGGCTTGGTCGACTGAGCAGTCGCTCCCAGGTCCGGATGCTGGCGCGTTCGGGAGAGGCCTTCGGTTTCATCGGCGTCTTCGGCGGCTATTCGTCGCCGCACACCTATATCGCCAAGGAACCGTCGATCGTCCTGCGGTTCTCCAAAGCCGGCCTCCTGAAGGGGTTGCATCGCTACCCGGAGCTCTGGCTTGGCGTCGTGCGGGAAATGGCCAGTCACCAGGTCATCACGTTGGCGGCCGCCGAGGCGGACAACCTGGCCGGCGTCCGCGTCCGGATGATTCGCACGCTGCTGTCGCTGGCCGAATCGAGGGGCCGAAGGGCAGCAGACGAGGTCGAGCTCGGCATCACGCAGGACAGCCTGGGAGCGATGCTGCTCGTCAGCCGCCAGAGCGTGAACACCGAACTGCGATGGTTGAAGGAAAGGGGCGTGCTGACCACGGGCTATCGTCACATCCGCCTCACCAGCATCCGGAAGCTTTCGGCGCTTCTGGCAGAATACCTCGCGCCATGAGACCCACCCGCTCCGCCCTCGCCGCGCGCCGGCGTTTCATCTGCCTGGCTGCCGGCCTGCTGCCGGCACCCCGTCTGCTCGCGCAGGAGTTTCCGGTCAGGAAGACGATCACGATGGTGGTCGGCTTCGCCGCCGGCGGCGCGGCCGACACCGCCGCCCGCATCATCGCCAAGAAGCTCGGCGAGAACATCGGCCAGACCATCGTCATCGAGAACAAGGCCGGCGCGGGCGGCAACATCGCGCACCAGTACGCCGCCGCCGGGCCGACCGACGGCAGCCTGATCCTGCTGGGCTCGGTCGGGCCGCTGACGATCGCGCCCCATCTGATGAAGCTGCCTTACGACCCGGTCAAGGACCTCACCGCGCTGACGATGGCGGTGAACTTTCCGAACGTGCTGGTCGTGCATGCCGGCACCGGCATCAAGACCTTCGCGGAGTTCATCGCGTTCGCCAAGGCCAATCCGGGCAAGCTCGATTTCGCGTCCACCGGTCCGGGCTCGGCGTCGCACCTGGCGGGCGAGCTGCTGAACGTGATGGCCGGCATCGAGACCGTCCACATTCCGTACAAGGGCGGCGCGCCGGCGATGCAGGATCTGCTGGGCGGCCGTGTCGCCGCCTATTACTCGACGCTGTCCACCGCTCAACCGTTCATCGAGAACGGCCGGCTGATTCCGTTGGCGAGCACCGGGCCGGCGCGGCTGCCGGCCCTCCCGTCGGTGCCGACGATCGCCGAATCCGGCTATCCCGGCTTCAGCGCGACGAACTGGTATGCGTTCGTCGCCTCCTCGAAGGTGCCCGCCGCGATCCTCGACCGCTGGAATGCGGAACTGGTCAAGGTGCTGACCGCCCCCGACGTGCTCGAACAGCTCAACCGCCACGGTCTGACGCCGCTGCCGGGCAGTCGCGACGAGCTGACGCGCTACATGGCGCGCGAAACGGTCACCTGGGGACGGGTGATACGCGATCGCAAGATCGCGCCGGAATGAGGGAACGAGCCCGCGAGCCGCGGCCACGCCTCACCGTGGCTGGACACCACCGCGCGCACGGGCGCACGGCCGGGTGCGTTCACGACACGTCGGGTTCGTCCACGGATTCCGTCGCGGCGGAGGTCGGTGTGGTCCCGAGCCTGCCGCCGCAGCCACGTCACTGAGCTACGTCACTGAGCCACGTCACTGAGTGGCGGTGCCGCTGGGAATCCTGGCGGCCGGGCTGCTTCCCGACGAACCTATGCTGGCACCCGAGTTGGCCGATGGCCCGGCGCCCATGCTGGTGCCCTGCGCGGGCGGCGTGGTGCCGGTCGCCGCACGGACCGCCGCGGCATTGGCGGCGTTCAGATCCCGCTGGACACGGCGCTCCTCGTCGGATTTCATCCGCGACGGCGCGCGGGTGGCGGACTCGCCGGCATTGCCGGGACTGGCCGGCGCGACCAGCCCACCGTTCTTGCTGGCTTCCGGCGTTGCCACCGTCTGAGCCTGCACACCGGCCGCCAGCAGAGCGAACCCGGCCGACACCGCGGCGATTGCGATCGATTTCATCTGGACACTCCTCAAGGTCGAACTTAGTTCCGAGATCCGGGCAAGCACCGTACCCGGCGCCGGCGGCCGGACTCCGCCCGAACTCCACGCCTCTGTGGTTCTGACGGCCGGCGGAAAATCGGCTACCGTTGCGCAGCCACTGCCCCGACCACCCATGCCCAAAGCCGCCGACCGCCGTCGAGCCCGCCCCGAGACTCCGCGCAAACCGGCGCCGCGCGCCGCGCTGCGGCGCCAGATGATCATCACCGAAGCGGCCCGGCAGTTCTCCGCGCGCGGTTTCGAAGGCACGTCGATGCGCGACATCGCGACCGCGTCCGGCCTCCTCGCGGGCTCGCTGTACTACCACTTCGACTCGAAGGAGGCGCTGTTCATCGCGGTGCACGGTGCCGGCATGGACATGATCGACAAGTCGGTGCGGGCAGCGCTCGAAGGCATCACCGATCCATGGCAGCGGCTGGAAGCGATGGCCGTCGCCCATTGCGACGCGCTGCTGAGCCTGACCGACATGCGGGCCATCGTGACGCCTCACGCATCGCCCGCGATGAAGCCCATCCGGCCGGCGCTGGTCGCGCAGCGCGACCGCTACGAAAAGCTGGTCAAGGAGCTGGTCGACCGACTGGAGCTGCCGCCCGACGTGCCGCCGGCGCTGTTCCGGCTCCATTTCCTCGGCGCGCTGAACTGGGCACCCACCTGGTTCGATGCGAACAGGGGCTTCAGCCCGTCACAGATCGGCCGGCTGCTGGTGCGGATGCTGCGCGACGGATGCGGGGCCGCGGGTTCCACCGTTTCCTCGGGCTCCACCACCTCTCCGGAATCCGCCGCCTCTCCGGAATCCGCAGCCTCGGCGGATTCCGCCGCCTCGGCGGTTTCCGGCGCTGCGCCGAAGCTGCGGTCGCCCGGCCGGATCGCAAGGCCCGGCGCACGCAACCGCCGCGTCGTCGCCGTCTGATCCGCCGCGATCGCGCACCGCCGCCTTCGATACGCTTCCGACATCCTTCCGACATCCTTTCGACCGCCACCGACGACCATGCCGAACAGCCGCCCCACCGCCACCGACGTGCTCGACGTCGTCCGCCAGTACCTGGAACGGGATCTGTCGCCGCTCACGCCACCGCAGCACCAGTTCCAGCTCAGGATCGTCGGACGGCTGCTCGACACGGTACGGCGCGAGCTCGAATGCAAGCCGGCCGCCGACGCGGCGGAGCTTCAGCGGCTGTGCGCGCTGCTCGGGCGTGACGGTTCTCCGGACGAGCTGAACCGCCTGCTGGCCGGTCGCATCCGCGACGGCGAGCTGGCGACCGACGACCCCGCGCTGCTCGCGCACCTGCGTCGGACGATCGAGGACTCGCTGCGGATCAACAATCCTCGCTGGATCACCGCGGGTTAAGGGCCTGTTCACACTACGCCCGTGCGTGTCGACACGCCCTGGACCCGACTGACTCCTGCTATTCCTTCCGACGGCCCGGACCGGCGAAGCCGAACAGATAGGCGGCGATCTTGCGGATCTGGATCTCGTCGGAACCCTCGGTGATCCGATACCGCCGGTGATGGCGGAAGAAGTGCTCGAACGCCTTGGCGCGGGTGTAGCCGATGCCGCCGTGCACCTGCATCGCCAGATCGGCGGCATCGCAGGCCAGGCGGTTCGCGCGGAAATTCGCGATCGCCACCTGATCGCTGATCTCCTCGGCCGGCCGGCGATCGAGCTCCCAGGCAACCTTGAACACGAACTGCCGCAGGATCTGGCATTCGGCATGCATCTCGGCCAGCGGGAACTGGATCGCCTGGTGCTGGGCGATCGGCCGCCCGAAGCTGCGGCGCTCGCGCGCATACCGGACCGACTCGGCGACGCAGTAGCGCGCGACGCCCACGCTCTGCGCGGCCTGCCGGATGCGGTTCTGATGCACGAAGTGCTGAGCGAGCCGCAGCCCGTCGCCCTCCGCATGCAGGATGCAGGAATGCGGCACGCGCACGTCGGTGAAGCTGACCTCGGCGTGGTCGCTGGGCATGTTGAAGGTCCAGTGGTAGTACTCGATCTTCACGCCCGGCGCATCCATCGGCACGAGGAACGCGGTGATGCCGTCGGCGTCGCCCTGCCGGCCCGAGGTCCGCGCGAACACCAGGTCGGCGGTGGCCTTGTGCACGCCGCTGTTGAACCGCTTGATGCCGTTGATCACCCAGTGAGCGCCGTCGCGCCGCGCGGTGCTCTCCAGCCAGGTGGCATCGCTGCCGTGGTCCGGCTCGGTCAGCGCGAATGCGATGTAGTGCTCGCCGGTCACCAGCCCCTGCAGGTACTGCGCCTTCTGATCGGCCGACCCGTAGCGGTCGAGGATATGCACCATCGGCATGCTGGGCACGATCGACGATTCGTCGGGCAGGTTGCCGTGCAGACCCAGGCCGCGCGCCGACAGATGCTCGCGGATCGCCACGATCGCCAGGTTCGATTTCTCGGCTCCGCCCACCGACTTCGGCAGGCCGAGCCGCAGGAACCCCGCCCGGTCGGCCCGCACCTTCATCTCACGAATCAGCGCCTCGAACTCTTCCTTCGGCTGACCGCCCCGCTCCCAGTCGGTGCGGGCGTATTCACGACGCTGATCGAAGAACTCCGGATGGGCCTGCTCGAGCGGCACCAGCTCGCGCTCGACGAACGCATCGATGTCGGCGATGGTCCGCCGGATGTCCTCGGGAAGCTCGAAATCCATCGCCGTCTCCACAGGTCTTTGCACGGGTCGTTTCATTGAATTCTAACGAATGTTAGGTATGATGGTTGGCGACGTCGCGCATCGTTGCACTGCGCGAAATACAGAGGAGACACGTGGACTTCGACCTTCCCGCGGAGTTGCGCTGCTCGATCGGCGATCTGGATGCGTTCATCGCCGAGGAGATCCGCCCGCTCGAGCGGGCCCATCCGCAGTTCTTCGATCAGCGTCGTGAATACGCCCGCACCGACTGGGAACGCGGCGGCCTGCCGCGCGCCGAATGGGAAGAGCTGCTGGCCGAGATGCGCCGGCGCGCCGATGCGGCGGGGTTCTACCGCTACGCGCTGCCCCGCCGGCTCGGCGGGCAGGACGGCAGCCATCTGGCGGTCACCGTGCTGCGCGAGCATCTGGCCGCGCTGGGCCTGGGCCTGCACGCCGATCTGCAGAGCGAGACGTCGGTGATCGGCAGCTTCACGATGGTCCAGGTGTTCGACGCATTCGGCAGCGACGCGCAGAAGGCCGAGTATCTGCAAGGCATGATCACCGGCGAGAAGCGGGTGGCCTTCGCGCTGACCGAACCGGACCACGGCAGCGATGCCACCTGGCTGGAGACCACCGCCCGGCGCGACGGCGCTCACTGGGTGATAGCCGGCGCCAAACGCTTCAACAGCGGCGTGCATGCCGCTCATGCCAACCTGGTGTTCGCGCGGACCTCGGGCCGGCAGGGCGATGCCGACGGCATCACCGCGTTCCTCGTGCCGATGGATGCGCCGGGCGTGAAGATCGAGTACTACCACTGGACCTTCAACATGCCCACCGACCATGCGGAGGTGACGCTGTCGAACGTGCGCGTGCCCGACAGCGCGATCGTCGGCCGCGAAGGCGGCGGCCTCGCGCTGGCGCAACGCTTCGTGCACCAGAACCGCATCCGCCAGGCCGGTTCATCGGTCGGCGCGGCGCGGTACTGCATCGGCGAGTCGGTGAAATACGCGCGCGAACGCAGGAGCTTCGGGCGGCCGATCGCCCAGCACCAGGCGATCCAGTTCCCGCTGGCCGAGCTGCATGCCGAATGCGAGATCCTGCGGCACTTCGTGTTCCGCACCGCCTGGCAGCTCGACCGCAGCCGGCACGAGACGGTCAGCGCCCAGGGGGCGATGGCCAACTTCCGCGCGAACCGCCTGGCCTGCCGCGCGGCCGACCAGGCGATCCAGGTGCACGGCGGCATCGGCTACACCCGCGCCAAGCCGTTCGAGCACATGTACCGGCATCATCGCCGCTACCGGATCACCGAAGGCTCCGACGAGATCCAGATCCGCCGCATCGCCGGCTGGCTGTTCGAATTCGCCGGGCCCGAGCGACACCAGACCGCCCGCAAGGAGACGACACCGTCGTGAATGCCGCGACCCCGAACTCACCCGCGCACGCCGGTGCACCCGACGCCGGCGGCGCATCCGCCACGGCCGGCGCCGCGCCCGACCGGCCCGGCCCGCTCGCCGGCATCCGCATCCTGGACCTGGCCTCGGTGATCATGGGCCCGGTGTCCGCCCAGTACCTGGCCGACATGGGCGCCGACGTCATCAAGGTCGAGGCGCCCGAGGGCGATCTGACCCGTGCGCTGGGCCCGCGCCGTTCCGACAGGATGGGCGCGGTGTTCCTCACCTGCAATCGCAACAAGCGCAGCATCGTGCTGGACATGAAGCGGCCCGAGGCGCGCGAGGTGCTGTACCGGCTGGCGGCCGGCAGCGATGCGCTGGTCCATTCGATCCGCAGCGAGCCGGCAGCGAAGATCGGCCTGACCTACGAGGCGCTGCGCCGCCACAACGAACGGCTGGTCTACTGTCACGTGAAGGGCTATTCCGACGCCGGCGCCTATGCCGGCCAGCCGGCCTTCGACGACACGATCCAGGCCGGCTCCGGCCTGGCGATGCTGCAGACGGTGGTGGCGGGCGAGCCGCGCTACTTCCCGTCGTCGATCGTCGACAAGATCTGCGGCATCCATGCCGCCTACGCGATCCTGCTGGCGCTGTTCCACCGCGAGCGCACCGGCCGCGGCCAGCAGGTGGAGCTGCCGATGTTCGAGACGATGGCCGCCTTCAACGTCACCGAGCACCTGTGGGGCGAGGCGTTCCAGCCGCCGATCGGCCCGATGGGCTACGAGAGCATCCGCAAGGGCGTGCGCAAGCCCTATCGCACGAAGGATGGCCATCTCGCGTTCCTGCCGTATTCCGATCTGCACTGGCAGAAGTTCTTCCGTCTGATCGGCCGGCCCGAGCTGATCGACGATCCGCGCTTCTGCTCGTTCGATGCCCGCACCCGCAATCCGGATGCGGTGTTCGGCTTCGTCGAGCAGACCCTGCGCGAGCGCACGACCGCCGAATGGGTGGCGCTGCTCGCCGATCAGGACATGCCGATGTCGGCGGTCAACGATCTCGAAGGGCTGCTCGATCATCCGCACCTGGCGAGCGTGGATTTCTGGAAGACGATGGAGCACCCGAGCGAAGGCACGCTGCGGATGCCGGCCAGCCCGATCGGGCTGTCGGACTCCCCGGCGGCGATCCGGCGGCTGGCGCCCAGGCTGGGCGAACACACCCGCGAGGTGCTGCGCGAGTTCGACTTCGCCGAGGCGGAGATCGGCCGTCTGCTGGAAGCCGGCATCGTCAGGGAATGCGCAGCATGACAGTGGGGCCGCAGAGGCGCGTGCCGACGTGACCGGCATCGCCGACAAGCCGGCGACGCGCGCCGCCGATGCCGACGTGGCGGCGATGCAGCCGCTGGTCGACCGGCTGGCCCGGCGGCACCTGGGGGCGACCGGTCCGTGCTCGCCGCTGCAGACCTTGACCGCCGGTGCCAACAAGGGCACCTACGCGTTCGACGCGCCCACCGCGACCGGCCCCGCGGCATTCATCCTGCAGCGCGCCGCGCCGGCCGGCCCGCCCGATCCGGACGCGGCGCAGGACGACTGGATCCCCCACCTCGACGGCACCCAGGAATTCCAGGTGATGAAGCAGGCGCGCGCGGCGGGCGTGCCGGTACCCGAGGTGCGCCACATCCTTGAGCCGGAAGACGGCCTGGGCGATGGCGCCGTCACCGGCCGCATCGACGGCGAAACGCTGGGCGTGCGCATCCTGCGCGGCGACGCGTTCGCACCGGCCCGCGCACGGATGGCGGCGCAGTGCGGGGAAATCCTGGCGGCGACCCACCGGATGCCGGCCGCCGAGCTGCCGTTCCTGCGCGACTTCGATGCCGACGCGATGCTGGCGATGTTCCGCCGCGTCCTCGACACGCTGGACCATCCGATCCCGACGATGGAGCTGGCGCTGCGCTGGGCCGCCGAACATCGCCCGCAGCACCGGCAGCGCGCGCTGGTGCACGGCGACTTCCGCACCGGCAACTTCATCGTCGGGCCGCAGGGCATCGTCGCGGTGCTCGACTGGGAGATCGCCCACCTGGGCCAGCCGCTGGAGGACCTGGGCTACCTGTGCATGCGCACCTGGCGCTTCGGCGGGCCCGGACCGGTCGGCGGCTTCGGCCGGCGGGCGGACCTCTATGCCGCCTACGAGCGGGCCTCGGGGCTCGCGGTCGATCCCCGCGAGGTGCGCTTCTGGGAGGTCATCGGGTCGATGCGCTGGGCCTTCGGCTGCGTGCGGCGCACGCTGGCGTTGCGCCATCAGCCGCAGCGCGCGCTGGAATTCGCCGGCGTCGGCCGGCGCCTCGAGGAACCCCTGTACGACATGCTGAACGTCATCGAAGGAAGAGACGAATGAGCGAACGACATCTGCTGACCGGCATCGCCGACGGCATCCTGACGATCACGCTGAACCGGCCCGAGAAGATCAACGCCTACACCAACCAGATGGGCAACGAGCTGATCGACGCGATCGACGAAGCCGATCGCAACGACGATGTGCGGGTGGTCATCGTCACCGGCGCCGGCCGCGGCTTCTGCTCGGGCGCCGACATCTCGCCGGACACCGGCTGGTTCCAGAATCCCACCGACAAGGTGCGCACCGACGCCGAGGGCGGCTTCTCGCTGCGGCTGTTCCGCTGCACGAAGCCGATCATCGCCGCGATCAACGGCGCGGCGATGGGCGTGGGCGTCACGATGACGTTGCCGATGGACATCCGCATCGCGTCGGACAATGCGAAGTTCGGCTTCGTGTTCGCGCGGCGCGGCCTGGTGCCCGAAGCCGGCAGCGCGTTCTTCCTGCCGCGCATCGTCGGTCTGCCGAAAGCGCTGCAATGGGTCTATACCGCCCGGGTCGTCGAGGCGAACGAGGCACTGCAGGCCGGACTGGTCAGCGAGCTGGTCGCGCCCGAGCACCTGATGACGCGAGCCCGCGCGATCGCCCGCGAGATCGCCGACAACACGTCGGCGGTCGCGATCGCGCTGACCCGGCCGCTGATGTGGCGCGCGGCGATCGCCGACGATCCGATGGCGGCGCTGGGTATCGACAGCTCGCTGAACCGTCACCTGTCGAAGTCGCCCGACGTGGTCGAAGGCATCGCCGCGTTCCGCGAGAAGCGGGCGCCGAAGTTCCCCGGCCGGCCCAGCAAGGACATGCCGCCGCAGTACCCCTGGTGGTGACCGTGCGAACCCTTGCGATGCCGCACTGAACGGCAAGGCCCGACGATGTCGCAGTACGCGATGACGACGCCGGTGCTGCCGCAGCACCGGCTGGACGAGGCGGCGCTGGCCGGCCTGCTGCGCGAGTCGCTGCCCGACTATGCCGGCGGGCTGGAGCTGCGCCAGTTCCCCGGCGGCTTCTCCAATCCCACCTACTTCGTGCGCTTCGCCACCGCCGGCGGCCCGCCGCGCGAGCTGGTGCTGCGCAAGAAGCCGGCCGGCAGGCTGCTGCACTCGGCGCACCAGGTGGACCGCGAATACACGGTGCTGACCGCGCTGGCCGGCAGCGGCCTGCCGGTGCCGCGCACCGTGCTGTTCCGCGACGACGGCAACCCGGTGCTGCAGCAGGCGTTCTACCTGATGGAGTGCGTCGACGGCCGGGTGTTCCAGGACCCGGCGCTGCCCGATGTGCCGCGCGGTGAACGCGGTCCTATCTTCCATTCGATGATCGACACGCTGGCGAAGCTGCATGCGCTGGACCACCGCGCGCTGGGCCTGCAGGGCTTCGAGCGGCCCGAGCCCTACATCGAGCGGCAGATCGCCCGCTGGATCAAGCAGTACCGGGCCACGCAGACCGACGACATCGCGGCGATGGAGACGCTGATCGACTGGCTGCCGCGCCACGTCCCGGCCGACCGCAGCACGACCATCACGCACGGCGACTACAAGCTCGGCAACCTGATCATCCATCCCACCGAGTCGCGGGTCGTCGCGATCCTCGACTGGGAGCTGTGGACGCTGGGCCACCCGCTGTGCGATCTCGGCTTCGCCTGCCTGGCCTATCACATCCCCGAGCCGCCGGCCGGCATGGCCGGCAAGGACCCTGCCGCGCTCGGCCTGCCCACCGAACGGGAGCTGGTCGCCGCCTACTGCCGGCGCACCGGCCGCAGCCATGTCGAACACTGGAACTTCTATCTGGTGTTCAACCTGTTCAAGCTCGCCGCCATCGTGCAGGGCGTCTACCGGCGCGCGCTCGATGGCACCGCCACCTCGGAGAAGTCGCTTTCGCGCCGGCGCGACGTCGGCGCACGCGCCGAGACCGCGGTGGCGCTGATCGACCGGCCCGACCCGCAATGAGCCACCCCCCTCAGGAGGAGACACCCATGGACCACCTCGACATCAACCGCCGCCGGCTGCTGCAGACGATCGGTGCCGGCGCGGCTGCCGGCGCCGTGCCCGCGGCCTTCGCGCAGTCCGACTGGCCGAAACAGGCGGTCAAGCTGATCGTGCCCTATACGCCGGGCGGCGTCACCGACCTGACGATGCGCCTGGTCAGCAAGGAGGTCGCCGAGCGACTCGGGCAGCCGATCATCGTCGAGAACCGGCCCGGCGCCGGCGGCGTCGTCGGCACCGCCGCGGTCGCGAAGGCGGCACCCGACGGCTACACGATAGGCGCCTGCGCCAGCTCATCGATCATCGCCACGCCGATGCTGAATGCCCAGGTGCCGTTCGACGTCGAAGCCGACCTGGCGCTGGTGAGCCTGACCGCCACCGTGCCGATGGTGCTGGTCGTCAACTCGACGGTGCCGGTCAACAGCGGCGCCGAGCTGCTGAAGTACGTGCGGGCCAACCGCGGCAAGCTGAACTACGGCTCCACCGCGGTGGGCCACTACGGACACGTGGCGCTGATGGAGATCAGCGATTCGCAGGATGCCGGCATGGTGCATTCGCCGTACAAGGGCGAGGCGCCGCTGGTGCAGGATGTCGTCAGCGGTCAGCTCCAGCTTGCGTTCTTCGCGCCGTCGACGATCAAGCCGATGGCCGACGCCGGCAAGGTGCGGATGCTGGGCGTGTCGGGCACCCGGCGTCTGAAGATGCTGCCCGACCTGCCGACCCTGGTCGAGCAGGGCTTCCAGGCGCCGGTGTTCGGCATGAATCCGGGCTGGGTGGGCATCATCGCGCCGTCGAAGACCCCGAAGCCGGTGCTGCAGCGCCTCAGCGCCGAGTATTCGGCCGCGACCCTGAAGCCCGAGGTGGCCGACCAGATCGCCGATCTGGGCATGAGCCCGGTGGGCAGCACCGCCGACGCATTCGTCGCGACCTATCAGCGCGAGCGCCCCGTGTGGAAGGGGCTGCTGACCAAGGCCGGCCTGGAAGTACGCTGACCGCCGTCCGGACGACGCCGACCGCGATCCGGAAGGCTGCGCGAACGGGCCGGGCGCCCGAGCCGCTTCAGGCGGCCGGCGCCGCCCGCTTCAACAGATCCTTGCCGATCGCCGCCAGGTGCACCTGGTCGGGCCCGTCGCCGATCCGGATGAAGCGGGCATAGACG
The DNA here is from genome assembly GCA_036826495.1 of Burkholderiaceae bacterium. Taxonomy (GTDB): domain Bacteria; phylum Pseudomonadota; class Gammaproteobacteria; order Burkholderiales; family Burkholderiaceae_E; genus DAISWF01. The sequence goes on from DAISWF010000009.1 coordinate 32,160, forward strand.
TAGGCGCGCGCGAGGAAGGTGTCCTGCGACACGCCGGCGCCGCCGTGGACCTGGATCGCGCGGTCGATCACGCGGGCCGCCATGCTCGGCACGACGATCTTGGCGGCGGCGATCAGGTCGCGGGCCGCCTTGTTGCCCTCGCGATCCATCTTGTCGGCGGCCCGCAGGGTCAGCAATCGCGCCTGCTCGATCTCGCAGAACGAATGAGCGATGTCCTCGCGCACCGACCCCTGCTCGCCCAGCGCCTTGCCGAATGCGACCCGCCGGTTGGCGCGATCGCACATCAGCTCCAGCGCCCGCTGCGCGCAGCCGATCAGCCGCATGCAGTGATGGATGCGGCCGGGGCCCAGCCGGCCCTGCGCGATCTCGAAGCCGCGGCCTTCGCCGAGCAGGATGTTCGACGCCGGCACCCGCACGTCCTCGTAGAGGATCTCGGGATGACCGCCCGGCGCATCGTCGTAGCCGAAGGTGGTGATGTCGCGGACGATGCGCACGCCCGGCGTGTCGCGCGGCACCAGGATCATCGACTGCTGGCGGTGCCGGTTCGGATTGTCCGGGTCGGTCTTGCCCATGACGATCAGCAGCTTGCAGGCATCGTTCATCGCGCCTGACGCGAACCACTTGCGGCCGTTGATCCGGTAGTGGTCGCCGTCGCGGCGGATCTCGCACTGGATGTTGGTGGCGTCGCTGGACGCAACCAGCGGCTCGGTCATCGAGAACGCCGAGCGGATCGTGCCGGCCAGCAGCGGTTCCAGCCACTGCGCCTGCTGCGCCGGCGTGGCGTAGTGGGCCAGCACCTCCATGTTGCCGACGTCGGGGGCCGAGCAGTTGAACACCTCCGGCGCCCACAGCACGCGGCCCATGATCTCCTTGACCGGCGCGTATTCGAGGTTGGTCAGCCCCGCGCCGCGCTCGCCCGACAGGAACAGGTTCCACAGGCCCTGCTCGCGGGCCCGGGCCTTCAGCTCCTCGAGCACCGGCGGGTTGCTGTATCTATCGGGGCCGGCCTGCACCTGCTCGTAGAAGAGCTGTTCGGCCGGGTACACGTGCTCCTGCATGAACGCCTGCACGCGCTGCTGCAGTTCGCGGGAACGGTCTGAGTGTTCGAAGTCCATGGCGATATTTAGCAAGGTGGCACAAGACAGTCTTGTGCCTTGTGGCTATCAGTACGGGGCGCGCGAACATGGTACGGGATTGCGCGCCGACGCCGGCCGATGAATCGGCATTGTTGCAGCGCATTACACCGATCACCCACCGCGCGGCCCGAGGCGGCCGCGACCGAGGAGGCAGACATGCAAGACGAACGGACCGCCATCGGCCCCGGGGCCGGGGCGCCCCGCTCCACCCGCCGGCGCCGGCTGCTGACCGCCGGCGCGGCCGGCTTCGCGCTGACGGCCGGGGCCGGGCCCACCCGGGCGCAGAACCTGCCCGGCGTCACCGCCACCGAGCTGCGCATCGGTTCGACGACGTCGCTGAGCGGGCCGGTGTCGGCGCTCGGCACGATCAATCGCGCGCAGGCGGCCTACTTCAAGATGCTGAACGAACGCGGCGGCATCGCCGGGCGGCAGATCAAGTACATCATCTACGACGACGGCTTCAGCCCGCCGAAGACGCTGGAGATGACGCGCCGGCTGATCGAGCAGGACGAGGTCGCGTTCCTGTTCTCGATGCTCGGCACCGGCCCCAACTCGGCGGTCGTCAAGTACGTGAACAGCCTGGGCGTGCCGCACCTGTTCCTGTCGGTCAACGGCGACAAGTGGGGCGACTACAAGACCTACCCGTGGACGATACCGTTCGCGCCCAGCGCCCGCGTCGAAGCGCAGATCTTCGTCAAGTACGCGCTGCAGCAGAACCCGAACGCGAAGATCGCGATCCTGTACCAGAACGACGACCTCGGCCGCGACTTCGTCGCCGGCGCGCGCGACGTGCTGGGCCCGAAGTTCGATGCGATCGCCAAGACCGCGTCGTACGAGGTCACCGATGCGACCGTCGATTCGCAGTTGATCCAGTTGCAGGGCACCGGCGCCAACGTGCTGATCTCGGGCGTCACCGGCAAGTTCGGCGCGATGTCGATCCGCAAGGTGTTCGACATGGGCTGGAAGCCGATGCACTTCATCACCAGCGGCGCCTCGACGGTCGCCTCGACGATCAATCCGGCCGGCCCCGAGCGGGCGATCGGCCTGATGACCTCGGTGTACGCGAAGGACCCGAGCGACCCCGGCTGGGCCGACGATGCCGGCATCAAGGAGTACAAGGCGTTCATGGCGAAGTACTACCCCGAGGGCAATGCCAACGAAGGCTACAACGCCTACGGCTACCTGACCGCGATCGTCATGCACAAGGTGCTGGAGCAGTGCAACGGCGACTTCTCCCGCAAGAACGTGATGGCGCAGGTCAACAACCTGAAGAACGTGGAGAACCCGATCCTGCTGCCGGGCATCAAGGTCAACACCAGCCCGACCAACCACCATCCGCTGCGCCAGATGCAGTTGCAGCGCTGGGACGGCAAGGTCTGGCAGCGGTTCGGCGAGATCATCGAAGGCGCCAACATCTGATCCGTGCCATGTCCGACCTCACCTTTCTCGATACCATCGGCCGCCAGGCGCGCGAGCGTCCGGATGCGATCGCGTTCCGCATCGGCGAGCAGCGGGTCACGTTCGCCGAGTTCGACCGGGCGACCAGCCGGCTGGGCAATGCGCTGCTGGCGATGGGCATCGCGCGCGGCGACCGGGTCGCGGCGCTGACCCGCTTTCACTACGAGTGCTCGCTGCTGATGCTCGCCGCCGCCAAGATCGGCGCGGTCTGCATGCCGGTGAACTGGCGGCTCGCTCCCGACGAGGTGACCTACATCGTCGACAACGGCGGCGCCCGCTTCATGATGGCCGACGACGCTTTCGTCGGCCTGTGCGACCGGACCAGGCTGCCGTCGCTCGAGCGGCTGGTGCGCACCGAGGGGCCGGCCGGCGACATCGCGGGCTTTCATCAGTGGCATGCCGATGCCTCCGACCGGCTGACGCCGGTGCCGGCGCAGCCGGCCGATCCGATGCTGCAGCTCTATTCGTCGGGAACCACCGGGCTGCCCAAGGGCGTCGTGCTGACGCATGCCGGACTGATGTTCAACGCGCAGGTCGGCGGGTCGGTGTGGCAGGTCGACGAGCGCAGCGTCATCGCCAACGCGCTGCCGACCTTTCACATCGCCGGCATCAGCATGTCGCTGTTCCCGCTGTACACCGGCGGCGTCTGCTCGTCGTATCCGGAGTTCGAGCCGGCGGCGTTCATCGATGCGATCGGCCGCCACGGCATCACCCACATGTTCATCGTGCCGGCGATGATGCTGTTCATGCTGCAGTCGCCCGGCGTGCGCGGCGGCGACTACCGGCGACTGCAGCTCATCGCCTACGGCGGCTCGCCGATCAGCGACCGCGTGCTGACCGAAGCGATGGCGGTGTTCGGCTGCGGCTTCATGCAGGTGTACGGCATGACCGAGCTGTCCGGCTCCGGCACCTTCCTGATGCCCGAGGATCACCAGACCGGCGGGCCCAGGGCGAAGCTGCTGCGTTCGGCGGGCCGCCCGATTCCCGGCGTGCGGCTGCGCATCGTCGACCCGGTGACGCTGACCGACCTGCCCGAAGGGCGCACCGGCGAGGTCTGGATCGAGTCGCCGGGCAATCTGCTCGAATACTGGCGCAACCCCGAGGCCACCCGCCAGGCCTTCCCCGAAGGCCGCAACGAACGCGGCGGCTGGCTGCGCAGCGGCGACGGCGGATATCTCGAGGACGGCTACCTGTACATCAACGACCGGATCAAGGACATGATCATCTCGGGCGGCGAGAACATCTATCCGGCCGAGATCGAGAACGTTCTGATGACGCATCCGGCGGTGGCCGACGGCGCGATCATCGGCGTGCCGGACGACACCTGGGGCGAGGCCGTCAAGGCCTGCGTGGTGCGGCGCCCCGACACGCAGGTGTCCGAACGCGAGCTGATCGACTGGCTGCGCGAACGGCTGGCCCACTACAAGTGCCCCAGGAGCGTCGAGTTCATCGACGCCCTTCCGCGCAACCCCAGCGGCAAGGTGCTCAAGCGAATCCTGCGCGAGCCGTACTGGCAGAGCCGTCGGCGGGCGGTGCACTGACCGTCGCGCCGGCCCCGCGCCGGCGCCATCCGGAGTTCCCGCACTGGCGGCGCGGCTACGTTGCGGCTAGCATCACACGCGCTTCCCGAACAGGATCACAGATGCATCCCATTCGCGCGGTCGGTCATGTCGCGCCCGTCCCGACGGGGCGGCATTGCGACCGGCTGATGTGGATCACGCCCGAACGGGTGTTCTATCACGGGCTGCTCGGCACGCCGGCGGTGCGGACGATGGGCTCGGTGATCGTCTATGCCGCGGTCGAGGGTGCGTTGCGGGTGCGGGTCGCCGGCGGCGACTGGCAGACCACGACGATGGCCGTCGTGCAGCCGTACGAACCGCACCAGGTGATCGCGCAGGCGCGGCTGATCGATGTCGTGAAGCTCGAAGCCGAAACCGTCGATCCGGCGGTGCTGCCGCAGCCGCTGCGCGGCAGCGGCGCGACCGACGAGCCCGAGCTGCTCGAGCGGATACGCGCCGCGCAGCGCCGGCTTGCGCGGCGCAATGGCGCGCCCGAGCCCGGCACGCGTTTCGACCTGGAGTTCTTCGGCCGCCCGGTGGCCGGACGGCGGATCGACCCGCGGATCGAGGCGGTCGTCGAACGGATCCGGATGCATCCGGCCGGCACAACCAGCGCCCAGCAGCATGCGCGGCAGGTGAACCTGTCGTTCTCGCGGTTCCTGCATCTGTTCAAGGACGAGATCGGCGTGCCGTTCCGGATCTTCCGGGCATGGAAACGCGCCCGCGACCTGCTGCATTACGTGAACCGGGTATCCAGCCTCGCCCAGGTCGCACTGGAGGCAGGCTACCCCGACTCGACCCACTTCAGCCACTCGATCCGCCAAGTGTACGGGTTGAAGCCGAGCGACATCTTCGCCGGCTCGCGCCGGCTGGCGATCTTCGCGCAGCCGGATCCGGCCGCCGCGGCGGCGACGGGCGCCGCCGCTGACTGCACGGCCGCGTAGGCCAGGCCGCGCACCGCCGCGCGGTAATCGACGATCAACGCGAACCGCTCCGCTTGCGGGCAGCCCGGCCCCGCGGAACGACACCCTGCCTGGCCGCCGTCGAGCGCTCGATCGCGATACGGCTCGCCGCGCCCATGCCGCCGGTTCCGGAACGCGGCGGCTCGCGGGCCGCAAGCCGCTGCGACCGGTCGTGCTGTCTTCTGTTCAGCATTTCGGTCTCTCCTTTGCATTTGCAACCCACCGCGCCGATGGTGGCATGGGCCGGCGCACGGCGCAGCCGGACGATCACTGCACCGGGTGTCGGACATTTCGCACGTGCAGCACCCGGGCGCGGCGGTTGCCATGCCGCAGCCGGGGGCGGGCGAGATGCCGGTTCCCCGGCCAGGAGACCCTCATGGAACAACGACCCCGCCAATCGCCGACCTTCCTGTCGCGTGCCTCGCTCACGTCGCTGCTGCTGACGATCGTTCTGTCGGGCTGCGCCAGCACCCTTTCGACGCAGGTCACCGCGTTCCATCCGCCGGAAGTCTCGCGGCAGTCGCTGGCCGGCAAGACGTTCGTCGTGCTGCCGGTCGCCGGCCAGGCAGTCGGGCCGGAGTTCGACACCTATGCGGCGAGCGTGCGGACCGCGCTGATCGACAAGGGCCTGGTCGCCGCCGGCGAGCCGGCCGCCGAGCTGCGCGTCCGGCTGGCCTACTCGGTCGGGCCCGGCAGCAGCGCCGGCGCAGCCGGTTCGGCGGCCGGGGTCAGCGTCGGCTCGGGCTTCGGCGTCGGGGGCGGCGGCGGCGTGCTGCTCGGGCTGGGCTTTCCGATCGCCACCGGCGGCGGCGGCATCAACTACCGGCGGGACCTGCGGGTGACGATCGAACGGGCGGCCGCGCCCGGCTCCAGCGAACCGACCCGGCTGTACGAGGCGATCGCCACCAGCGAAGGGCGCGATCCGTCGCTGGCGCCGGTGATGCCGGCGATGGTGCAGGCGCTGTTCGACGAGTTCCCGTCGCCGAACGGCCAGACCCGCGTGGTCAAGGTGCCGGCGCCGTAGCCTCTCCAGACGGAAACGGCTCGATCCCGCCGATCAGCTCGCTGAGCGCCTCGTAGCGGATCGGCTTGACGAAGTGGTGATCGAAGCCGCTTTCGCGGCTGCGCCGCCGGTCCGACTCCTGGCCGTAGCCGGTGATCGCGATCAGCACCGGCTGGCGCAGATCGGAGCAGGCGCGCAATTCGCGGGCGATGTCGAAGCCGTCGCGGCCCGGCAGCCCAAGATCGAGCAGCACGACCCGCGGCGCGAAGCGGCGCACCTCGTCGATCACCTGCGAACCGTCGTGCAGCTTGCGGACCTCGTGACCATCGATCTCCAGCAGCATCGCCAGCGTTTCGGCGGCATCGAGGTTGTCGTCGATCACCAGCACCCGGTGCAGGTGCGCCGGGCGGTTCACGGTGGCCGCCGGCGCCGCCTGGGCGGCGACGCTGCCGCGCACGCAGGGCAGCGACACGCGGAACCGGCTGCCCGACTCGTCGCTGTGCGCACTGATCGTGCCGCCGTGCTGGTGGACGATCTCCTGCGCCAGGGTCAGCCCGACGCCCAGGCCGCCGCCGGCGCGGTCGATCGGCCGCTGGGACTGCACGAACAGATCGAACACGTGCGGCAGCAGCTCCGGCGCGATGCCGACGCCGTTGTCCTCGACGACGATCTCAACCGTCCCGCCGTCGACGGCGGCCGTCACGCCGATCCGCCCGCCGGGCTCGGTGAACTTGGCGGCGTTGTTCAGCAGGTTCGTCACCACCTGGATCAGCCGGGCGGGGTCGCCCTCGACATGCACCGGGCGATCGGGCAGCGTCACCTCGCAACGGTGGCGCCGTCGCTCGATCAACCCGGCCGACTGCTCCAGCGCGGTGCGCACGATGCCGCCGATCTCCACCAGCCGGCGCTCGAGCACGATGCGGCCGGTGTGGATCCGCGCGACGTCCAGCAGATCGTCGACCAGCACCGTCAGGTGATCGAGCTGGCGATCGATGACGTCGTGGGCCCGGCGGACCTCGTCGGGCAGCGAGGCCGGCAACCTGCCCAGCAGCTCCGATACCGAACGCATCGCCGCCATCGGATTGCGCAGCTCGTGGCCGAGCATCGCCAGGAACTCGTCCTTGCGGCGATCGGCCTCGCGCAGCCGCTCCGCATGGTCGGCCAACGCGATCTCGGCCTCCTTCTGCGCGGTCACGTCGATGTGCG